>JBEBGG010000054.1:0-22322 GCA_040081555.1 Vicinamibacterales bacterium
GGGTGCGCCGTGTGGCGCCGTCAGGGAGCCGCGCCGCGAAACGCATCGTCGCAGCAATCCAGGCGGCGGTCGCGACGGCGAGCATCCCGAAGCGGAGCGCACCACCCTCGAGCGCCGGTAACTGCGCCAGCTTGAGCGCGATGCCGGCCTGAAACGGGTTGGTCGGCCCGAACGCGCTGCCGATCATCGCTGCGCCGGCACTCATCGCCACCACCGCCAAGGGATCGATCCCCAGGCCTGCGCCCAGAATCAGCAGCCCCGGAATCAGCGGGATGATTTCTTCCTGCATGTTCTCAAGGGCGCCCATCGCCGCGAAGAACAGGGACACGATCGGAATTGCCAGCAGCCCGCGATTCCCAAACACACCCAGCAGTGCACCCACCACTGCGGCGAGGGTGCCGAGTCGGTCGACGATGATCCAGGCACCGCCGACAAAAAGTACGACAGCAATCACCTCGCCCGCTTCCACGAAGCCGCGCGGCACGGCGACCGCCGCCGCAAACACGCCAACCGGCGCCGGCGGCACGGCGTGATAGGAGCCGGCCACGGCCACGTTTCGGCCCGTGGACTCATCCTTCCGGCGCTCGAACTCACCGGCGCCGAGCGTCCACGTCAGAACGGCCGCCAGCAGCGTGGCAGTGAGCAAGAGCACAGTGGGATGAGGAAGGCGCATCGTCCTCAGCAGGCTGAGCCCGGCCGCAGCCGGACCTTGTCAGCGAACAACGTCGGCCCAGTCACCGTTTCGCATGAGCGGCTCCGAGGTGCCATCCTCACGCACGCCGTCGATGTCCAGCGCGTCTGATCCAATCATGAAGTCCACATGCGTCGCGCTGCGATTACCGCCCACCGCCTCGAATGCTTCCGGACTCATCGCTTCCCCGCCGTGGACCGTGAAGCGGTACGCAGACCCAATGGCGACGTGGCTCGCCGCGTTCTCGTCAAACAGCGTGTTGTAGAAGAGCACGCCTGACTGCGCGACTGGTGAATGGTGCGGCACGAGCGCCACCTCGCCAAGCCTGGCGGCACCCTCGTCGGTGGCGACGAGCTGCTTCAGCATGGATTCTCCCTGCTCGGCACTGACCTCGACGATGCGCCCGGCCTCGAAACGCATGCGAAAGTTGTCGATCAGTACGCCGCCAAGACTCAGTGGCTTGGTCGATTGCACGGTGCCGTCCACGCGGTCTTTGTGCGGCATGGTGAACACCTCTTCGGTCGGCAGGTTCGGGCAGAACGAAATGCCGTTGGCACTGACCGAACGTCCACTCACCCACTGGTGCCCGGGCGCCAGCCCAAGCGTGAGGTCCGTACCTGGACCGCGATAGCGAAGGGCCGAATAGCGCTTCATGTTCAGCACATCTCGCCTCGCAGCGAGCGCGGCCAGGTGTGCTTCCCACGCGGCAATCGGGTCTGGGCGGTCGAGCCGCACCAGCGTTGAAATCGCCTCCCATAGCCGCGGCATCTGCTGCGCGCGCGGAAGGTGCTTGAACACGACCTCCGCCCAGGCCTCACTCGGCGCGGCGATGACCGCCCAGTTGGTCGCGTTCTTCGACACCTGATCGCGGAACGCCCGTACCGCGCGTCCGACCACCTGCTGCACCGAGCCGACAAGCGCCGCGTCCTCGGCTTTCAGGAGATCTGGATCGTTGGCGTAGATCGACAAGACCGCGTGGCCGGCCTCCACATGCCTCAGCAGCGCGTCCGGCAGCCACTCTGAACATCGATCGAACGTATCCGCTCGCGCATGACGAAAGCGCGCCAGCTGCAAGGCCTCGTCGCCCCAGATGGCTTCCACGTAGCTGGCACCAGCGTCATAGGCACTGGCGGCCACGGCCCGGACCAGGGGCGCCGCGTCGAGCGAGCAGCCACCGTTGGCCAGCGGGCCAATGATGAGCAGTCGCTGCCCGGGCTGCAGGTTGAGCGCGACGCGCACCGCGAGGTTGCCATACGAGGAGAGAAGCGCAGAGGTGGACATAGGGAAGACGGGTGCTCTGGGTGCTGGGTGGCTACAGGTGCGACGGGCGTTCGGGCTCAGTGGAAGAGGTGCGATGGAGGCCGGCGCGCAATGAGCAGGCGATAGCGCATCAGGCCGCGGCGCGACATGCGCTCGAGCGACAAGCCGCCCATGTGTGAATCCATCACTTCCCGCACGCCCGCAAATGGTAGCGCAGCGCGCACGAAACGATTGAGCCGCTCCAGTAGGTTGATGCGTGCGAGCGAACGTGGGCGCACCTCGGCAGACAAGTCCAAGTCGTGCTGCAGTTCCAGCCCCAGCGCTGAAAAGGCCGAGAGATACTGCTCCCTGGTCCAGACCACCGGTGACCGCCAGCCTCGCTTGAAAGCGGCCAGGTCTGCCGTGCCGTGGGCGGCAGGGTCCGGCATATCGTCCACCACCGCCAGCAATCCCCCCGGCGCAAGCACTGATACCAGCGCGCGGACGGTCACAGCCGGCTCGGGGCTGTGCACCAGGGACTCCACCGCGATAACCAGGTCGAACGGACCTGGTGGCGGCGCGTCGTAGCTCTGCACCAGGACACTGACTGTCGCACCGCGCCCAGCGGCGGCGATTGCGGCGCGTGCGGTAGCGGCTTGTGACTCTGACAGCGTGAGGCCGACCACGCTCGCCCCACACCTCTCCGCAAGCAGGAGCATGGTGCCTCCGAGCCCACAGCCGGCGTCCAGCACTCGGGGCGACGACAACGCAGGAAGGTGCTGCACCAACACGTCGTGGAGGCGACTGGCCGTGGCGCGTCCTTCAGCCATGGGATCGGCCAGAGCGCGATGCACGGTCAGCTGATCACGCCCTCCGCCGTAGCCCACCAGGCGGGCGATCGCGTTCCAGCGATTCAGTCGATCGTAGTAGCGCGCGATCCCACCGTCGGCCATCGAAGGCTCAAGTCTATAATCGACGGCGTCAATGGGTCAGTCTGGAAGTCTCACGCCGCACGAAGCAACGGGCGCACTGGCAGCCAATCGTGCCTGGGCTGTGGTCCTCGATGCCGCCGACCGCGCCGCCGAACTCGCCAGCCGAGACGCCGTGGCAGCGTTCGCCATCGCCGATCCGCGGGCGGACGACGAAGGGTTGCTGGTCCCGGTGCCGCTCTCACACCCTGACGCGGCACTCATCTGGCGCCCGGAATCTGGCTGGGACCTTCGCCTGCCGGCCGACGACGCGCGGCATCCGCACATCGATCTATATCTGCCGATGTGCAGCGCGATCCCGACGCGGCCAATCACGGTCGGTCACCTCGGACAAAGCCTCGACGGCTTCATCGCAACCCACTCGGGCGACTCGCAGTTTGTCACCGGCGCTGAAAACATCAGGCACCTGCATCGGATGCGCGCCCTCTCCGACGCCATCGTCGTCGGCGCCGGCACGGTGGCGGCAGACAATCCTCAGCTGACGACGCGTCACGTCGAAGGACCCAACCCGATTCGGGTGATCCTCGATCCGGGCAGACGTCTCAGGGATCACTACAAGGTGTTCAGCGACGATGCGGTGGAAACTATTTATGTCTGCGGGCGTTCGGCCGTGCATGAGGGCGAGACCTCCGTCGGCCGCGCCGCCATCCTTGCCGTAGAGGAGCGCGATGGTGGCCTCGACGTGACCGCCGTGCTCGCGCTGTTGCGGGCGCGCGGCTGCCATCGCATCTTCGTGGAGGGCGGTGGCGTCACCGTCTCGATGTTTCTCGAGGCCGGACTGCTCGACCGTCTGCAGGTGGCGATTGCACCACTCATCATCGGTGATGGCCGGCCCGCGATTCGCCTATCAGCGCCCAAGGTCTTGAGCGAGTGTGCCCGACCGCGCTACCGCGTGTTCCGCATGGGCGGTGATGTGTTCTTCGACTGCGACCTGAAGTCGGCGGCTACGGGCAACGAGGGCACCGACGCGGGCCTCGGCGTCAGTCGTGTGATCTAGATGAAGCGGGTCTGCGTCTTCGCGGGGTCTAGCCCTGGTGTCCGCCAGGACTACCGGCACGCGGCGGCGGCGCTCGGACACACGATCGCCGCCCGCGGAATGGACATCGTCTATGGCGGTGCACACGTCGGCCTGATGGGCGCAGTCGCCGATGCCGTACTCGCCGGCGGGCGCGAGGTGGTGGGCGTCATTCCCGAGGCGCTGGTGGCGCGAGAACTGGCACACGGTGGCCTCACCGAGCTACGCATCGTGCAAACCATGCACGAGAGAAAGGCCGTCATGGCCGACCTTGCCGACGCGTTCATCGCGCTGCCGGGCGGTTGGGGCACGCTCGAGGAGTTCTTCGAAGTCCTGACGTGGGCACAGTTGCGCATTCACGCAAAGCCGTGCGGTCTGTTGAACGTCGCCGGCTATTTCGATCCGCTGCTCACCTTTCTGGACCACACGATCACCGAGGGCTTCGTCCGAGAGGCCCAGCGGCCGATGGTCACCTCGGCTGAGACCCCAGAGGCCCTGCTTGACGCACTCGCCCGCTACACCGCACCACCGGACGAGAAATGGACTATTCCCAAGGCGTAACAAGTTCATAATGAACCTCCTCCGCGCCGGACGCGCGGGCTTCCAAGGACATTCAATTCATGAAACGAATCCTCACGGCTTCACTACTCGCAGTCGCGATGGCGGCTCCCTTGGCGGCACAGGCCCCAAAGGGCTGGCTCGAACGCGTGGACCGCAGCACTTCCGCGGCAGACCCCGACGCACCTGGCCCCATCAAGTTCGTCGCCACGGGAACCAGCCTCCACGCCACCAATCCCCAAGCGGCGGTCTACTGGAATCCGGCCAACACCATCACCGGCAACTATTCGCTCAAGGGCACGTTCGTGCTGCAGAAGCCGAGCAGCCACTCCAATTACTACGGACTGGTGTTTGGTGGTAGCGCGCTCGAGGGTTCGTCGCAGGAGTACCTGTACTTCGTGGTCGCGCAGGATGGCACCTGGATCGTCAAGCAACGCCAAGGTGACCGCGACACGCACGTGATCGCGCGCGCAGCCAACGCCGCCGTGAACAAGCCCGGCGCGGACGGCAAGTCGACCAACGCACTTGAAGTGCGAGTGGGGCCCGACAAGGTCGCCTTTCTCGTCAACGGCACAACGGTGCATTCAGCGCCGAAGACTGACATGCTCGCCAAAACCAACGGCATCTACGGCATTCGCGTGAACCACATGCTCGAGGTGCGCATCGACGCTTTCGGCGCCACGAAATAGATCGGCCCGTCAGAGGCGCCGAGCGCGCTCCAGTGCTTCTGCCATCGTGGTGGCTGTCTGCCGCCACGATGGCAATCTCTCCCGCATGTCCTTCGCCCCTTCCACCAGCCGAGCGCGCAGTTCAGCATCCGTCAGCACGCGGCGCAAGGCATCGGCGAGCGCGCGAACATCTGCGACCGGTACCAGCAGGCCTGCGCGATCTGCAAGCAGCTCAGGGATCGCACCGGTGGGGGTGCTGACGACCGGAAGGCCTCTGGCGATCGCTTCCGCGACCACCATCCCGTAGCCCTCGTGAAACGTGGGCAGCACGAAGAGGTCGGCGGCGTTGTAACACTCGCTGACCTCGGCCTCACCAAGGTCGCCGACAAACGTGATCCGCTCCGAGAGACCGAAGTCGGCGGCGAGACGGCGCACACGCGCCGCCGTTTCCGGGGCCCGGTCGAGACTGCCCACGCACGTCAGGTGCCAGTCGAGTGCGCTCAGCTCCCCGAGCGCACGAATCAGGACCTCGTAGCCCTTGCGTGGCGTCACAGAAGCCACACAAAGCAGCTGCAGCCTCGAAGACACCGACCCGCGGGCGATCGGCCCCGCGTCTGTACCAGGCTCGGCGATCACGATGCGGTCGCGAGGCACAGCGTAGGATGCCAGCGAATGCACGGTGGCACGACTCGTCACCACCACGAGGCGCGCACAGGCCAGCGCCCGCCGTTCGCTCGCTTCAAGGACGCGGGCGCTGTCTGGCGTAATGCCGGTCTCGTATGCGAGCGGATGATGCACGAGGGCGACAAAGCGCAATCGATCGCGCTCGCGCTCCGCCTCGACTGACATTGCGCCGAACGCGAGGCCGTCCACCAGCACCAGGGCATCGTCTTCACAGCGGGCCAGCAGGGAGCGAGTGTGGCCGCGAGCCTCGTCGGTCGGATGTGGATAACTGGAATCCAGCCCATGGACATCCACCGTCCAACCAAGCAACCGCAGCTCTTTGACGACCCGGCGATCGTAACCGTAGCCGCCCGTGCGGCTCCCGAGATCGCCTGGAATCAGAAAGCGTAACACTTAGTGAAGCGCGCCCTCGTAGGCCGCCCACGCGACGTGCGATTCGTGCAGCACCACCCGCGCCTTGGTGATCCCCCTCGCGTTCTTCCCAAGACGGCCCTCGGCAACCGCGTGCTTCACCGCATCGAAAATCGTTCGCGCGACGACCTCAGTCGTGGAGTTGCGATTGGCAAAGCGCAGGTCCTCGTCGAGATTGCGAAAGCTCAGCGAGCCGACCACTTCCTTCAGCAGCTCGGTGGCGAGTCCGATGTCGACGACGATGCCGTCTTCGTCCAACTCGGCACGGGACAGCTCGAGGTCGACGACGTAGGTGGCGCCGTGCAGCTTCTGAGCGGGACCGAACACGGCGCCGCGGAAGCTGTGGGCAATCATCAGGTGGTCACGGACGGAAACGGTATACATCGGTCCTCAGTAGCGGATGCGGTGACACAGCGTGTCACCAGGGGCGGTAGTGAGCTGCGCCATCACGGCCGGCAGCGTCGCGAAGGTACTCTCGCCTGTAATGATCGCATCAAGCGCCGGATCGGCAAGCAGGGAGAGCGCCAGGTGCATGCGTCGCCTCGTGTCCCACCGGGCGCGCTGGGAGGTGGCAACGTGGCCAACCTGAGACGACTTCAGGAGCAAACGCTGCGCGTGAAAGGCCTCGCCCAGAGCAAGTGGGACGACCTTCGTACCATACCAACTGAGCTCGACCACTGTGGATTCGAACGCGGCAAGGCGGCACGCGAGATCGAGCCCCTCAGGACTCCCGCTGCAGTGAAGCACGACGTCGGCGTTGTTCGTGGCATCGGCAGGGAGAGCAAACGGCACACCGAGCGCAGCGGCGATCAGGCTGCGTGCAGGGTTGCGATCGATCAGCTGCACCTCCGCACCCGCTCGCCTTGCCACCCAGGCCGCCAGACATCCGACGGTACCGGCACCGACCACCGCAACGCGATCGCCGATATGCAGCCCCGCATCCCACACGCCATTGATCGCGGTCTCGAGATTGGCGGCGAGAATCGCACGGGCCGGCGGCACTTGCGCCGGAAGCACATGCGCCCACGCGGCCGGCACCACATAGCGCGTCTGGTGTGGATGCAGCACGAACACCGGCTTGCCCACGAGGTCAGCTGGCCCCTGCTCCACTTCGCCAACGCTCGCGTAGCCGTACTTCACGGGCCAGGGGAAGTGGCCTGACTGAAATGGCGCGCGCATCCGTTCGTATTCGCTTGCTGGCACGGCGCCACTGAACACCAGCGACTCCGTACCTCGACTGATACCGCTGTACAGGGCACGAACAGCTACATCGCCGTCCCGGCGCCCGGGCAGTGCCTCGTCGCGAATCTCACCGGTGTTCGGCCCGATGGTCCAGAACGCCTGAGCCGTGGCGAGATCAGATAGTGAATGCTGAGTCATGACGCGTCATTCGAATGAGGTGGACGACAACAAACGAGCCCGCCGCCGCAAGCAATCCCGCCAGCGCCGGCGTCAGGCCGGCCACGACGTGCCGTTCGGTCCCAAACTGTACTGCGAGAACGGTGGCAATACCGAAAGCGATCGACACCATCGCTTCGGTCGACGACGCCCGAGGCACGTAGAGCCCCGTCAGTATCGGAACAAACAGGCTGACGCTCAGGAGCGTGTAGAAGATCGTCACTGCCGTCACGACGCTCCCCAGGGAGATCGCCAGGAGCACGCTTACCACCGCCACGACCACCGTCGTGCAGCGCGCCACCAACACCACGTGTTGATCTCCAGCCGCAGGATTGACGAATCGCTTGTACAGATCCTGCGACAGCGATGTCGTCAACATGAATAGCAGCGCGTCTGCGGCGCTGATTTCGGCAGAGAACACAGCGGCGAGCCCAATGGCGCCTACTGCCGGCGGCAAGAGGCGAACCAGCACGGTTGGTAATGCCAACGTCGAGTTTTCCAGTTCGGGGAACTGGCCGCGCGCGATGATGCCAAGAATCGCCGGCACACCCGCATAGAGAAATAGGCCGAGTGCATTGAGGCCCACGCCGAGCCTGACCGCCGCATCATCTCTTGCGCCAAACACCTTCTGCAGCAGGCCAGGGGAGACGATGAACGAGGGCGTCAGCAGCGCGAGATACATCAACCCGGGAGGGCCGCCGCGCCAGAACGACCAGTACACCGGGTCGGCCGCACGCACCTCGCGGATCGCGCTCCACCCGCCGGCCGCGGCCATTGCCAGCGGGAGCGCCAGGGCAAAGCCACCAAGCTTCACGGCCAGCTGCAGCACATTGACGCGGGCGGTGGCGTGGAGTCCGCCGGATGCGAAGTACGCGGTGATGACCGCGCCACCAATCGCGCAGCCGACCCATGACGGCACGTCGGCCACCGTATCGAGGATGCTGCCGATGCCGTAGATCTGGCCGGCCAGCAGGAAGATCGAACCGACCCACAACAGCAGCGCGACAACGCCACGCACCGCGGCGTTGTACCGGCACTCGAGGTAGTCGCCAACGGTCCTGAGGTTGTGCGTCGCGGCCTGTCGCCGCATCGCCGGCCCAATCCAGAAGGCCAGCGCGATCGAACCGATCGCCGCCGAACCCACCCACCACCAGGCCGCAATGCCGCCGTCGTACCCCAACGACGTCGCACCAACCGTGGAGCTGGCGCCAATATTCGAGGCCAGCAGTGTCGAAAAAAGAAGCCCCGGGCCCAGCTGCCGACCGGCGACAAAGAAGTCGCTTGCGCCCTTCATGCCCCGGCCCAGCACCAGGCCGAAGACGATCATCCCCAGCGAGTAGACGATAAGGACGACGAGGTAGAGGTTCACAGACCGGACGTCGAGTCAGCGCCGCAGATCGCGGGCGGCGGGAATGTTCAGCACCCCGGTCGCCTGTTGGACCGCGCGCACAATGGCCTCGGCCATGACCTCTGCCGCGAGCGCACCGACCCGGCTGTGGTCGGTCATGCTGGCGTTGTCGCCCGTGGCCAGGGCGAAGATGGTGTCGCCATCGTTGCCGGTGTGGCTCGGGTAGATCGCGCGTGCGAACCCATCGTGCGCCATCTGTGCGACCCGCGTGGCTTGGGTCTTCGTGAGCCGCGCGTTGGTGGCAATCACCCCAAGCGTCGTGTTCTGCCTGGGCTGCGCAGGCGGCTGGGGCGCCGCTCGAATCAACTTGCGTGCATCGAGGAACACATTGTTGGGACCACGCGCACCCGCCACCACCTGACCCGTGGCGGGATCAATGACATCGCCCGCCGCATTCACGGCCACCAGTGCGGCCACGATCAGGCCATCCGGCGTGGCAATAGACGCAGTGCCGATGCCGCCCTTGGTGGCGTTGCCAAGTCCCGCGAGCTTGCCGACCGTGGCCCCGGCTCCGGCGCCGATGCTGCCCTCCGCCACCGGGCCAGACGTGGCTGCCTTGGCGGCGGCATACCCACAATCGGCGTTGGGACGAATCTTCGGGTCACCGACAGGCAGATCGAAGAGGGACGCGGCGGGCACGATCGGCACAAACGCACCGCCAAAGGGATAGCCGATGCCCTTCTCCTCCAGGTACTTCATCACGCCGCTGGCCGAGTCGAGGCCAAAGGCGCTCCCTCCCGACAGCACCACGGCGTTGATCTGCTGAACGAGATCCACAGGAGACAACAGGTCAGTCTCGCGCGTGGCCGGCGCGGCGCCGCGCACGTCAACGCCGGCCGTCACGCCCGCTTCCGCAAGAATCACGGTGCAGCCCGTGGGCCTTCCGGCAAGTGTGAAGTGACCAACCTTGATACCGGACACGGCCGTCAGCGTCAGATTCGCCGTGACCGGTCGAGAGACCGGCTGCTGGGCACCCAGCGTGCAGCCCACGAGGCTGGCCGCGAGTGCGAGCGCGAGGGACTTCCGCATCGCGTTATTGTAGGCGCAACCCTCCATGCACTCGATCGATCGCATCGCCTCTGAAGTGCATCACGTCGTCGGCAGCAGGCACGGCAGGCGGCTTCAGCCGAGCGCGAACTCGGATAAGCTGCCATCATGATTCGTCTCCCCGGCCGTTCGCTGCGAGACGAGGCCGTGCGCACATTGACGATGGGCGCCTTAGGCGTCGTCGCTGCGGCCACTCTCGCACGACCCATGCTAGGCGCCACACCGGCGTATCCCCTGAAGGCCGTGATGCTCTTCGTCATCGTCATGGGGATCGCCATCGGCCATCTGCACCAGGGACACCCCTACACACGTTTCGGCGCAGCCAATCGGATCACGTCGGCGCGCGTGGGCATCGTGGGGCTGGTCGCCGGACTGCTCGGCGATACGCTGTCGGCCAATGCCACCATCGCTGTCCCGGGCGCAGCAGCGGTCGCCTTGGTCCTCGATGGGCTCGACGGCTATGCAGCCCGACGCACGAAGATGGCCAGCGGGTTCGGCGCCAGATTCGACATGGAGACCGACGCGTTCTTCATCCTCGTACTCTCGGCGCTGGTCTGGCGCGCTGGCAAGGCCGGCGCGTGGATTCTGCTCGCCGGGTTGATGCGTTATCTGTTTGTGGCCGCGCTGCAGATGTTCACGTGGATGCGGCGCCAGGAACCAGCAAGCATCCGGCGCAAGGCGATCTGCCTGGTGCAGGTGCTCGGCCTCAGCCTGGTCATGCTGCCGCTCTTCGCGCCGCCGGTGAGCACGTGGTGGTGTGCCGCGGTGCTCGCCACGCTCTTTTACTCCTTCGGCGTCGACACGCTCTGGCTCTGGCGGCATCGTCTTGACTGAGCGCACGCGCTCGGGGCTCCTCCTTGGTCTCGCGCTGGTCGCGCTCAACGTATCGGTCACGTTCCTCAATTGGTGGCCGACACCGCTGGTCCGTTGGACCGGACAACTGTCGGTCGAACTCGCGGTGCTGGTGCTCAGCCTCGCACTGACGCACCTGCGTGGCCGCGGCCCATCAATACTCGCGCTGCGCCTCCTCACCATCGTCTGGCTGCTGCTGGTGATGGGGCGCTATGCGTTCGTGACGGCACCGGCGTTGTGGGGGCGCGAGCTGAACTTCTACTGGGATCTGCGCTTCCTGCCTGACGTCTTCTCGATGCTGGCAAAGGCCGCGTCCTGGAAGATCGACGCACTGGTCGTTGCTGCCATCATCCTCGCCGGCGGCGCGTCCTACGTGTCGGTCCGGTGGGCGATCGGCACACTCAACCGCGCGTTTCTCCTGCCGGCAAGGCGCCGCGCCCTGGCGAGTGGAGCGGGGATTGCCCTGGTACTGTTTGCGCTACAACGCACGTGGCTGGCCGCAGACGGCATCCAGCCGTTTGCAGCGCCGGTGGTCGCCAGCTACGCCAGCCAGGCGAAATCGGTAGTGAGGGCGCTGCGCGGGAGCATCACGCTGGCGGCGAGCCCCTCGTTCGAGAGTGACCTGTCGCGCCTTGGTGGCGCCGACGTTCTGCTGTTCTTCATCGAGTCGTACGGCGCCGTCACGTTCGAGCGGCCGGAGTTCAACGCCCAGACGTCAGCCCGACGTGCGCTGCTGGACGCGGCCATTCGCGACAGTGGCAACGATGTGGTCTCGGCATTTGTCACATCGCCAACCTTTGGCGGGTCGTCATGGTTCGCGCACATTTCGCTCTTGTCCGGGCTCACCATTGGCGACCCGGACATGAATGCGCGGCTCATGACCGAACATCGCGACACGCTGCCCTCGGCCATGGCGAGGCGGGGCTATCGCAGCGTGGCGATGATGCCGGGCCTCTGGTCTCCCTGGCCCGACGGCGCATTCTACGGTTTCAGCGAGATCTACACGGGACCGCGGCTCGAGTATCTCGGTCCACCGTTTGGCTGGTGGGACATGCCGGATCAGTTCACCCTGGGTCGGCTCGATGTGCTCGAGCGCGACAAGCCAATGCGGCGGCCGTTGTTTGTCTTCTACCCAACCATCAGCACCCACACGCCGTTTTCGCCCGTGGCGCCGTTTCAGCCGGACTGGCCACGACTGCAGACGGATCATCCGTTTGATGACGCCGACCTCGAACGGATCTACGACCAGCCGATCGACTGGACCAACCTCGGGCCAAGCTACGCCAACGCCATCAACTACATCTACCAGTCGCTCGCGGGTTATCTCGCAAAGCACAAAGGCGAGCCGTTTGTGATGATCATGCTTGGCGATCATCAACCGCCGGCACTGGTGAGCGGTGAAGGCGCGCCCTGGGACGTGCCGGTGCACATCATCACGAACAACACCGAAGTGCTGGCGCGTCTGAAGACCAACGGATTCAAGGCTGGGCTGACACCGGCGCGACCGACGCTTGGTCCGATGAGCGGCCTGCTCCCAGTGTTGATGGATGCGTTTGGCGAACCTCAGCGCGTGAACGCGAACTGAGCGGGCGCAGCACGAGTGACGCTGTAGGACGCTACCAGCCGAGCCGGTTCACGTACCACAGCGCGCCGCCAATGGCGCTACCGGTGACCACCAGAGCGACCACGCTGGGCGTGAAAGACGGGTAGACCAACAGGAGCAGGCCCGCAACCATGTGAGGCCAACGCCCCTGCTTCTTGCCGTAGCCGAGTAGCACCATGCCGATGGCGCCGGGAATGAGCGACAGAAAGAGCCACGTGGGGTCAAACGACATCCAGGCGGCCACTCACGTCAAGAAGTCCGGCAGGGCAATTCGGCCCGCGCTTGGTTCTTTTGAGGCCGCTATTGCTTGCCAAAAGCCCCGGCGAAGTCTCTGGCGAACTGTTCGATACTTCGCGGCGCCTTGCCTGTGACGCGCTGGAAGTCGTCGGTAATAAAATCGCCCCAGTTCTTGCTGTAGGCGGCGAAGTAGTCGCAGACCAGGTTGACCGACCACTCGTCCATGCCCATCTGGAGCATCGACTGCCGCGCACCGTCAACAGGAACCGGCACGTAGGTCACCGTCTTTCCGACCGCCGCGCCAATCGCCGCTGCCACCTCGTCCAGCGAAAGCGAGGCCGGCCCGGTGAGGGTGTAGGTCTTTCCTTCATGGCCCGCGGTCGTCAACACCTGGGCGGCGCATTCGCTGATATCGCGTGAGTCGATGAATCCCAATCTCGCATCGCCGAAGGCGAGATACATGGCGCCCTGCCCGGCAACGCTTTGTGCTGCCATGAAGAGGTTTTGCATGAAGAAATGTGGCTTCAGGATGGTGAAGGGAATGCCCGATCCGGCCAGCTCGGCGTCGGAGAGCGCATGCAGGCGGCTGTTGATCGTCGGGGCGTCATGCGCGGCGCCAACGGCCGACATTCGAACGACGTGCCTGGCGCCCCCTTGCCGCGCCGCCCACAAGGCGTTCGAACTCTGCTCGGGCGCGCGGGGGCCTGGCGCTGCCAGGACCCAGACCGTGTCTGCGCCTGCAAAGGCCGGAGCGAGCGTCCACGGCTTCTCCAGATCGCCGGCGTGAAGCTCGACGCCTTGTTGTTTGAGTTCTTGAGCCTTGTCGAGGTTCCGTACCAGCGCCCGGAGGGTGTGTCCAGAGCCCTTGAGCTGGGCGATGACGCCCATCGAAACATTTCCCGTCGCGCCGGTGATCAGAATGGTCTTGGGCATGGCCGATTCTCCCTCGGAATCGGTCATAGGGCGAGGTTCAAGGTGGCACTTCCACGAAGGTTGAGCCTCGTCGCTACTGCACCCGTTCCCAAATCAGCGTGCTCTCGACGACCGGTGCCGTAAGTTCTGGCGGATCGATCCGCAGCGCAACGCGGTTTGGCCCCTGAAACGTAAACCAGCGCTTCCGTGTCCGGCCAACCAGGTTGGGGCTCTTGTCGATCTCAACGTGATGAAGGACAAAGCCCTCAGCCGAATGAATCTCAACGCGGGCGCAGTAGGCGTACAGACCATCGCCGCCCATCGCGGCCACCGCCTCGGCACCGGTCGGGACCGCTGCCGAGGCCCACGGTTTCCGATCGGGCGCCATGCCCACCGAACACATGTGACCCGAGTCCGTGTAGACGATGTAGGCCGAGCTCCTCGGATCTTGCCGCGTCGTGCCGTCAGCCAAACGCTGCGGCCATGACACCAACCGCCACATGCCGATGAACCGCTTCGCCGATGCATCCTGCCCGTACGCATCGGTGGTCTGAACGAGCGCAGCGAGAGCGAGTGTCACCAGAAGCTGCGTGGTTCGCGTCATGAGATCCTCCCGATTTGGGTGCTATCCGTCTAAGGTGTGAGGCCTTCACGCGGCGCGATGGGCCAGATCAACTTGTCGAGAATCCGCTCTTCAGACGATGCCCAAGACGTCGTCGTCTACCGCCCGAACCTCGATAGGAGCGACGCGATGGTGTCGTCCAACTGGCGTGCGTCTGGCAGATGGCCGTCCGGCGTCAGCTGATCGATGGCCGCCGGCAGCAGGTTGGCCAGCATCGACTGGGCGTCGGCGATGGAGGTGCCAGCCTTCTCGGCAAACTGGTTCAGCGTCTGGTGCCCGAATACGTCGGCAATCTGCGATGGCGAAATCGCGGGGTTCGGCCCCTTCGCGATCCAGCCGGAGATCAGGTCGCCAAGTCCCTTTTTCTGAAACTGTTCAACAACTCCACCCAAGCCGCTGACGCCCCCAATGGAACTGTCGCGGGAACTGAGCAGGCTGCCGAGCGCCGCCAGCACCTGCGGATTCTTGGTCGCCATCGCGATGATCGCGCCCAGCCCGCCTGAATTTCCACCGCCCATCGCCTGTTGCAAGAGTCCGTCGAACAAACCCATGTTCTCGTCCTTAGTCGGTAGTCAGAAGTCGAACCCCAAAGCCCAGCGCCGAAGCCTTTCGTCAGTATGACGCCGTCGAGTCGAACACGATAGTGCCGCCTCGAGATCGAAAGGCATCAAGCAGCGGGGTCACGCGCTCGCCGAGGCCGGTGGTCTGGAGCCACTCGCCGTCGAGCACACGCAGACGCCGTACGGTCGCCAGACGATCCTCGAGCTGACGCATGAGATCGTTCACCGTCGAACCATAGACTGCCGTCGGCTCCCCCGGTATCGGGTCGAAGTCCCGGGGTGACTGGTCGTCTAGACCGCTGACCCGCGACGCCTCAACCCACCGCATATAGAGCGTGTGACACTCCAGGTCAAACGTCGGCTCGGATTCGCGAACGATCTTGAAGCCGAGAAAATCTCGGCGATTCATGCGACACCGCCTGACATCACAGACTTCATAAGGGCGTCATCTTCGGAATGAGGCGTGGGTATGTTGCTGCAGTTGGCCAGCGAGATCAATGCCCCGGCCCAGATAGTGACGTGGGACAATACTTCTCTATGGCCCGGGCATCCTTGCGGCGCACATCCGACCCCGACGACCCGTCGTCGTCGACCGGTCTGTTCGGACGCGCGTCAGTGCTGGAGCACCTCGAGGCGCTGAGGCAGTGCCTGACCCGGTCCGCCCTCGCCGCGGGCGTCGGGATGCTCGTCGCCTTCTTCTATATCGATCACATCTTCGCCTTCGTGTTCGCGCCGACACGGAAGATGCTGCCGCCTGGCACAACGCTGGTCTACACGCAGCCTGGCGAAGCGTTTGGGCTCTACATCAACATCGCGCTGCTGGCGGGTGCGGTGCTCGCCTCGCCAGTGATTTCTTTCTTCATCTGGCGCCTGATCTCGCCGGCGTTGTATTCACGCCAGAAGCGTTTCGTGGTCCCGTTCATTGGCCTGACGACGATCGGCGGCCTCGGCGGGGCAGCCTTCAGCCACTACATCTTGTTCCCGTACATGATCGCGTTCTTCGGCACCTTTGCGACTGGCGGCCTGCAATTCATGCCTCAGGTCTCGGAAGTGTTCGGCCTGTATCTGAAGATGCTCGGCGCGGCCGTCCTCATCTTCCAGATGCCGACCTTTGCGTTCTTCACGGCGCGGATGGGCGTGATTACCGCGGGCTTGCTGTGGCGACACATCAGGTATGCGATTCTCGTGATCTTCGTCATTGCCGCGGTCATCACGCCCTCTGCCGATCCATGGACGCAAGCTGTGTTTGCCGCGCCGATGATTGTGCTGTACCTGCTCAGCGTGGTGATCGCGTGGGTTGCCGCGCCGAGAAAGACACCAGTCGCAGCCGGGGCAGAATAACGACATGTCCGATTGGCTACCAGAACTCCGCCCGGCTCGCGAGAGCGACGCGCTACGGGACGCGGATGTCGATCCCAATCCGTTCGTGCAGTTCCGCAGCTGGCTGGATGCCGCGCACGCCGCCGGCATCGCCCAACCAAATGCCATGACCCTCAGCACGGTCGACACCGACGGACCCGACGCCCGGATCGTGCTGCTCAAGGCGTTTGACGCGCACGGCTTCGTCTTCTACACGCACCGCACCAGCCACAAGGGGCGGCAGCTCGACGCCGCCGGCAAGGCGGCGCTGACGTTCTGGTGGGATCCGCTCGAGCGACAGGTCCGCGTTCGGGGACGCGTCGAGCGGGTCAGTGATGCCGACTCTGACGACTATTTCCAGAGCCGTCCCCGCGGCAGTCAACTGAGTGCGATGGTGTCGGCGCAAAGCCAGGCCGTGAGTCGGGCCGACCTCGAAGACGCCCTCACCCAGCTCGCTGAGCGAACCAAGGGCCACCCCCTCGTTCGACCAGCCACCTGGGGCGGCTACCGGATCGTCCCCACCGAGTTCGAATTCTGGCAGGGCCGCGCCAACAGACTTCACGATCGGATTCACTACCAACACACCGCCAACGGCAGCTGGCACCGACAGAGGCTGGCACCATAGCTCGTCGATGGCGTTCCCGTGCCATCGGGTCCTATGGATTCGCCGCCGCACCCTTCCGCACCGTTGGGTACTGGATGCCGAGCTGTTCGAGATAGGTCTTGTACTTCGCCGGGTCGTAGTACTGCTTCTTCATTTCCGGCCGGTACTTGTCCATCGTCTCTTTGTTCAGCCAGATAGCCGGCCGGTCTTCGGCGCGCAGTAGCGGGATGTATTTCTTGTCCTTTGTCTGGACGTTCTTGAAGTAGTCCCACGCCGCAGCCACCAGGTCCGGCCGCATCACCAGGTCCAGCACCTCCATCGCCTGAGCCTTGGCGCCGGCGGTCACGCCCTTGTGCGCAATCGGCGTCGCCATCGACACGGCGTTGGCCCAGTTGTGACCGGGCCCCGCCTGAATGTTGGCTGGATAGCTCAGCGTGATCGTCGGCACGTTCCACGAGACGTCGCCAATATCGTCCGAGCCGCCGCCGCGTTTCTCCTCGTCGGGAATCTCTTCGCGACCGCGGAACGGCTGAATCGTCTTCGCCATGCCTATCTCCGGCACGTTCATTTCCTTCTGCAGCGCCTTGGCCAACGTCTCGTCGGCCTCGCTCCATTTCGGCAAGCCGATCGACGTGATGTTGGAGTACATCGTCTCGGCGACGGGCTTGTTCATGTGTGCTGGCCAGGCAGAGCCGAGAACGCGCGATGTCACCTCGGTGTTGGTCATCAGCGTGGCGCCCTTGGCCATCTGGTCGCCGATCTCCCAGAGTTGCTTGATGTGGGGGTAGTCGGCCTCGCGGAAGTAGTACCAGACTGCCGCCGTCGGCGGCACGACGTTGGGCTGGTCACCGCCATCGCTGATGACGTAGTGCGAGCGCTGGTGCAGCCGAAGGTGCTCGCGACGGAAGTTCCAGCCAGCGTTCATCAGTTCCACCGCGTCCAGCGCCGAGCGGCCGCGCCACGGCGCGCTCGCGCCATGGGCGCTCTCGCCTTTGAACAGGTACTCGACCGAGATCAAGCCATTGGAGGGGCTGTCACCCCAACTCGTGCCAAAGCCGGCGCCGATGTGCGCAAACAGCGCCACGTCCACATCCTTGAACACCCCCTCGCGCACGAAGTACGCCTTCGCCCCAAGCAGTTCCTCCGCAATACCGGGCCAAAGACGAATCGTGCCAGGCAGCTTCTCGCGCTCCATGATCTTCTTCACCGCGATCGCCGCCGCAATGTTCATGGGCACCCCCGAGTTGTGTCCTTCGCCGTGGCCAGGGGCGCCGACGATCATCGGGTCGTGATAGGCGACACCAGGTTTCTGCGACGCTTGCGGAATGCAATCCACGTCGGAACCGAGGGCGATGATCGGCTTGCCCGATCCCCAGCTCGCCACCCAGGCCGTCGGAATTCCCGCCACGCCCTCCTGCACGGCGAAGCCGTTCTTCCTCAGGATGCCGGTGAGATATCTGGTGGTCTCGACTTCCTGGAATCCCAGCTCGCCAAAGCTGAACACCTGGTCGACCATCTGCTGGGTGAAGGTCGCCATGCTATCGATGTCGGCGGCGGCTTCCTTCTTGTAGTCAGCCAGCTTCGCCGGCGGTGGCGCCAGCGGCGTCAGGGCCGCCTCGGGCACCGGCTGCGGCCGACCTTGTCCCTGCGGGGTGACCGCCGCCAGTACCATCGCGGTGACCACCACACCTGCGCGCATCCATCCGTGTGATCTCTGCATAACAGCTCTCCCGCCGGCCTCGCCAGGCCGGCACCACATCTCGTGACAGCGTACGGTGGACGCGCCGCAACCGAAAGCACTTTGTCGAGGTCAGCGCGGCGGCTGCGGGGCGTCTTGGTCGCCGAGTAGAATGGACGGCGATGGCGACGATTCTACAGAGTGTGCCCAAGGCACAAAAGGTCGGGATAGCGTTCTCCGGCGGCCTCGACACGAGCGCCGCGCTGCACTGGATGCGCGCCAAGGGCGCGATTCCGTTTGCCTACACCGCCAACCTCGGCCAGCCCGACGAACCCGACTACGACGAGATTCCGCGCAAGGCCCTGCTCTACGGCGCAGAAAGAGCGCGTCTGATCGACTGCCGCGCACAGCTGGTCGCCGAGGGCATCGCTGCGCTGCAATCCGGCGCGTTCCACATTTCAACGGCCGGTGTGACCTACTTCAACACGACGCCCATCGGCCGCGCCGTCACCGGCACCATGCTCGTCATCGCCATGAAGGAAGACGACGTCCACATCTGGGGCGACGGCAGCACCTTCAAGGGCAACGACATCGAACGCTTCTACCGCTACGGCCTGCTCGCCAACCCGTCGCTCAAGATTTACAAGCCGTGGCTCGACCAGGCATTCATCGACGAACTCGGCGGCCGCAAGGAGATGTCAGAGTACATGGAGCGCTCCGGGCTCGCCTACAAGATGAGCACCGAGAAGGCCTACTCGACAGACTCCAACATTCTCGGCGCCACCCACGAAGCCAAGGACCTCGAGTTCTTGAACAAGGGGATCAAGATCGTCGCCCCGATCATGGGCGTCGCCTCATGGAGAGACGATGTCGTCGTGAAGGCGGAGACCGTACGGATCCGCTTCGAGCAGGGCCAGCCGACAGAGATCAACGGCCGCACGTTCACTGACGCCGTGGCGTTGATGCTCGAAGCCAACGCCATTGGCGGACGCCACGGCCTGGGGATGAGCGATCAGATCGAGAACCGCATCATCGAGGCCAAGAGCCGCGGCATCTACGAGGCGCCGGGTATGGCGCTGCTCTACATCGCCTACGAACGGCTCGTCACCGGCATCCACAACGAAGACACGATCGAGGACTACCGCCACAGCGGACGCGAGCTGGGCCGCCTGCTCTATCAGGGCCGCTGGTTCGACCCACAGGCGATGAAGCGCCGGGAGAGTGCGCAGCGCTGGGTGGCTTCCCAGATCACTGGCGAGGTCACCGTCGAACTGCGGCGTGGCAACGATTATTCGCTGCTCGACACGACCAGTCCCAACCTCACCTACAAGCCGGAGCGTCTCACGATGGAGAAGGGCGAATCAGCGTTCTCGCCCCAAGATCGGATCGGCCAGCTGACGATGAGAAATCTGGACATCAGCGACACGCGCGAGAAGCTGCTCACCTACATGAAGACCGGGCAGCTTCAATCCACGCTCGACACGCTGCCACTGCTTCCAGGAAAGGGCGACGAGAAGGGTACGGGACAGAAGTGACCGCGCCGTTCACGATCGGCATCATCCAGGATCACGCCGACGTCGACCCGGCGCGCAATCTCGCGCGCGCCGCACAGCTCATTCGACAGGCCGCGGCGCGTGGTGCGCAGATCATCTGCCTGAAGGAGCTCTTCAATGCGCCCTATTTCTGCAAGTCACAGGATAGCCAGCGCTTCAATCTCGCCGAGCCGATCCCTGGCGCAACCACTGAAGCGATGCAGCGGCTCGCCAGGGAACTTGCCGTTGTGCTGGTCGTGCCGCTCTTCGAACGGCAGGCCGCCGGCGTGTATCGCAATTCAGCGGCGGTCATCGATGCGGACGGAACGCTCCTCGGTGCCTACCGCAAGATGCACATCCCCGACGACCCGTTGTTCAATGAGAAGTACTACTTCACCCCGGGCGACGGCCCGATCACCGGAAAAGCTGACCGCGATCAGGAGCCGGGGTTCAAGGTCTGGAAGACGCGCTACGCCACCATTGGCGTCCTGATCTGCTGGGATCAGTGGTACCCGGAGGCCGCCCGCATCACGAGTCTGCTCGGTGCCGACGTCCTGTTCTATCCGACAGCCATCGGCTGGCATCCGTCCGAGAAGGCGGAGTGGGGGCAGGCGCAGGTGGACGCGTGGCGTACCGCTCAGCGTGCGCACGCCATCGCGAACGGCATCTATGTCGCCGCACCCAACCGCATCGGGCACGAAGAGGAACCTGGCACTGACGGCATCACGTTCTTCGGCCACTCGTTCATCGCCGACCCTTTTGGACGCTACCTCGCACAGGCCGGCGAAGGTGAAGAGATTCTGATTGCCAGGTGCGATCCGCAGGTCATCGAAACCGTCCGCCGCAACTGGCCCTTCCTGCGCGACCGGCGCATCGACGCCTACGGGCCGATTCTCAACCGCTTCATCGGCCGCTCATGACGTTGCCGCCGCCATTGCGGATGCCGGCCGAGTGGGAACCGCACCGCGCGACCTGGATCTCGTGGCCGCACCACGAGCCGGACTGGCCGGGAAAGCTCGGCGCCATCCCGTGGGTCTATGCTGAAATCGCTCGCGTGCTCGCGGACCACGAGGCGGTGGAGATTCTCTGTCACTCGGACGAGGTGCGCGACTCGGCGCGGCAGCGGCTCGAGGCGCACGCCGTGCGCCAGGACCGCGTCCGACTGCACGTGGTGCCCACCGATCGCGTCTGGCTCCGGGACTCGGCGCCCACCGGCGTGGTCGCGCCCGGTGGCGACGTCACTTGGCTCTCGTGGGACTTCAACGCGTGGGCCAAATACGACAACTGGCAGCAGGATGCCGCCATTGGCAACCGCATCGCCTCGATCACCGCATTGCCGATCGAACGGCCCGCCACCACGCACGGCAGACGCATCGTCCTCGAGGGCGGCGGCATCGAGGTGAACGGACTAGGCCAGCTACTGGTGACCGAAGAGTGGCTACTGAGCGATACACAAGTCAGAAATCCCGGCTTCACTCGCGCGGACTACGAAGACCTGTTTCGCCGCTGGCTGGGCGTCACGCAGACGATCTGGCTGGGTGAAGGGTGCGTGGGCGACGACACGCACGGACATGTCGACGACATCGCCCGCTTTGTCTCCCCGAACGTCGTCGTGCTGGCGGTCGAAGACGACCCTGCCGACGACAACCATCAACGCTCCATGGACAACGTGCGCCGGCTCACACACGCCTCACGCCAGACGCCAGGTCCGGCGCTCGAAGTCGTGCGGCTCCCCTACCCGCGCCCCGTCATGATGAACGGCGAGCGTCTGCCCGCCAGCTACGCGAACTTCTACATCGCCAACGGCGTGGTCATCGTGCCGACGTTCAACGACGCCAACGACCGCAAGGCACTGGATGTGCTGGCGCGCGTCCTCCCCGGACGTCAGGTCGTCGGCATTCATGCCGTGGATCTCGTGTGGGGCCTCGGCACGCTGCATTGCCTCACGCAACAAGAGCCCGCAGCACGGGGCAGCTCGCACATCTCGCCATCTCAGTGACAGAACCGTGAGTACTCGGTTGCATTAGGCGACGCAGGGTGCCCATTCTGCCCGCCGGTGCGCACTCCTGTATCGGTCCGGGAGTTGCAAGCCTCATCTTGGAATCCATGACTTTCGAGACATTCGCGACCGAAGAACTGTTCCTGGTTGCGAAGAAGTTGTCGGACGCTGCGGACGAGCGCATCCGGATGGCCGCGTTGGCCGCGGCGGAGGCAGCGCGCGCCGAGGGCGAATCGAAACTGGCCGAGGTGAGGGC
>JBEBGG010000055.1:0-22283 GCA_040081555.1 Vicinamibacterales bacterium
CGCCCGCTGGCGGTGCTCTCGGGCGGAGAGCTGCGCCGGGTGCTGCTCGCGCACGCGCTCGATCCAGAGCCGGAGCTCCTGCTGCTCGACGAACCGACGGCGGGGCTCGACGATGCGTCGGCCGGTTGGTTGGAGGAGACGCTCACCGCCATCCGCAGCGCCCGGCGCACCACGGTCCTGATGGTGTCGCATGATCTCGAACAGGTGCGTCGCCTCGGCGACAAAGTGACCGTCATCGATCAGCAGCTCATCGCACACGGTTCAACCGACGATCTGCTGACCAATGCCGGCGTGACGGACCTGCTGCCACGCCGGCGGTCGCGAGTGGTGGCGACGTGACCGCGCTGTACGACTGGATTGCGTCACTGGCGCAGCGCGGCACGCTTCCGAGCGACTTCCAGTATCCATTCCTCATTCGCGGGTTCCTCTCGGTCCTCGTGCTGGCGCCGATGCTCGGCGGCCTAAGTCACCTGGTGGTGACGCGCCGCATGGCGTTTTTCAGCGCCGCGCTGGGGCAGGCCGCACTCACCGGTGTGGCTATTGGCCTGCTCCTCGGCGAGCCGCTGAACGCGCCCTACGGCGGTATGTTCGGCTTCTGCCTGCTCGCCACACTCGGCATGGTCTTCGTCAAGCGCCATGCCACGCTGCCACCCGACACGCTCATCGGCGTCTTTCACGCATTGACGCTCGGCCTGGGCCTGTGCGTGCTCGTCTTCGTCACGCGGCAATTCAACGTGCATCAGGTCGAGTCCGTGCTCTTCGGCAGTCTGCTCACCGTCACCGACGCAGATCTCGCGCTCCTGCTGGTTGTCGGTATTGTCGTGTTCGCCCTGCTGTTCTGGCACTACAACCGACTCCTGTTCGATAGCCTCAATCCTTCGCTGGCGGCGGCATCAGGCGTCAACTCGGCGTTTCTCGAGTACTTCTTTGCGCTGCTCCTGGCCGTAGCCATCGTCGTCAGCCTCAAGATCATCGGCGCCTTGCTGGTGGAGGCACTGGTGGTCGTTCCCGCCGCGGCGGCGCGAAACCTTGCACGTGGCACGCGTGGCTATCTCGTCTGGAGCGTTGTGGTGGCGTTTCTGGCTGGCGCCGGCGGCCTGGGCATCTCCACACGCCTTCTGGTACCCACTGGCGGCGCCGTGGTCCTCGCCGTCAGCGCCATCTTCTTCGCCACACTGGCCATTGGCCGGCTTCGGAGGACCTAGAAGGGCGACCGACTGTATACAATCCCCAGGTGACCCTTGGTGCCACCGCACTCTTCTTCGGCGCGCTATCCGGTTTCCGGCACGCGTTCGAGCCCGACCACCTGGCCGCGGTCTCAACGATGGTTGCGGAACGTCCAGGGTCGTGGCGCGCTGCCCGGCTCGGCGCCTGGTGGGGTGTCGGTCACACCGCCGCGTTGGCGGTTGTCGGCGGTGCGCTTGCGCTCCTCGACAGAGCGCTGCCCGCTCGTCTCGAACAGATCTTCGAGTTCGGTGTCGCGGTAATGCTGCTCCTGCTCGGCGTGCGGGCCCTCAGGCGGGCCTGGTTCCCCTCGCACTCTGATGACGGCCACGGCATCCACGTGCACCTGCATTCCGGTCTGCAGCCGCACGTCCACGTCGGACGCCACACCTACATGCTGCGGCCGCTGACCATCGGACTCGTGCATGGCCTTGCCGGCAGCGGTGCGCTCACGGCGCTCGTCATGTCGTCGCTCCCCACCGGTGGTCTTCGCTTCATCTACACAATCCTGTTTGGCCTCGCCTCCACACTGGGGATGGCCATCGTCTCCGGCGTCGCCGGCCTGTCGATCGCCCGCTTGACGCACTCGCGGTCCACCTTGCTGGCCATGTCCGTTCTCACCGGCACGTTGTCTATTGCGGTCTCGGTCCTCTGGGGCTGGCCGATCGTGGCGGAGTGGATCGTTGCCCGCTGAGTCGCCGGCCGGGCGCGCCGTGGTGGTGGCACGGCTGTCCCTGCAGGAGGAACTCGCCAACGTTGTTCGCGGCGCGGCCACCATTGTCGCGATCGTGTGGTTCTATCTTGCGGTGACGGTGGCAGACAGCACTGACGGTCGACGCGCGCTTCTGCCGTATCAGTCATTGATCCAGACGTACAACACCGCGGACCAGCGAATGTTTCGCGGCTTGCAGGAAGGACTACTGGAAGCGGAGGCCGTGCGCTCGACCACTGGCGCTTGGCCCCTCGCAGAGGCGCTCGCGCTTGAGGGGATTCCGCCGTTTGCGCCAGACCCGACGATGCACGGCGCGCGCTACAGGTGGACGCGCTGGCAGACGGGGTCAACGATCAACTACCTCGGCCGTCCAGATGTTGCGACGGCGCCGGGATGGCTGCTGATGATTCAGGAGCCGGAGCCTGGCGTGCCGCCCGATCAGCGGTTCGACGACCAGGAACATCACACGCTTGTTGACGGCACGATGCTCCACGTGTCCACCTGGAGCCATCCACAGGGTGTGGCGGCGCCCGAGCGACTGACCATCGCGCCACAGACCGAAGGCTGGCAACAGGTGTACGCCGTAGGTCCAGCGGCCACGACACCGGCCACGATGGCTCCGGCAGGCGCCCGCTGAGGTGTTGCCGATGTTGATGCGCGTGTCGCCGATCGCCGCGATGTGTCTGGCCACAGTGATGGGCACCGCCTGCCGGGAAGCGAGGCCCGCTCAGCCCGCTGCCGTCCGATCCGAACTCAGCGCACCTCCGGCGCGCCCGCAGTTGTTGTATGTCAGCGTGGCGAGCGACGACACCTTCCGTCGAGTCGCCGTCGTGCCGCTCGCCGCGCCCACCTCCGCACGCTTCGTCACCCCTCTACAATGCCAACGCGTCTACTTCAACGGCACGCACGGCATCTGCCTCACCAGCACCCTGTCCGGTGTCACCTCCTCTTGGTGGGGCGAAGTCTTCAACGAACGCTTCGAATCCGTGGCGCGGGTCGAGCTCACGGGCGAGCCCAGTCGAGTCCGGGTGTCGCCAGACGGCACGCTTGCCGCAGCGACGGTCTTTGAGGAAGGACACTCCTACGCCGATCATCGCTTCTCCACGCGTACGTCGCTGACGAAGCTGCCTTCGGGGCAGTCGCTTGGCGATCTGGAGCAGTTCGTGACCTTCAAAGACGGCAAGAGGGTGACTGCCGTCGACGTCAACTTCTGGGGGGTCAGTTTCGCGCGGGATAGCGACACGTTCTACGCCACGCTCGACACCGCCGGCGTCAGCTATCTCGTGCGCGGCAGTGTCGCGCAGCGCCGGATGGATGTGGTGTATACAGGCATCGAGTGTCCGTCGCTCTCTCCCGACAACACGCAGATCGCCTTCAAGAAACGCATCGGCGCGCGTGAGCGTGGGTGGTGGCAAGTCGCGGTGCTGAATCTGCAGACGATGAAGGAGCACCTCGTCAGCGCAGAAGCCCGGAGCGTCGATGATCAGGTCGAATGGCTCGACAACGACCGCGTGATCTATCACCTCACCGACGGATCGACCGCCGCTGACCTGTGGGTCGTCCGTGTCGACAACACGGCCAAGCCTGAACTGCTGGTCCCCGCCGCGTACTCGCCCGCCGTTGTCCGGTAGGACTCTGGGTGATTCCACCGTTCCTGGCGTTGGGCCGGAGCACGTCGCTAAGGGTTCGCGGGTTCGTGCTCCTGTGAACCGTCCACGATCCGCCCGTCGAACAGGTGCACGTGACGCTGGGCGTTACGCGCGTACCGCGGATCGTGAGTGACCATGCAGATCGTTGCGCCCTGCTGGTGAAGTTCCTGGAGCAGGTCCATCACGCTCTCACCGCTGCGGGAGTCGAGGTTGCCCGTGGGCTCGTCGGCGAGGAGGAGCGCGGGTTGCCCGGCGACGGCCCGGGCCACGGCCACGCGCTGCTGCTGTCCACCCGAGAGCTGGCTCGGGTAGTGATTGGCTCGGTGCGCCATGCCCACGCGATCGAGCGCCGACTGGACGCGCTCCCGGCGCTCGGCCTGCGAGAGTCCCCGGTATGTGAGCGGAAGCTCGACGTTCTGGTACACCGTCAGGTCACCGATGAGATTAAAGCTCTGAAAGATGAAGCCAATCTCGCGATTGCGCGTCCGCGCCCGCTCCGTGGCCGACAGGTCCGTCACGGCACGACCGTTCAGCCAGTAGCCGCCCTGACTCGCCGTATCGAGTAGGCCCACAATGGACAGCAGCGTCGACTTCCCGCAGCCCGACGGGCCCGCGATCGACACGTAGTCGCCCTTCGCGATCTCGAGCGAGACATCCGAGAGGGCGTGGGTCTCGATTTCGTCGGTCGCGAACACCTTCGTTAGGTTCTGCAGCTTGATCACCGCCACTTGGTCCATGATCGATGCCTTCCCTTCTCGCTTATTACTGCAGGCGCACGCGGTCGTGCGCATCCCACGCGGACATATCCGACAACACCACCTGATCCCCTACGGCGAGGCCCGACACGACCTCCACGAGGCTGACCGACATGCGGCCGATCTGCACCGGTACACGGATGGCTTCACCGTTGGCCCCCAGCTTGAACAGCCCAATCGACGCGCGCTCCTGCGCAACCGACGGCCGTCCGACGAACAGCACGTCCGCCAGTCGCTCCAGCTCGATCGTGCCATCGATGCTCAAATCGGGCACCGCACCCTTCGGCAACGTGCCCGTCAGCGTTACGTCGATGGTGATGGTGCCGTTCTGCACCGACGGATCGATGCGGTTCACGATGCCCGTGACCAGGCCGTTGTGGGTGTCCACCGATGCGCGCTGGCCGATCTGGATATCCTTCGCCTGCGTTTCAGGAATCCGGACCTCGGCCTTCAACCGGCTCGGATCGGCCACGCGCGCGAGGTTCGCACCCGGCGTCACCTGCTGGCCGACCTCCACCGGCACGACTTGCAGGATGCCGTCCAGTCCTGCCC
This sequence comes from Vicinamibacterales bacterium, assembly GCA_040081555.1. Classification (GTDB taxonomy): domain Bacteria; phylum Acidobacteriota; class Vicinamibacteria; order Vicinamibacterales; family CAVVIG01; genus CADEEX01. The sequence goes on from JBEBGG010000055.1 coordinate 4,893, forward strand.
GCACTTGCAGTTCGCCGCGCTGCCGCTGACGGAGCTGCAGGACCGCGCGCACCTGATCGACCTCCGATTGCGCGACGGCGAGCCGCGCGCTCAGTGATTGTTCGTAGGTGGCCAACTGCTGCTGCGCGAGGTCGTTGCGAAGCGCCAGCTGTTCGGCCTCCACCTTCGCTTGTCTGAGGGACAGCAGGGACACGAGCTGCTCGGCCGCGAGCGCCTCATTCATCTCAGCCTGCATGCGGGCCTTCTGAAACTCCCCCGCGATCGCTGCGGCGTTGGCCTGCTGCTGCAGGTAGTCGTTGTTGGCCTGGACTCTCAGCTGCTGCAAAGAGGCTTCAGCCGCCCGGAGCTTGAGCGCGGCGTCCTGCACCTCCTGGTCGAGCTGCGGGTTCGACAGTTCGAGCACGACGGTGTCCGCTTTCACAGCGGTTCCGGGACGAAGAATAATGCGTTCTACTCGGCCCTGGGTGGTGGCCGGGATCCAACGCGTGTCCTCGGGCAGCAGGACTCCTGTCCCGCGCACCTCGCGCACCAGCGGTCCGCGCTTGACGTTGTCGATATACAAGGTGTTCCGTTCGATGCCCGGCGCCGCAGGCTTCAAGTTGAACACGACGTACGACAGCGCCCCGAGGACGAGCAGGCCTGCCGTGGCGAAGGCCGCACGTCTGATTCGGTTCCGCCGGAGGTTTGCGGGTTTCGCGATGTCCATGGAATGAGGCTGCCGCGACTACTCCTGGCGCAGGGCCACGAGCGGGTCCAAGCGCGTGGCGCGCCGGGCCGGCCAGAGACTCGCGACCAGCGAGATCACACAGAAAAGCGCCGCAATGGATATGAGTGTTAGCGGATCGGTCGGGCTCGTCTGCGCGAGGATGCTTCTGAGCGCACGCCCGACGGCCAGGGCTCCGGCCATGCCGATGGCCAACCCGATGGTCAAGCGCACGAGGGCGCCTTTCAGGATCAGCCACCCGACGTGCTTCGGCTCCGCGCCAAGAGCCATCCGGATACCAATCTCCGGCGTGCGCTGGGTCACGATGTACGCCGTGACCGCGTAGATGCCCATGCTCGAGAGCACCAGGGCGATGACGGCGAAGACGACAAACATGCTGCCGAACACGCGAGACGTCCAGCGCGACGTCGCCAACGCCGCCTCCATAGTCTGAATGCGCAGCAGCGGTGCATCGGGATCGAGCAGCCGCAGCTCTTCGCGCAGGAGCGGTGTGAGCGCCCCCGCGCTCAGGCGGCTCCGAATGACCAGGGGCGTCGAATAGACGGCGCCCGCCCACAGCGATTGATACACCACCGGGTCCGGATCCGCCGTCTGGAAGTCGCGCTGCCGCATGGTGGGCACGACGCCGACGATCGTGGACCAGTTGGGCGGAACGGCTCCTTGGAAGGTCAGCCCAATGCGCCGGCCGATCGGGCTCTCGCCAGGGAAATGCATGGCCACGAACCGCTCGTTCACGACGACATTGTCCAGTCCGTCGCGTGCCGTGAATCCCCGTCCCTGCCGCACGCCGACGCCGAGGGTCTCGAAGTAGCGCGGGCTCACCTGCAGCGTCGTCACCAGAGGGCGCTGGTCGACGGGCGGCTCGGCGCGGCCCTCGACCGAGAGATGCATCGCCGGCGCAAACCCAATTGGGAGAAAGCTTGTCAGCCCGCTTGACTCGATCCCGGGCACCGCGGCCAGCCGCTCCTCGACCTGCTGCAGGAAGGCCGCACGCTTTTGTGGTGTTGGATACTTCAAGTCGGTGATCGACACGACCATCGTCATCAACCCGGTCGGATTGAAGCCCATGTCCTGCCGGTAGAGCGCGAGGAAGCTCCGCACCATGAAGCCGGCGCCGGCGAGCAGGACGAGCGTCAGCGCCAGCTCTGCGACGACGAGCCCGCCCATCCATCGGCGGACGCCGCGCCCGCTTGTGCCGGAGCGCCCACCGTCTTTCAGGACGTCGTTCACATTGGTCCTCGACACGTGCAGCGCGGGCGCCAACCCGAAGACGATGGCCGTGCCAAGACTGACCGCCGCGACGAACCCGAGCACCGTGCCGTCCAGCGTGAACGTCATCCAGTACGGCCGATTGACGTCGGCCATCGCCCAGTCGGCCAGCTTCGCACCTGCGGCCGACAGCGCCAGTCCGACCACGCCCGAGACGGCGGCCAGGAGGATGCTCTCCACGAGCAACTGCCGCACGATCCGCCCGCGCGTCGCGCCAAGTGCCAGGCGCACGCTCATCTCCCGCGCCCGAGACGCCGACCGCACCAGCTGCAGGTTGGCGACGTTCGCGCAGGCAATCAGCAACACAAAGCCGACGGCGCCCATCAACACCAGGAGGATCTGTTCAAGGGGGCCGCCACCCATGAGTTGCTGGTTGAACGTCATGAGCACGGGCTTGATGTCTCGATTGGTGGTGGGATACTCCTGCGCCAGCCGTGCCGCGATCGTCGCCAACTCCGCCTCGCCCTGGACCATCGTCACGCCGTCTTTCAAGCGACCGACCGTGAACCACCCACGCTGGCCGCGCGTCTGGTTGAACAGCACCGGAGGGCGTTGCGCGGTCGGAATCCAGACGTCGGCGTTGAACGGGAATCGCATGCCGTCGCGCATGACGCCGACGATGGTGGACACACGGTTGTTTACGCGGACGACGCGTCCGATTACGGCCGGGTCGCTGCCGTACCGGCCCTTCCACGCCGAGGATCCCAGAACCAGGACCGGTGTCGCCTCGACGCGGTCGTCGTCGGCCGTCAGGCCACGCCCGAGAATGGGGTGCTCGCCCAGCATGTCGAAGATATTCGCGGAGGCATACGCTCCCTGAAACTGTTCAGGCGCGCGGCCTTCCTCACTGATGTTCATGGCCGTCGGCACGAGGTAGGTCAGGGACGCAAACGTGCGCGCGGACGCGCGGTAGTCCTCGTAGTCTTGGAACGACATGCCGAGGGAGCGCCCGCGGTTGTCGCGAATGGTGAGCGAGACGATCTGCTCAGGATGATCGAAGGGGAGGCCCCGGATGAGCAGCGCGTTCACGATCGTGAACACAGTGCTATTGGCCGCGATCCCCAAGGCGAGGGCGAGGACGGCCGCGAGGGTGAACCAGCGGCCTTTCAGCAGCAGACGGACCGCGAAGCGAAAGTCCTGCCAGACCTGCAATTAGCCTCCCTTCCGACGTCTGAATCATCCGGGGATGCGTCCACACGCGCGCGCCATCAATGTGACGCCGAGCGGCCAGCCGATTTGTTGATGCTAAAAAACAAGAACCTAGCACACATTGGCTGCACCGTGCGCAGGCGATGGTCTATGGCGCAAGGCTCAGGTCACAGCGCGACTTCTGGTTGATCACGCCACTTGCTTTCGGCCATTGACCCACCCAGGCCAGCCGCGGCGGGCACCCGTACGCGTTGGGTGCCGGACCGACAGGACATCATCTGGATCGATTGCAATCCGCAGGTTGGGCGCGACATGCGCGATGTGCATCCGTGTCTCGTACTCTCGCCGCGCCTCTTCAACGACAAGACCTCGCTGGTCATCGGCCTGCCCATGACGACAGCTGCATACAATTCGGACAATCCGTTTGCCGTTGCCGTGGGCCATGGGAGCTCTCGGCCGGCGTGCAGCGGGAGATCATCCCCCGCGTGTCGCTCGACGTGGGTGACTTCCGCCGCGTCTGGTCGAACTTCCGCGTGACGGACAACCTGAACCTCGCAGCTGACGACTTCGACACGTTCAGCATGGTCGTGCCCAAGGACACGCGTCTACCGGGTGGCGGTGGCCAGACACTCGACGGACTGGTCGCGCTGAAGCCGTCCGCCTTCGGTCGACCGACGCGCAACGACAACCGCCTCGATTCTGTGTACGGCAAGCAGATCGAACACTGGGACGCCGTTGACGTCAGCGTCGACAACCGGCTGGCGAACGGCCTGACTCTGCAGGTGGGCACGAGCACGGGCAAGACGACAGAGAACGATTGCGACATCATGAACAACGTCCCTGAGTTCCAGGACGTCAATCTGGGCGGCGTGACAGCACTGCGTCCACGACAGTACTGCGACCGGGCGACACCGTTCCTAACGCAGTTCAAAAGGGTACGCGGTCTAGACCCTGCCGAGAGTCGACGTGCAGGTCTCATGCACGTTCCGCAGCGTTCCCGGCGATGTCATGCGCGCCTCGTCCGTGGCGACCAACGCGTATCTGGCCGCGAACTCCACGCTCGGGCGTCCGCTGGCCGGCGGCGTGGCCAACATGAACATCGATATCCTGGAGCCGAACGCGCTCTTTCTCCCTCGCCGGAATGAACTCGACATGCGGTTCGGGAAGGTTCTTCGATTCGGTCCGGCACGGTCGGTCGTGAGCCTCGACATGTTCAACGCGCGCCGATCCCATCCCTTCCAGAGCATCCCCACCCGTCACCAGGTCGACGTTCGGTTATCATCGTCACTACAATCGGCCCTGGCAACGGGGGCCGAGGTCCTGATTCTCTGTACTAAAGCCTGGTCCGATGGAAAGACAAGTCGTGGATACTGCGGACGCTTCCGCGCGCGACGTCCCTACAACCTTCCGCAGCGCCGTCCTGGACACGTGGCGGGACGATGTTCCCGCCGGAGTCGTCGTGTTCCTCGTGGGACTGCCCCTCTGTCTCGGCATCGCGGTCGCGTCAGGTGTCCCCCTGCTCTCGGGGGTCATTGCCGGTGTGGTCGGGGGCCTGGTTGTCAGTGCCATTTCAGGTTCGTCACTGATGGTCACTGGGCCGGCGGCGGGATTGGCACCCATCGTCGTGCTGGGTATTCAGCAGCTCGGGAGCTTCGAGCGCCTGCTTCCCGCGGTGATGCTCGCCGGAGTCCTGCAGCTGATCCTGAGCGCTGTCCGCGGCGGCACCATCGCCTATTACGTTCCGTCGTCGGTCATCAAGGGCATGCTCGCGGGCATCGGCATCACGCTGATCCTCAAGCAGGTTCCACACGCTGTCGGTTATGACAGTGACGCCGAAGGCGACATGTCATTCTTTGAGTCGTCCGGCCAGACGACCCTCAGCACGTTTGCGGAGTCGCTGCAGCAGATTCAGCCCGGTGCCGTAGCGGCGGCGGTGCTCGGCGTGGCAGTCATGATCTGGTGGCCCCGGTCGCCATTTGCCCGTGTCCGCCTGCTTCCGGCGCCGCTGGTGGCTGTTGGTGTTGGCCTCGGCATCAACGAACTGCTCCGGCTGTACCTGCCAGAGCTGGCCGTGCGTGGGACCCACATGGTCTCGCTTCCGTCGCTCGAGAACGGACCCTTCATCGAACATCTGACACTGCCAGACTGGAGTGTGCTGTCGAGTCCGGCGGTGTGGCAAGTCGCCGTGATGATCGGCCTGGTGGCCAGTCTCGAATCGCTTCTGAGTCTGGAAGCCACCCGAAAGCTCGACCCACTTCGACGCGACACTCCCGTCAATCGGGAGCTGATGGCGCACGGCGTCGGCAACATCGTGACCGGGCTGTTTGGTGGACTGCCCATTGCCGGCGTCATGATCCGCTCCTCCGCAAACGTCGATGCCGGAGCCCACTCGCGACTCTCGGTCATGATTCATGCGGCACTCATGCTCGTCGCGGTGCTGACACTCGGCGCGCTGCTCAATCGGATCCCACTCGCTGCGATTGCCTCTGTGCTGCTGGTGACCGGATTCCGGCTCGCCGCACCGTCTCTCTGGCGCAACGCATGGCACCTGGGCTACAGCCACTTCATTCCATTCGTCGTCACCATCGTGGCCATCGTGTTCTCCGATGTGCTTCGAGGGATCGGCGTGGGATTCGTGGTCGGCTCGGCCTTCATCGTGGTGGAACACCTGCGGAGCCCCGTGTTTACGCGGGTCAGCCCTCCGGGTGCTGTGCTGACGCGCTACAGGCTCCCGGAACAGGTGAGCTTTCTCAGCAAGGCGAGCATCTCGCGCACGCTGAACGGGCTGAAGCCTGGAAGCCGGGTCGAGATCGACGGCCGGCAGACGACGCGCTTCGATCACGACGCCCTCGAAGTTCTCCATATTTTCCGCGACACTGCCCGGCTGCGAGGCATCGACTACCGGCTGGTCGGCATTCCGGACACCGAGTTGACGCCCACGCACGATTACGACACCAACTGACCCGCGAGACACCCCCATGGAAGAATTTCGGCGCATCATCGAGGGCAATCGTACGTGGGCCGCTAAGGTCCAAGCCGAAAACCCGGCCTTTTTCAGTGAAAGCGCGCAGCGGCAGGAGCCCTTGTTCCTGTACATCGGCTGCGCCGATAGCCGCGTCCCGGCCAATTCCGTCACCGGAACGAAACCGGGTGAGCTGTTCGTGCACCGCAACATCGCGAATCTGGTGATGCCGAGCGACATCAACGCGATGAGCGTGCTGCAGTACGCGGTCGAAGTCCTCGACGTGAAGCACATCCTGGTGGTCGGCCACTACGGCTGTGGCGGTGTGAAGGCGGCCATGTCGGGCCAGCAGCATGGCCTGGTCGATCACTGGCTCGGCCCGATCCGCAACGTGCTCCGCTGGAACGTGCAGGAACTGGACGCGATCGTGGACCCGCAGGCGCGATTCGATCGCCTTGTCGAGCTCAACGTGCTCGAGCAGCTCTACCACCTCTCTGAAACCCCGATCATCCAGCAGGCCTGGGCCCGCGGACACCGACCGCTGCTCCACGGTCTCGTCTACGGATTGAACGACGGGCTGCTCCGCGAGCTCGCGACCGGGATCGATTCGCAGGAGGCGGCAGATCATCTGGCCGATCGCCGCCTGTCTGGAGTCCCGGCTGGACCGCCGCCGCTCGGCCGGGTGGGAGAACCGCTCCTCGCCGGCGAAGGGCTCGCCGATCAGATTGCTGCGCGAGTTTTTGCCCGAATGAACGAAGCTGCCAACAAGAAGAAGCAGCAGGTCCGTTAGTCGCGAAGAGACCGCCACGCCACCCGCGGCCGCCATCACAGTAAATCTGATTGGTGCTCCTCCGGGGCAGTACGATAGCGGCATGTCCTGGATTGTTTCGCTCGGCCTGCTCGCCGTGCTGTCGGACTTGCCGACGGCGCCTGGTATCCATCAGCTCACGCTCGACGTGCCGGAAGCTGGACGCATCTTCTACGGTGTGTCAGTGCCCGCCGGCTACGACCGCGCGCGCCCCACGCCCCTGGTGGTCGCGCTGCACTCAGGCGGCGAGCGCATGCGCTACTACGGCGCGGCCTTCACCCGAGGGCTGGTGGAACCCGCGCTCCGTGACCTGCACCCGATCATCGTCGCCCCGGACTGCCCGACCAACGCCTGGACCGATGGGGCCGCGGACCGAGCGGTGATGGCAGTAGTCGCGGAAGCGATGAGGAGCTACAACATCGACCGCCGGCGGATTCTGGTGGTCGGATTCAGCATGGGTGGGCGTGGCACCTGGTTCGAGGCCGCCCGGCACGGCGACCTATTCACGGCTGCTATTCCGATGGCGGCATCAATCGGCGATCTGGCCGAAGCGGACCTGGCCCGGCAGCCGACCTACATCATCCACAGCCGCAACGATGAGATCGTTCCATTCGCGCCTGCGGCACGCAATGCGCGGGCGCTCGCCGACGCTGGCCGCATGGTCCACTTCGAGGCCGTCGAAGGCCTCACGCATTTCGAAATGTTCCGTTACGTGGACGCCCTCCGCCGTGGTGGCCGCTGGGTCGCCGAGCAGTGGAAGAACTAGCGCCGAGCGTGCCCGGCGGCGCTACGATCCCTTTTTCGCTTCCGCGATGAGCACTCCGAGAATCTGTGCGTAGCGATCATCGGCGGCGCTGAAGGCCTTCAGGTAGTCATCTTCCTTGATCTTCTGCGCCTTCCAATTGCTGTCGAACATCGTCCGCTTGCCTGCCTGGTCGACGCTGTCAAACGCCTGTTTCGGCACGCGTTTCGCCTTGAGCCCGTCGGCGCCCATGTCCTCGACCAGGAATCGTGTCGGGATCGACGACGAGCCGTTCAGGTCGAGATAGGCGTCCTTGTATTCCTTCTTGTAGATGCGCGTCTCGAGTTGCACCGGAACGGAGTACTGGCCGTCGATGACCAGCAGCTGCACTCCTTTGAGATAGAGCGCGCCGAAGAATCTGTCAGGGGCCGCTGGGTCCTTCGCAGCGATGCTATCGAGCTTTGCGGCGTCGAGTGCGGCAACCAGCTGCGTTGCGAGTGTTGAAGACTTGCTGTCCTGCGCGGTGGCCGGCGAAGTGGCGAGACCGACGATGGCTGCCAGGAGGCAACCGCAAATGCGCATGTTCATGAGCACCCCTTTCGTGTGGTGAGGTTCTACCACACATTCTGGAGGCTAGATAAAGAGCGCGTCTTCGTCGTCGCCGCGAGCGCGCGGCCGTCGGGGCGGGACACCTCGGTCCCTGAGTGCCCCAAACACCGCGCGGAAGCCAGCCATGAGGGCACTGCCCTCCCGTATCGGCCCGGCCAAGACGCCCTGCACCGATGTCACGGTGTCTTCGAGTCGGGTGACGACGTCGGAGAAGAGCGCGTCAACCCGCTCAACCTGGGCGCTCGCCAGCGATGTTGTGCGCGCGGCCTCACGGCCAATCGTGTCCAGATGCGCCATGACCGGGCGGAGCTGGGCCTCGACGCTATCGGTCAGCGCACTCAGCCGTCCCAGCAGCTTGGCTGCGGCCAGCAGGAGCGCGATCTGGACGATCGCGGTGAACAGCGTCGCCGCCGCAATCACCCCAAGAAACACTTGCGCTGCGGTGCTCACGCGTTCTCCCGGGACCTCGCCTGCTGATAGGCCTCGCGCCCGCGCTCAATGGCAGTACCAAGCGTTTCGCGGCCCTGATTGACCAGGTCGCGTCCCTTCTCGGCGGCCTCGCGCGCGCGATCACGCCCCTCCCGGGCCCGTTCACCCAGGTACTCCCGCGTCTCACGACCCGACGCCGGTGCGTAGAGCAACGCCACCGCGGCACCGCTGATAGCGCCGACGACAAACGCCAGCAGGACGCTACCACCACCCGATCCGTTATTTCTGCTCATGCCGACCCTCCTCGCTCTGCCCACCGCCAAGCGCTCGGCGCCTAGCCAAGCGCACGGCCCCCTGGGACCCTTAAAACAAACTGACCTTGATATTCAGGTACTTCCGTGGGTCTTTGTTGATGTTGGCGACAAGCGTGCGCATATCGCTCACCACACTGTTCATGTTCTCATACAACCGCTTGTCTTTCAGCAGCTGCCCTGCGGTGCCTTCACCCGCATTGAGTTGGGTGACCAGCTGATCGAGCCGCTGGGTGAGCGAATTGAGCTGATTGAAGAGCGCCGGATCGGTCATCAGCTTGCCGGCCGTCCCCTCGCCCCGGTTCAGCTTGCCCACCAGCGTGTCCAGGTTCGTGGTCGCCGAGGTCAGCGACTTGGAGAAGCTGTCGTCGCGGAGCAGCTTTCCCAGACTTCCTTCGCCGGCGTTGAGCTGGCGGGTCATGGTCTCGATGTTCGCAAGAGTCGCATTCAGCGTGTCCGCCATTTTCGGGTCGGTGACGAGCTTGCCGAGGGTGCCCTTGCCGTCACGAATGCCCTGCGTGAGTCCGCTGGCCGACGCGACGAACTTGTTCAGCTCGAGATACAGCTGCTCGTCGGTCAACAGCCTGCCCGCCGTCCCCTTGCCGGCGCGTAGGTCCGCGATGAGCGCCGTCAACTCGCCAATGCCTTGGCCGGCCGAATCCGTGATGTCCGACAAGGCGGCCGCGACCTTCCCCTGGGGCACGTATCCCCAATCTGGAATGGGCGTGCCCTGGGACGACGGCGTCAGATCCACGGCGCTCTCCCCCAGCAGCGAGACCGACCCGAGTCGAGCCACCGACCCCGTCGTGATCTGCGGTCTGTAATCCCGCTTCACTTCGAAGACGACATCCACCTGTTCACCAACGATCTGCACGTCCGTGACCGCGCCAATCTCGACGCCGGCCAGCCGGACCGGCGAACCCGGGTTCAAGCCGGCCACGTTGGTGAACCGGGTCTTGAGCGAGTAGCGCTGCCAGAAGAAGCCACTTCCGCCGGTCAACATGAAGACCGTGAAGATGGCGATGGTGATCGCCACAATCGAGATCACGCCGATTTTCAATTCCGACCACGCCTGTGAGCGTGTGCGAGGCATAAACCGTCCTTAAGACAAAAAAGACCTGATATAGGGATCCCGCGACGCGCGGAGCGCCGTGGCATTTCCTTCAAACACAATCATGCCGTCGCGCAGCATGATGAACATCTGCTGAGCCTGTTTCTCCGCTGTCGCCGGCACAATCTCGACGCGGCCGTCGGCCGCGCGCCGCGCCATGTGGTCAGCCACAAAGAACGCGTCGCGGAGCTGATGGGTGACCACGATTGAGCTGACGCCCTCGAAATCACGCAGCTTCACCACCTCTTCGTCGACCGTGGTCGCAGTGATGGGATCGAGTCCGGTGGTCGCCTCGTCGTACAACAGAATGCCCGGCTTGAACGCCATCGCGCGCGCAATCGCGACGCGGCGGCGTTGTCCACCCGAGAGCGCCGACGGCATCCGATCGATGTAGTCGGCCAGGCCCACCCAGCCAAGCACTTCCTCAACCCGCGCGTGCGCCTCGTCGATCGGCATCTGGCTCTCTTCGTAGAGTTTGTAGCCGACATTCTCCCGCACCGTCAGCGAGTCGAACAGGGCGCCTTCCTGGAAGATCATCCCGAGATCGGCACGCACCCGCATCATCTGTGACTCGTTGAGGGCGTCGATGCGCTGGCCATTCACCAACACCGTGCCGCCATCGGCCTTCAGCAAGCCGGTGATGATCTTCAGGATGGTCGACTTGCCAGAGCCGCTCGCACCGAGAATGAGCTTCGTGTGCCCTTTCGGCAAAGTGAAGCTCACGTCCTTCAGCACGACGTTGTCGTCAAACGCCAACAGCACATGCTCGAATTGGATCACCGGCACCGCAGGTGTCTCGAGTGTCGCCGTCGCCGTCGCGGTTCGTGTAGCAGTCACAATACTCAGTACATCAGCGCGAAGAGAATGCGCGTGATGAAGAAGTCGGCGGCAATCACCGCGACAGAACCGGCGACCACGGCATTGGTGGTTGCTCGACCCACGCCCTGGGTACCGCCGCTCGTACGCAAGCCAACATGACAGGCAATGCTCACAATCACAAAGCCCAGCGCGAACGGCTTGATGAGTCCCATCCAGATGTCCTGAATGTAGAGCCCCTCGGTAATGGACGACCAGTAGAGGCCGCTGGCGACCTGCAGCTGGAAGTGGGCCACGATCCACCCGCCGCAGATGCCGACAAAGTCCGCAATCACCGTCAGCACCGGTGCCATAAAGATGCCCGCCAGGATACGGGGGACGACGAGCTTGCGGATCGGATCGGTGCCGAGCGCGCGCAGGGCGTTGATCTGATCGGTCACCATCATCGAGCCGAGTTCGGCAGCGATGCCCGAGCCGACCCGTCCGGTCAGCATCAACCCGGTCAGCACCGGCCCCAATTCCTTGACCATCGATGCGCTGACCAACCGGCCGACCACCGGGCGCGCCCCGAATTGATCGAGCGTCAGCCCGCTTTGCAGTGCCAGCACGGCGCCGGTGAAGAAGCCCGTGAGCAACACCACGGTCATCGACGACACACCAATCTGATCGAACTGAGCGACGATGTCGTAGCGGTAGTACGGACCACGGACGATGCCGCGATATGTTTGCCCGAGCATCCGGACGTATTCCTGGACTTCGAGCGTGGCCTTCTTCAGCGGCTCTTCCAGCAGCAACCGGTCATCCTCTCCGAGCCGGCCACGGGATCCCGAGGTCGGCGGTGCGCAAGCGTTTGATATCGTCGCGCATGGAGGCAGCCTTCTCGAAATCGAGGTTGGCCGCCGCCGCGCGCATCTTGTCCTGCAAGCGCTCGATATGCGCATCGAGTTCTGCCTGCGTGTGGAACACTTTCATGCCGTCCTGCACCAGAATCGGCGTCGTCATGTAGTCGCGCTCGTAGACGCTGCCCATCACACCGTCAATGCCCTTGATGATGGACTGCGGGGTAATGCCATGCTCAACGTTGTAGGCCTCTTGCCGCGCCCGTCGCCTCGAGGTCTCACCAATCGCCGCGCGCATCGATGCCGTCTGCTTGTCAGCGTACATGATGACGCGGCCGTTGACATTTCGCGCGGCGCGGCCGGACGTCTGAATGAGCGCCCCGGCCGACCTCAGAAACCCCTCTTTGTCGGCATCGAGAATGGCCACCAGCGAGACTTCCGGGAGGTCGAGCCCTTCGCGCAGCAGGTTGATGCCGACCAGCACGTCGAACATCCCACGCCGAAGATCGCGCAGAATCTCGATCCGTTCGAGCGTGTCGATGTCCGAATGCAGGTAGCGGACCTTGACCCCCAACTCCTGATAGTACTGCGTCAGGTCTTCGGCCATGCGCTTGGTGAGGGTCGTCACCAGCACGCGCTCCTTCTGCTCGGCCCGTAGCCGGATCTCCTTCAGCAGGTCGTCCACCTGCCCTTTGACGGGGCGGATCTCGACCGGCGGATCGATGAGGCCCGTCGGCCGGATGATCTGCTCGACCACGACGCCATGGGCCTTGTCGAGTTCGTAGGGCCCAGGCGTCGCCGACACGAATACCACCTGCCCGACGCGCGCCTCCCACTCGGCAAAGTTCAGCGGCCGATTGTCCATGGCCGACGGCAGGCGAAAGCCGTAGGCCACCAGCACTTCTTTGCGCGAGCGATCACCGGCATACATGCCGCGCACCTGCGGGACGGTCTGGTGGCTCTCGTCCACCACCACCAGCGCATCGCTTGGCAGATAGTCCAACAGGGTTGGCGGTGGCTCACCCGGGTTGCGCCCGGTGAGGTGCCGCGCGTAGTTTTCGATGCCGTGGCAATAGCCGATTTCCTGCATCATCTCGAGGTCGAACATCGTCCGTTGATGCAGGCGCTGGGCTTCGAGCAGCTGGCCGTTCTTCTCGAGGTCACCGCGACGTTGCGCCAGTTCGTCCTTGATGGTGATGACCGCCGCCTTCGTGCGCTCGCGCGGCGCCACGAAGTGCGACTTGGGAAACACGGCAATCTTGTCGTGACGCTTGATCGTCCGGCCGGTGAGCGGATCGAAGGTCGACAGATTGTCGACCTCGTCGCCAAAGAGCTCGATCCGCAGCCCGGTTTCTTCGTACGACGGATAGACCTCGATGATGTCCCCGCGCACGCGGAACGTGCCGCGGCTGAAGTCGTGGTCGTTGCGCTCGTACTGAATCTCCACCAGTTTCCTCAGGATCTGGTCGCGCTCCATACGCTGGCCACGCTCAAGTGGCAGCAGCATGCCGTAGTACGCCTCGGGCGAGCCGAGGCCGTAGATGCATGAGACGCTGGCGACGATGATGACGTCGCGGCGCTCGAAGAGCGAACGCGTGGCGGACAGTCGCATGCGGTCGATCTCGTCGTTGATCGTCGCCTCTTTCTCAATGTACGAATCGGTGGCTGGAACGTAGGCCTCAGGCTGGTAGTAGTCGTAATAGCTGACGAAGTATTCGACCGCGTTCTCTGGGAAAAAGCGCTTGAACTCCTGGTACAGCTGGGCGGCCAGCGTCTTGTTGTGCGCCATGACCAGCGTCGGCCGGTTCACCCGGGCGATGGTCTGCGCCATGGTGAACGTCTTGCCGGAGCCGGTGACACCGAGCAGCACCTGGTGCGTGTCACCGCGGTTGAGGCCATCAGTCAGTTCGCCGATGGCGCGCGGCTGGTCGCCCGCGAGCTCGAAATCGGAGACCAGGTTGAAGCGGTCGAACACCGAAGACATACGAAACACTCATCGTATGTGAATCCAGCCAAATGGTCATCTGGTCATCTGCCCTCCGTCATCGCGACCGCATCGTGCGTTGTGCGCAATACTGCGGGCCAAACGCGAGGTGGCCAACCAGCACCGCGGCACCTGGAGCACCTTTGGCACCATTGGCGCCATTCGCACCCTATAATCAGGGTTCCGTCTAAACGAATGCGCTGCTTAGCCGTCTGCCAGGACGAACTGGTCATCCGGATGCTCGACGAGATCCTGCTGCCCGGATTCGAAATCCGATTCATCGTCGAGAGCAAGCCGCTCGCGCGCCGCCTGCACGACGCGGGTGCCCAGGTCACGGTCGGCGACCCGAAGCGGACGGACACCTTCATCAAGGCCGACCTCTCGCCCAGTACCTGCGTCATTATCGAAGACAACGGGCGGCGCGGCCTCACGAAGGTGCTCGACGCGGCACGAGACGCCGGCGCCACGCTGATCTACGTGCTCGGGGTCGGCGCCGAAGCGACCGAGCGGCGCGCCGACGAAATGCGTGAGGAGTTTCCCGAGGTCCAGTACCTCGCGATGTCGGAGCTCTTCGGCGGCCCGCTGGTGACCGAGTTCGCTCGCTCGCTCGACCGCGCGCGGGTGCAGCAGTATCAGCGCTACTTCTCCGACGCGGCCCACGTCCTCATCATTCTCCACAATGACCCCGACCCCGATGCGATGGCCAGCGGCCTCGCCCTGCGCACCGTCCTTCACCGCACCAAGACGACATGCGTGATTGGTGCCTTCCAGAACGTGACGCGGCCAGAAAACCTGCGCATGGTGAACCTGCTCGACTTCCACGTCGAAACACTGAACGCGCAGATGCTGACGCACTTTGACCGCATCGCCATGGTCGACGTGCAGCCGCACTACTTTGGCGGGCAGGTCGAACATGTGGACCTGGTCATCGACCATCACCCGGAGCAGGCCGGCTACAACGCGCTCTACAAGGACATCCGTGCGGACTACGGTTCAACCTGCACGATCCTGACCGAGCATTTGCGGTCTGTTGACGTGGATATCTCAGAGCGCACGGCCACCGCCATGCTCTACGCCATCAAGTCGGACACGCTGTTCTTCAACCGCCAGGCGAACCGCGCCGACATCGACGCCTTCTCGTTTCTCTATCCGTTGGCAGACGCGACCCTCATTCGCAAGATGGAAGGCGCGGAAATCACCCAGGAACGACTCGAGTACGTGGCGCGGGCACACAAGAACGGTGGCATGGTGGACCAGGTGTTCTGCGCATTTCTCGGCGACACGCCGCGCGAAGACTTCATTCCCTACGTCGCGGATTTCTTCCTGCAGCTCGAGAACGTGAAGTGGACCATCGTGGCCGGCCTCGTCAATGAGACGCTGATCGTGTCGGTGCGCAATCTCGGCTACACGAAGAACGCTGGCGAGTTCGTGCGGCGCTATTTCCTCGACATCGGCAGCGCCGGTGGACACCGCGCCATGGCGAAGGCCGTGGTGCCGTTTACGGCCTTCCGCAAGAAATTCAAGCTCGAGGACCCAGCACTGATGGTGGTGAAGCTGCAGGAGTTCATCCAACACTTCCTGCACGACCCGCCGTCGGAGAAGAAGCCCTCGAAGGCCTAGGCGCCCAGCGTTAGCCCTTCCCCACCCGGTCGCCACTGGCTCCAACGACCGGCTCCACGAACTGGTGGTAGGCATCCTCGTAGCCCCGGTTGATGAGTTCAGCCAGACTCAGCGAACGGGCCGAGCGATCGTCGAAGCCACCTGAAAAGTCCAACGGCCCGATCGGGTTGTGCGCCGGCTGAATTGGGAAGATGCGCGGCCCATTGGCACGCACTCGCGTCAGCAGATCGTGGATGGCCGCCGCTTCCGACGACTGCAGCCACTCCCCCAATCGGCCACGACCATCACTGCGCGCCGCGCCAAGCGCGTGCGGACCAGGCGACTCTGGCGCCGCCGACGCGATGATGATCTGTTCGACACCAAGGTCGATCAGTTCGTCGACCACGCGGGCGATGGCGCCAGGTCGGTCGGCGACCCGGTGGCGTTCGCCCCGCCAATACGCTTCCGGCGCAAACTGCAGATGGTGATACTCGTTGGCCAGTGGCACGGTGAGGGAGGCGGCCACGGCGTCCGCAAGGTGCTCGCGGCCAAGGCCGGCGAGGTCGAGCACCTCGGCGCGCCGTGCCTCCGTCTGATCAATGGTGCCCCGCCGCACCAGATTCGCGCGACGTGACTCTGCCACCAGCGCACAGACCAGGTCCCGACCCGCGTCAACATCGTGAACCACGATCAACAGCTCCCGAAAGCCGGGCTGCCCGAGGTTGTCCGTCAGCAGCTCGGTATACCGGCGCGCCAGCTCCGCATGCGACGGTTCCTTGAGCTGCGCCGCCCCACGCACGAGGTCCCAGAGCGCCGTCCACGTCAGGTCGATCGCAGGTGCCGAAGTGAGGGGCGACGACACCAGACGCCACCAGAAACCACCACGCCGGCCGCGGCCTCGCGCGCGCCGGTAGCCGACAGCCAAGGCGCCGGTGGCAGCCGCGCCCAGCACGAGCACCACGATACGCGGGAGCCACGTAGGCAGACCTTCTGGCGCGAACGCGCGGGCGGCCACGGCCAGATACAGGCTTGCCAGGTTGGCAGCGCCGGAGGCACCCATCATCTTCAGCACGAAGTCGATTGGGAACACGACAAAACCAAGGGCCACGGCCCCGAGCGGCACGGCCACCACCGCCACCGCGATGACCATCGCCGCCCACACCGCCCGCAGAGACCGGCGCCACGGATACCACGTGTGCACGAGCCTCGATCGCCAGATTCCGCGGTCATCCCAGAGCCGAGGCGCACCGTCCACCGCGGCAAAGAGCGCACCGATCACACCTGCGCCACGGCCCGCGACGATGTCAAGCTTGACGCCGGCTTCGTGAAGGGCGCGGAGAATGCCGGCGTGGTAGGCGCCAGCGGTGCCGGTCCCGGAAAGGACGAGCGCCGTGCGTCGTAGTGGAGAGTAGGGTTCGGCCGACGGAACGGGGCCGCGGCCGATCATTCGCCGGATTCTTGATGAATCGTGAACAGCTTGAGAATCTCGAAGGCGCGCTTGCCGCCAGGCGTAATGACCGTCACGCTGTCGCCCGGTTCCTTGTTGAGCAAGGCCCGGCCGATGGGGGATGTGGTGGAGATGAGGCCTTTGGCGGCGTCGGCGTCCTCCGGCATGACGAGCTGGAAGACGAGCGTTTCGCCGGTGCTCTCCTCCACATGCAACGTGGAGCCAAAGCCCGCGCGATCGGTCGGAATGCGATCGATGTTGATCAGCGCGATCTGGGCGACACGCATCTGCAGCATGCTGATACGCGTCTCAACCAGGCGCTGACGCTCCTTCGCCGCATGGTATTCGGCGTTCTCCCTGAGGTCGCCGAGCTCGCGGGCACGAAGGATTTCGCGCGGCAGCTCGATCTTCAGCTCCCGATCGAGCGTCTGGATCTCGTCCTCGAATTTCCGGATAAGGCGATCTTTCATCGAATCGGCCATGGTCTTTTCAGACGATACCACAGTGCTATGCTTCGGCCGTGAGGCGGATTACCAGTCGACAGAACGCTGTGGTCGAGCAGTTTCGTGACGCAGCGCTGGGCCGCTCGCCG
>JBEBGG010000183.1:0-6312 GCA_040081555.1 Vicinamibacterales bacterium
CGACCACATCTCCCCGGCGGGCAACATCAAGGCCGACAGCCCGGCCGGGAAGTATCTGACGGACAACGGCGTGAAGCCCGCCGACTTCAACTCCTACGGAGCGCGCCGCGGGAACCACGAAGTGATGATGCGCGGCACGTTCGCGAACACGCGTCTCCGCAATCAGGTCGCGCCCGGCACCGAGGGTGGCTGGACCACGTTGCTGCCGGATGGCGGCGTGATGTCGATCTACGACGCGTCGGTGACGTATCGCGAGACCAACACGCCGCTCATCGTGATTGCCGGCAAGGAATACGGCTCAGGGTCGTCGCGCGACTGGGCGGCCAAGGGCACCTTCCTGCTCGGTGTGAAGTCGGTGATTGTCGAGAGCTTCGAGCGCATTCACCGCAGCAACCTGGTGAACATGGGCGTGCTGCCGCTGCAGTTCAAGGCAGGGGAGAACGCCACGTCGCTGGGCCTGACCGGCACGGAGACTTACGACCTGGCCGGCGTGGCGACGGGCCTGAAGCCACGTGGCGACCTGACGGTGAAGGCAACGGCAACGGATGGCACGGTGAAGACATTCACGGTGACGATCCGCATCGACACGCCGGAAGAGCTCGTGGCGTATTCACACGGCGGCATCCTGCCCTACGTGGTGCGTCAGCTCGTCGCGAAGAAGTAGGAAGAGAGGCGAGAGGAGTGGGCGGCCCCGCGCGCTCCTCTCGTCGGCTTGATGACGGACTGCGATGAGCGAGCCGAGGCCCAGCGTCGTCGTCTTGGCCGGTCCCAATGGCGCCGGGAAGTCGACCGTTGCGCCGGCCCTGCTCCGTGACGCCTTCGGCGTGGAAGAGTTCGTAAATGCCGACACCATCGCGAGTGGCCTCTCTGCATTCGATCCGGGCCGAGCGGCGATAGCGGCGGGACGGATTATGCTCTCCCGGTTGCACGCACTTGCGGCGCAGCGCGCAGACTTCGCCTTCGAGACGACACTGGCGAGTCGGTCGTTTGCGCCTTGGCTACGTGGCCTGCGAGCCTCTGGGTACGACGTCCACCTGCTGTTTCTCTGGCTATCGTCCGCGGACCTGGCCGTTGCCCGAGTCGCCGACCGCACGAGGATGGGCGGCCACTTCGTTCCCGACGAAGTCGTGCGTCGACGTTACACGGCAGGCGTGCGCAACTTCTTCGGGCTGTACCGGCCCCTTGTGGCCACATGGGCGCTCTACAACGGTTCCGGAAGGGAACCCGTCTGCGTGGCCGAAGGACTAGCGTCTGAGACGATCGGCGTCTACGATCAGAATGCGTGGGACGCAATCACGCGGCAGGGCAGAGCATGAAGAATCACGAGCGCAAGGACATCGGTCGACTTATGCGTGAAGACCGGAAGATCGTCGACGACGCCATGGTCAAGGGCGTCCGGGACGCTGCGCTTCGCCACAAGAGAGACGGCCTACCCGTGGTCATCGAGGATCGTGGCAGGATCGTAATGGTGAAACCAGAAGACATCACTCCGTAGCGTGAGGAGGCCCCCTTCCCTTCAGCAATCTGGGCACGGCCCAAGCGAAAGCTAGAGCCGAACTGCTCGAAAGGCGTCGTATCGAACCTGCAGCCGCGCAGGGTCTGGCTTATAGATACTTCGTTTGGGAAGCCGCAGGTGCTGGCCGTTCCAGCCCTGAAGTCCGTGGATGAGCATTGGCCCATCAACCTCTTCCAGGACATCCTCGCGAATTTCGATCACGTAGTCCGGCGTGACGCCCATGATGTTCGCGTCAAAGGCCGAGTGATGCAATTTACAAAGAGCGATGCCGTTGGAGACGATCGCGTCACCGGCTACATCGGTATCGCCGATGATGTGTGCAGCGTCGAGGAGTTCGTCACGCTTTAGTCGGCAAACTGCACAGTGACGGCTGTAGGCTTCGAGAACACGCTCTCGGAACTCACGTTGATGGACGCGTTGACGTACCTGCCGAGTCGCATACCGGCGCCTGATCGCTGTCTCAGGTTGCAGGACGTCAACATTGCCGAGGGACGCAAACTGCCGGTCATCCACGCTAACTGAGAACGCGAGTTGGCTAGGGTCGTCGGCAACAATGAAGACGGGGTACGAAGCCACGTATCGACCTGGGAGGATGCCCTGAAAGTAGATCAAGGGCGTCTGCAGTCTCATGGCCTCGCGCAGGCCAACATTGTCCCAGCGGTTCACGTCGGTGCCCTGGTACCGATAGGTGAGCATGCCATCTTCGCCGATGACGTCATCGTAAGGGCGCGGTTTGCCTTCAACCACCGCTGACGTGAGGATGCTGAGCGGAATGCGGGGGAGAATCTTGGGTTTGAAGATTCCCTGTCGCGGGCTAACTAGGGGAACGCGTTGGCCCTCGAAGACGAACCCTTGACCCAGTTGTTCTCGCGTCAGTAGTTCACTGCCGGCAGAGCGCTGCAACTGATCAACGCAGGCGAAAGCTGCTAGTCGTACGCGCAGGTCAAGGTCACTGTTGGGCGCCACCGGCGGAGGATACGACCTCGCGGAAGTCATCGCAAGCGGCACCGCAGCACTGCTGCGCGGAGCCCCGCCGGCCGCTCAGGCGCTCTGACAACCTAGGCCGATCGATTCGTAGTCCTTTACGGTCGTCCCCGGTCCGGCGCTCAGCGCCTTCTGAATCTCAGCACGGCGACCGCTGCAGCTAGCAGGCCCAGTGCGAGCGGCGGGATGAAGTCCTCGCCGCGACTCACGTGCACGTTCACGGCCCCCGCCATGAGCACCGCCAGGCACGCGCCGGCGATCGGGGTGAGCATAGGCAGGATCCCCGTGGCGGCTGGGACGATGAGTCCCACCGCGCCGGCCACCTCCGCGGCGCCAATCAGCTTGATCTGCGTGTCCGAGAAGTCCTGCGCGTAGGTCGCGCCCATGGCTACGATGTCGGCTCTCGGCTGCGTGAGCTTCATAGTGCCGACGGCGAGGAAGGCGACGGCTGCCAGGATCTGCAGTGCCCAGATGAGCTTCGTCATAGTGGGCGGGATACTAGCCTGACAAGCCGCCTACTGAAAGCTACGCACCCGGAGGCCTGCGTTTCTAAGAACGCTTGCGCTTCAGATGCTCCCTGATCGCTGCGGCCGCTGCGTGTCGGTCGTGAACGTCGTAGGCGCGAGGCGGCGTTCCCGGCGGTGTGGGATACATCTTGTGAATCCTCCGGATGATTGCGACCGGGTCGAAGGTGTCCTCGCTGGCCCGACCGGGCTTCCGGCGAACAGGCGTGTTGGCCATTGCGTCAGAATACGGCCGGTCAACCTCGGTTGGCAGCAGCAATTGTTACGATGTCATCCGTGACCTCCGCCGCGATCAAGGCCCACGCGGCCACGCTGGGCTTCGACCTCTGCGGCATTGCGCCGGCTGATCCCATTCCCGAGCTGGCCCTCTTCGACGACTGGCTCGCGCGCGGGTATGCCGGCAACATGGCCTGGCTCGTGCGCACGGCGGAGAAGCGCAAGAACCTGCAGCTCGTGGTGCCCGGCGCGCGCAGCGTGATCGTGCTCGGCACGATCTACAACACGGACAGACCCTACTCGACCGAGGTCGCGAAGCCGGGCGCGGCCGTGATCTCGCGCTATGCCTGGGGGGACGACTATCACGACGTCCTCAAGGCCCGTCTTCGGCGGCTGCACGACTGGATGTACGAGGTGGAGCCGCCTCCGTTCGAGGCTCGGTACTACGCAGACACAGGTCCGGTGCAGGAACGCGTGTTCGCGCAGTACGCGGGGCTCGGCTGGATCGGCAAGCACGCCTGCGTGATCAACGAACGGCTCGGCTCGTGGTTCTTCCTGTCGGTGATCGTTACGACGCTGGCGCTCGAACCAGACGCGCGTGGGGTCGACCAGTGCGGCACCTGCACGCTGTGCATCGAGGCGTGTCCCACGCAAGCGATCGTGGAGCCCAGGGTGGTGGATTCAACCCGCTGCGTCTCGTATCTCACCATTGAGGAGCGCGGCGACATCCCGGAGGAGCTGCGGCCCGGTCTTGCGAACCGCGTCTACGGGTGCGATGTGTGCCAGGACGTCTGCCCGTTCAATCACGCGCCGGCGGTGAGCGGCGATCCCCACTGGCAGCCGAGGCCGGGGCTCGACGGCGCAACGGCGGCTCAGCTCTGGCGTACGTCGGACACGGCGCTGCTCCGCCTGACGAAGGGCAGCGCGATGAAGCATGCGAAGCTGCCGATGCTGCGGCGCAATCTGGCGCTGGCGCTGCAGGTCTCCGGCAGCCAGGACGATCGCGCGGCGCTGGCTGAGCCGGCTGAAGATCGGCCATCTGCGGACGGCGCGCTGGTGCAGCGACACATTAGAATCAAGGCATGAACTCCGAGAACCCCGGCACTGACGCGCCTGTCCCGTCCGCCGCGCCGCTCATGCTGGTCTCGATGCCCCAGATGAACGACCCGAACTTCGCCAAGACGGTCGTGCTCCTCTGCGACTACACGTCGGACGGCGCGTTCGGTCTGGTGGTGAACCGGCAGATGACGGACCCGGCGTGGACGCTCGTGAAGCCGGAGACCCCAGTGCACGTGGACCCGACGGTGCATCTGTGGATCGGTGGCCCGGTGGACCAGCAGCGCACGTGGGTGCTGATGTCGGAGCCGCAGGGGCCGGAAGAGGATCAGCGAGAGATCTGCCCGGGCGTGCTGCTGTCCGCGTCGCAGTCGCTGACGCTGCAGTTGCTGCAGGCGCCGCCGACGAACAAGGTGCGCGTGATTGCCGGCTATGCCGGCTGGGGCGCGGGCCAGCTCGAGCGTGAACTGACGGAGTCGGGCTGGCTGACGATGCCGGTCGACGCGCAGCTCATCTTCGGCGTGCCCTCCGACGAGATGTGGGAAACAGCGCTCAGCCGCATCGGCGCGGCGCCCTCCTCCTTCCAGCAGAGCTCGGGCGTCCACTAGACGCGCGGGGGCAACACGGGGGTCGCCATGCGTTCGACCATTCTTCTCACGGTGCTCGCGATGTTCACGATGTCCTGTTCGGCTCCGTCGTCGGGGCCCTCGTCCGCTTCCTCTGCCCCGGCCGCGTCGGCCGAAACCCAGCGCCTCGAAGGCATGGCCGCGCGCTTCGCGTCGGTCGATCTCGTCGCGGACGTGGCGGCACTCCCCGAGGCCGAGCGAAAGGCGCTCGGTAAGATCGTCGCGGCCGCCCGGCTCATGGACGCGCTCTTCATGCGTCAGGCCTGGGCGGGCAACGAGTCGCTGCTGTTGACGCTGCTGCAGGACCAGTCGGCGGAAGGGCGCGCGCGCCTGCACTACTTCCTGATCAACAAGGGGCCGTGGTCGCGGCTCGATCACTTCGAGACATTCGTCCCGGGTGTCGGCGCGAGATCCGAGGCCGCCAACTTCTATCCGGCGGGTGCCACGAAGGCCGAGGTCGAGGCCTGGATCAAGGGACTTCCACCGGCGCAGCACGAGGCGGCGACCAGCTACTTCACGACGATCCGTCGCGGACCCGACGGCAAGCTCCTCGCGGTGCCCTACAGCCAGGAGTATCAGGGTGAGCTGGCGCAGGCGGCGGCCCTGTTGCGGGAAGCGGCGGCGCTGACGGCGCAGCCGACGCTCAAGGCGTTCCTCGAGAAGCGCGCGGCGGCCTTCATCAACAACGACTACTACGCGAGCGACGTGGCCTGGATGGAGCTGGACGCCTCCATTGAACCGACCATCGGCCCCTACGAAACGTACGAGGACGAGTGGTTCGGCTACAAGGCGGCGTTCGAAGCCTTCATCGGCGTGCGCGACGATGCTGAGACGAACAAGCTCGCGCACCTCGGCGCGGAGCTGCAGGAGCTCGAGGACCATCTGCCGATTGACGCGGCGTTCAGGAACCCGACGCTCGGCGCGCTGGCACCCATCCGTGTCCTGAACACGGTGTTCTCGGCGGGCGACGCCAACCGCGGCGTGCAGACGGCGGCCTTCAACCTGCCGAACGACGACCGCGTGGTCAAGGAGAAGGGCTCGAAGCGGGTGATGCTGAAGAATAACCAGCAGGCCAAGTTCCAGATGGTGCTGGTGCCGATCTCGAAAGTGGCGCTGCCGGCGGCGGATCAAGCGCAGGTCTCGTTCGACGCGTTCTTCACGCACATCCTGATGCACGAGCTGATGCACGGCCTCGGCCCGCACAACATCACGGTCGGAGGGAACACTGGAGGGAAGGCGTCGACGGTCCGGCTGGAGTTCAAGGACACCTACAGCGCCACGGAAGAAGCCAAGGCAGACATCTCAGGGCTCTGGGCGCTGCAGTACCTCATCGACAAGGGCACGCTGCCGAAGGCGCTGGAGTCCCAGATTTACACGACCTTCCTCGCGT
>JBEBGG010000184.1:0-6301 GCA_040081555.1 Vicinamibacterales bacterium
ATTCGATATCGGCAGATCGGGAGCGACGTCGGTCGACACGAAACGCGCAGTCGACAATGCCGGCTAACGTTGCGCTGCACCCGACGCCGTCGCGTCGCTTGCGCGCCGCTCCCGGCGCGGGTGAGCGCAATCGTTAGCCAGACGACCCATGAACCATGATTGCGATCCACCGCGTCGTTGCATCGTCGTCGAGTCGTCTCGTGGTGTTTGGAGCCTTCGAGCGAAACGTTGAGATCTGGGACGTTCCTGGGCGCCGTCTGTTGGCGACCTTCCCAACCGTGTTTGATTTTGGCGGGTCGCGACTAGCCCTCTCCGACGAGCGTGGCGTCCTGTTGGCCGGCGCCTACAAGCGACAAGGTCTGGCTGGCTACTGCATGCAGTCGGGATCTCAACTGTGGCACAGGCCAGACCTGAAGAAGGTTCAGGATGTGACGCTCAATGCGAACGGCTCTTTGGGATACTGCGGCCGGGCAGGCGCGCCTTGTGAGGTCGTTGATACCACGACCGGCGTCACAGTCGATCGCTTCCGGGGCAGCCGGTCCATCTACGAGAGTCGCTGGGAGGCGGTCCGCCTTAACGATCGGCGTCAATTGAGACTTGAGATGGCCACCCTAGAGGCGGTGTTGCCGATATCGCGGTTGACGTTCGCTGTTCTTGATGCGACGTTCGCACCCGGCAAACTCCTGATAACCGAGAGCGCCGGGCCGTTGCGGTGCGTGGCCCTCTTGTCCGGAGACGAAATGTGGCGTTATGACCCTGGTCCTGGTGCCCATGTGCTCCAGGTCGCGTACAGACCCAGCGACCGCCATGTCGTGGCTATCGAGTGCACCGTGGAGAGCAGAGACCCTCAACGCCTAGTCGTGCTGTCGGGGGAAGATGGCGCGCTTCAAGAGCGCGTGGAGATCGAAGGCGTCGAACACGGGTTCTGTGAAGACGGCTGTACGCTGATCACGTCGGCACGCCAAGTGATTTCCACACTGTCTGGTCAGGTGGTGGGCCATCTTACTGAGACACACGCTGGCTAACCTCGGTATGGAGCCGACAGCGGCCCGTGGAAGAATGGGCGCCGCTGCGGCTGATGCCCAGCGTTAGGCAGAGGAAATCTGATACGAGGACTCCGACCTCCGGCATCGAAGACCACGAGACACATTACCGTGGTAATATGTTCGGATGGCACTGGCGCATTCGAAGCTCACCGCTCAAGGGCAGGTCTCGGTTCCGGCCAAGGTCCGGCAACGGCTCGGCGTGGGGCCCGGTTCGGTCCTGGAGTGGAACGAAGAGGGTGACCACGTCGTCGTTCGCAAGGCCGGCCGGTACTCCTCCGAGGACATTCACCGGGCGCTGTTTGCCACGGTCCCGCCGCGGCGCACCCTCGACCAGCTCAAGGCCGGGATCTCCCAGCACATGAAGAAGCGGCATGCGAGCCGTTGACACGAACGTCCTGGTCCGGCTGCTCACCCGCGATGACGCCCGGCAGGTGAGTGCCGCCGACGCGTTCATCGCCAAGGGGGCGTGGGTGTCGCATCTGGCGGTCGCGGAGACCACGTGGGTCTTGGCGTCCGTGTACGACTGTGATGCCGATGCCATCGCCACCGCCGTAGAGATGTTGCTCGGCCACGAGCACCTGACCGTGCAGGACACGGAGGTCGTCGCGGCGGCCGTGGCCCAGTTTCGGCAGCAGCCACGCGTGGGGTTCTCCGATTGCCTCATGCTGGAAATCGCGCGTAAGGCGGGGCACCAGCCCCTCGGTACGTTTGACCGAGATCTGGGCAAGCTCGATGGGGCGCAGCGGTTGTGACGACACGGCGGCCCCACCAGCGGATGGAGCCGACGCGGCTCCGCGCTCCCAGCGGCCGCGCGGCTCATTCGCGACGTTAGACCTCAGATGTGCACCTTGTCAGCGCAGCAAGCCGGAGGAATGACATGCCCCGTCAAGTCGTGTTCACGTCGAAGGCGGCGACGCCACCGCCAACCTATAGCCAAGCCGTGAAGGCCGCAGGTCTGGTCTTCGTCTCCGGCACTGCACCTGTGAATCCGCTGACTGGGACCATCACGGGAACCACGATCCAGGAGCAAACCCGCCAGTGCCTGGAAAACGTTCAGGCAATTCTGGAAGAAGCCGGCAGCTCGTTGGACAAGATGGTCAGCGCCACCGTTGTCATGGCCGATGAAGACGAATTCGCTGGCATGAACGAAGAGTGGATCAAGTGGTTTCCAACTGACCCACCAGCACGTCAGGGGGCGAAGCTACCGGTGCGCATTCCTGGCCTGAAGATTTCCATTGCCGCTATCGCTGAGGCCTGACCATTCGCTGAAACTGATCCGCTACGGCAGCCGTCGCGTGGCCGCTCCAGGCGCCTGTGGGATTCTGACTTCCACGGCCAAGGGCTGCCTACCTTCACGGACAGCTTAAGCTCCACGTTAGCTCGAACCTACAGACGTCTGGTCACGTCGCCCTGATCCGCTATGCATCGCCGCGCGTCGCCATTCGTTCTCGCACTTCTGCTGTTGGGCGGTTGCTCAGAGGGTTCCACGCCCTCGTCGCCGTCGCCGTCGCCGCAGACGTCGGCCGCGGCCTCGCCGATCGGCACCTGGGTTGGCGCATTCAATGATCCGATTGCCGGTGAGGGCACCGCGCGTATTTCATTCGCCGAGAGGCCGCCGAGCACCGGCGGTCCGGTTCCGACGCCCCAGGGGGCGCTCGTGGGCACGTGGTCGGTGGCGTTTCGGAGTGGTGAGACCTTGTCGGGGCAGTCGTACGGCGAACCCGTGTCGGCCGGCGGCTACGGATTCTTCCTGTATCCAGACGCCGTTCCCCCGTGTCTGGTCGGGCCAGGGCCCAGCACGGGTCTGGTTCAATACGTGCTGGTCGGTGCCGCGGTGACGCCGACACGTCTCACCGCGACTCTAGGCCGTGGCATGTGCACAGGTGTCACCTTCGGTTCAGTGAGTCTTGTGCGGCAGTAACGGGGCGGGCATGCTGCGCCGGTCTGACCAGCGGTTGCAGCCGATGGCGCGCCGGTGAAGCGCGGAACGGGCCGTGGCTGAACCGCCGGCGTGAGCCATTACCGGAGAAGGAAGTGGGAACAGCCTTCTGTGTGATCTGCAGAGACACGCCCGAGATGTCTCATGCGGAGCGCGGCGATGCCTGACAAGTCGCTGAAGCGGTGCCGCTCAGCGCAGCGTCAGGCGGACAGGTCCATAGCGTCGTGGCTCGAGGGGCTCCGTTGAACATCAGGCGACTCGCCGCCATTCTGCACGCCGTCGTCACCTCGGTGGTTGTGGCCTTCCAAGTCGCGCTTGCCGTGGGCGTCCCCTGGGGGGAGTTCGCCATGGGAGGAGCGTTCCCCGGGCAGTTGCCCACAGTGCTGCGCGCCGCGGCGATTGCGCAAGCGCTTGTCCTGCTAGCGTTCACGGCGGTCGTCCTTGCCCGCCAAGGGGTCGCCCTTGCCCGCTTGGCACGCCCGTCTGGTCGGTTGATCTGGGTGGTCGTAGCCTTTGCGGCTCTGAGCCTCGTCCTGAACGTGCTGACCCCCAGTGCTGGCGAGCGGGCCCTCTGGGCGCCTGTCGCACTCGTGCTCCTCCTGACAAGTCTGGTTGTCGCGACGGGCCCGGCCCATCCCACCGTGCACGGACGGGTTGGCGGTTGACCGCCGCCTGACTCGCCTGGAGCGGCCGTAGCTACCGTGCGAGAATGCGCCGTTCTCATGAGCCACGCGGCACAGGCGAAGCGTTAGCCAGAAGGGAGCTCAGTGGCCAGATTCCTGCCGTTGGTCATAGGCGTGTGCTGCGTCTTGGGCGGATGCGGTACGCCCCGGCTGGAGTCGACAACGTCGGCCCCGTGGGTGGAGCCAGCAACTGGAATGGCTTTCGTCAAGCTGGAGGCCGGCGCGTTCGTGATGGGCTCACCGCCTGCCGAGATCGGGCGCGAAGCGCAGGAGTCCCAGCGGTCCGTGACGCTCACTCGCCCGTATTGGCTCGGCGTCTTCGAGGTCACCCAACACGAGTGGCGGGAAGTGATGGGGGACAATCCGAGCCACTTTCAAGGTGGCGACAGGCTCCCGGTAGAGAACGTCACCTGGTTCGACGTTCACACGTTTCTCGAACGTCTGACCAGGCGCTCGCCTGGCAATCGATTCCGCCTACCCACCGAGGCGGAGTGGGAGTACGCCTGTCGTGCCGGCACCGTAACGGCGTACGGCATGGGCTCGACGCTCAACCCGTCACAGGCGAACGTCGCCGAATCGGTCGAGCGCACCGCGGCGGGTGACGGGCAGACGCGGGCGGTTGGCTCGTTTGCGCCGAACGCGTGGGGACTGCACGACATGCACGGCAACGTCTGGGAGTGGACGGAGGATGATTACTGTCCATACACCGTCGGTTCGGCCGTCGATCCGAACCCCAGGTGTGGTGCTCCACTGAAGGTGATTCGAGGCGGCAGCTGGTACTTCGCGGCCGACAGTGCACGATGTGCCCTACGGTACACCCACCGTCCGGGCGACATGGGATTCAGTCTTGGTTTCCGTGTGGTCCGTGAACCAGAGAGATCCGAGAACGATGCGGACTAACGTGGCGTGCAGCCGACGGCGGCGCTCGTGCTCGCGGTCATCGTAGCTGGCGGGAGTGTGACGGGTCGGGCGACGCCTCAGCACGGAGGCCTCACTACCTGTACCGGTGCGGACCTTCAGGATGGCTTCGAAGTGCCTTTTTCGCACCGGGCCACAGGGTATTGAACTGAACGGCCGGGCAGCGGAGTTCCGTGACCGGCTCTTCTCAGAGCTGGGCTAACGTCGGGCAGGCAAGATTCATGGCGCGTGCACCCTTCCAGGTGATCGTCTTCCCGTTCGTCGAATCGACGGACGGCGAGCCGCTGTACGCCGTCTTCCGACGCCGGGAAATGGAGATGTGGCAGGCCGTCTCGGGCGGCGGGGAGGGAGCCGAGACGCCCCTTGACGCGGCACGGCGCGAGACGCGAGAAGAGACTGGTATCGACAGCTCGGACGGCTGGGTCCGGTTGGACGCCCAGGCGTCGATTCCTTCGTCGGTCTTCGGGTCAGCAGGGCAGTGGCCACTCGATCTGTTCGTGGTCCCTGAGTACGCGTTCGGCGTGCGGGTCGCGGAACCGGCCGTCACGCTCTCGGCCGAGCATCGCGAATGTGCGTGGCTCCCGTTCGACGAGGCGCATCGGCGGCTCACATGGGACAGCAACAGGGTTGCACTCTGGGAGCTGAACTGCCGTGTCCGCGGGCTGTCCCCACGTGAAGCGCCGGACCCGGCAATCACTCGACTGGCTGGCACGTAGGTGACGGAACTCCTGACCGATCGGCTGCGGCTCCGGCGCTGGGTGGCGGCTGACCGGGAGCCATTCGCGGCCCTCAACGCCGACGCGCTCGTCATGGAGCACTTCGTGGCGACGTTGTCTCGAGCCGAGAGCGACGCCCTGGCGGACCGCATCGAAGCGAAGTTCGAGCGGCAGGGGTTCGGACTCTGGGCGGTCGAAGTGCCTGGCGTCGTTCCCTTCGCGGGTTTCATCGGCCTGTCCGTCCCGTCGTTCGAGGCGCCGTTCACGCCGTGCGTGGAAATCGGATGGCGCCTCGCCCGGGAGCAGTGGAATCAGGGCTTCGCGACCGAGGGGGCCAGCGCCGCGCTCGACTACGCCTTCGGCTCGCTCCGCCTCGCGGAGGTCGTGGCCTTCACCGCCATTGGCAACGTGCGGTCTCGCCGCGTCATGCAGAAGATCGGGATGCGGTACGACCCGGCCGGGGACTTCGACCATCCGCTGATTGCGGCGGGGCACCCGGTGCGTCGTCACGTGCTGTACCGGATCGCGAATCCCGGGCCGGCCAACGGGGCACTGGAGCCGACGGTGCCCGGCGGTGTATCGTGACGCCGCGGAGCGCGGCTCGGCGCGACCGTCAGGCATCACTCGCCACCATGGAAGCTACGCAGCCTTCTTGCCGCATCGTGCCAGTGCACGCGGTGCTCCTCGCTGTGGGCGAGGCAGAACTCGATCGTTCGCAGATCGCCAATCAGATTCGCAGCCTGTTTCCATACGGCTGGCTGAAGACCGCGACCGTGACGCAGGTGGGCCACAACTACGCCATCTACGAGCGCGGTACACGCAAAGACCTGCTCGTTCGGGCGGGGTTTCCGGTGTCGGGCGCCTTTGCCGACACGCAGTCGGTCAAGTGCTTCACCCTCGCAGCGGGCCAAGCCGCGCATGCGGTACATGTCGGACCGTACTCGGAGTTGCACCGCACCTACGCGCGTCTGGATGCCTGGTGCAAAGAGCACGGCCTGC
>JBEBGG010000349.1:0-1543 GCA_040081555.1 Vicinamibacterales bacterium
TGACGAGACGTGCGCCGCGAACACCGGCCGCGGTGGCCCGCACCTGTGCACGCCGGACGGGTGTGCCGCTGTCGGCGGTGATGACGCGCCCGCGAAGGATGGCCGTGCCGGCCCCCTGGTCGGCCTGATCACGTGCCGGGCCGAAGCCGCGCCCGCCGCCCTGAGCACCGCCGCCGGCTCCACTACCGCCGCCACCCTGGACGCCGCCGGCAACCCCGCCGGCACCACCGCCTCGCGCTCCGCCGCCGGCCGCGCCGCCTCCCTGGGCGTACGCGGTTCCCGAGAGGGCGATCAGGGTGAGGGACGCGACGGCGAGGCGGGTCCACCGGAGCATGGGGTCATTATCGCGCCGGGTCCAAGTGACTGGCTGTTAAGAGATTGCAAACGCGGAGGGGCGGAGGCGCAACGGCAGGGGTCTGCGTTCGCGATCACGCTCGGTCGCATAGCCCACCCGACCAGACAGCCAATCGATGACCTCGATACAATCCCGGTGGTTCGGACGTGATGCCACTGTCGAACGCTGACATTTCTGGAGGACGCCGCCTATGGCCAGACGACCGATTGCACTCGTTCATGGGTATAGCGACGAAGGGCAGAGTTTCAGCAACTGGCTTGAAGTTCTGACACAGGCGGGCTACGACGCTACCGAGATTCACCTCGGAAATTACGTCTCGCTCAGTAACGAGATATCGATCAAGGACATCGCCGAAGGATTCGACCGGGCTATCCGGAATTCCTCTCTTGGCGATGGCCGGCCGTTCGATGCCATCGTGCACTCCACTGGAATGCTCGTGCTTCGAGAATGGCTCGCGGGAACGATCGGAACGGTCGACCGGCCTGAACTCGCAGCCGAGCGGCAGTCGCGACTGAAGCACATCATCGGACTGGCGCCAGCGACGTTCGGTAGCCCGATGGCCCACAAGGGTCGCAGCTGGCTGGGCGGGGTATTCAAGGGCGGTAAGGAGCCGGGTCCAGACTTCATGGAAGCAGGCAACCAGGTGTTGCGCGGACTCGAACTTGGGAGCGCGTATACCTGGGACCTCGCTCACCGGGACTTTCTCCAGGATGCGCCTGTATACGGGCGAACATCAGGGACGCCCTACCCCTTCATCTTCGTCGGTCTCCAGGACTACGGATGGCTGAAGCGTGTTGTGACCGAGCCAGGAACCGACGGGACCGTTCGCTGGTCAGGCGCCGGCTTCAACAGTAGAAAGCTGCGTGTAGACCTGACCACAGAGCCCACGCGACGGCAACGAATCAGGTTCGAACCCTGGAAGAACGTGAACGTGCCGCTCGTGTTCCTGGGGGAACACAATCACAGCAGCATCTTGAGGAACCCCGGTTCATCGCTGGTGGAGATGGTGCTGTCGGCACTATCGGTCTC
Source organism: Vicinamibacterales bacterium (assembly GCA_040081555.1). Classification (GTDB taxonomy): domain Bacteria; phylum Acidobacteriota; class Vicinamibacteria; order Vicinamibacterales; family CAVVIG01; genus CADEEX01. The sequence continues at coordinate 1,385 of JBEBGG010000349.1, forward strand.
GAGCGGGGCCGAGTATGACGCGTGGGCTCGCCGTTGGGAGCCCTCAAGCGCCGACGCACTGAAGAGGGCCAAAGCCAAGCGCTGGCAACAGCTCGTTGTGCATGCAGTCGATGAACGAGGAGACGGTATTCCTGACTACTTTCTTGAAGTCGGAACCGT
>JBEBGG010000056.1:0-22000 GCA_040081555.1 Vicinamibacterales bacterium
GGGCCAAGTGAGCCGCCACGCTGGCGGCGCCGAGGTGGCAACAGCTCTTCAGAAACTGGCGTCGGTTTTTTCGCATGATGTGGTGTGCTCCGTCGTTCCCGAGCTAGCGATCCACCTGGGCTTGCGCCGCGGTGAGCGTCAGATAAAGTGCCGTCCGAACACGTTCGGGCGCATTGCTGGCACTGGTTGCCCGCACTGCACTGATGAGCTCGGCACGCTCCTCGATCGACATGCGGCCGCCCATGAACAGCAGGCTGCAGTAGTCGACCAGCGCCGCCGGGTCCGCGGCGCGACTGGTAAAGGGCGCGTAATCAATCGCCACGTCAGCGCCAAAGTGGCCTCCTAGGAGCGCCCCCACAAAGTTCACGCGCTCGAGCGCGGTCACCGTCGTGAGCCCCTGGAACTCCGGGCCCGTCAGTGGACCTGCGGGACCCGACGTGCCACGCACGCGATAGCTCGGCGAGAAGTAACTGAAGACCGATGGCGGATAGAACACCTTCTGCCCCATCGCCTCAGACTTGTCGCTCATGAACGGATGGTCGGTCACGACCGCGTTCAAGCCTCGCAGCACGGACACCACAAACAGTGCCGGCTCGGATAGCTTGCCTGACGTGTTGGTCGAGACACTGGCCTCGGGATGCGTCAGGATGGCCCGCACGACCGCGGTCAGGTCGCCTCGCGCGCCACCCGCACCGTCAAATACCGCCGCGACATCTGCCACGTAGGCTTGGCTGGGATTGGAAGTGACCAGCTGCTGAATCAGCTGACGGCTGATGAAGGGTGCGACATTTGCGTGCCTGAAGATCAGGTCCAGCGCCTGATCCAGGTCCTGCTGCGCGGTCCGGCCGGCCGGGAACTCCTCGCCAAGGAACGTCTTGGCGTCACTGTCGTGATAGCGCGCCACCGGCTCCATGGGCACGCCGTAGTTCTCGCGGGCCAGCCGTGTCGGTACCGTCGTCGGGTTGCCATCACCAAAGGTCCATCCCGTGAGGATTCGCGCCAGCTCCTTCACGTCCTGCTCGGTGTAGCTTGGCGGCGCACCGACCTGCGGTGTGCCGTCCGCATTGAGCGTGGCAATGCCAAGAGTGAACAACTGCATCAGCTCGCGTGCGAAGTTCTCATTGGGCGGCACGCCGGTGACCGCCTGGCTACGGTTGTTCAGCATGTTCAGATAGCGACCCATCGCCGGATTGAGCGTGATGTCACGCATCAGGTCGCGGTAGTTGCCAAAGGCACCGTTCAACAGCAAGCGCTGATACGTCACGATGGCGCGAGGCGAGTCGACCTCGACACCTGAGACCACCCAGATCTTGTGGAGCGCCCACGCCACGCGCAGGCGCAGCTGATCCGGACCAGTCAGTGCCAACGACATGAAGTGCTCTTGCGTGGCTTCGAGCGACATCCCGAAGAGCGAATCCGGATACGTGGAGGGTGGTGCTGACAACTGGCTCGCAAGAAACGCGTCCTTGCCTAGCGCCTTGAGCGCGTCCACGTCTCCAGGCCGCGGCCCCCAGGTCGTCTGACGCAGGAAGCGGAACGCATCGAGCGTGGCGGGGTCGACCGCAGGCGGAGGCCCCTCCGGGCTCCCGTTCACCTCTTCGGAACGCGGGCTCTCGCCACCGCCATTGAGGCCGGTGACCTTGTAGTAGTAGGTCGGACCATTCTGGAGTCCGCGGTCCTCGAAAGATGGTGCGGTCAACCCGGAGGCCACGGCCACGCGCGCTTCACCACCGGGTCTCGTCCCGCGATACACGTTGTAAGTGGTGGCGGCGGGATCGGGCGTCCACTGCAACGTCACCATCGCATCACCAGCCACTGCCGTGAGGCCGGCCGGTGCCAGCGGCGGAGCCAGCGGTGTCGCCGACACCGTCGTCGACGCTGGTCCCGTGCCCCCCGGGCCATATGCGGCCACTTTGTAGGTGTAGGTCACGCCGCTGGTCAGCGCGGTGTTCTTGTAGGTGGTCTTCGACGTGCTGACCAGTGGTGTGGTTTCCCACGTCCCAGTCGTCGAGCGATACAGGCGATAGCCCGTGGCGCCCTCCACCGCAGACCAGTTGAGCGTGATGAAGAGGTTACCGGCAGTGGCCGTGAGAGTGGCCGGTGCGGTGGCAGGCGGTGGCGGTAGCGGCTTGGCCGACACCGAGGCCGACACCGCACTCGCGCTGTCTGCCGAGAATGCGCGCACGCGGTAGTAATAGCGCGTGCCGTTGGTCAGTCCCATGTCGACCACCGTCGGTACCGCGACCCGAGTCCCGAGCGGCGTCATCGTGTCGAGCGTTGATGAGGCGCCGCGCAAGACCGCGTAGGACGTCGCACCGGCAACCGCATTCCACGACAGCGTGACTCTCGCATCACCCGCCAGCGCCACAAGGCCCGTGGGCTGCGCCAGCGGGGTGGCAGATACGTCTGCCGACGCGGGACCACTGCCTCCGCTGTTGAGTCCCGTCACTCGGTAGGTATAGGTCGTGCCGTTGACCAGTCCGTAGTTGCGAAACGTCGGCGTCTTCACGCGCGCGATCGCTGCTGGCTCCCAGACGCCTCCCGCGCCCCGATACACGTTGTAGGCAGTGGCGCCAGGCACGGCGCCCCACGTGAGTGCGACCTGCCCGTTGGCCGCAGTCGCGCCAATCGATGCGGGTGCTGAAGACGGTGGCACCACCGTCACCTTGACAACAGTGCGCGACGCCGCGGCCACTGGGCCAGGCAACGCCCAGCCCATCAGCCCGACCAGCATCCACGCACCAGCGATTGGTCTCACCACGGGGCGTCCTCCGGCGATTCGTGAGTGTCTAGTTCGGTAACAGCCACCGTGTGAGGTTCATACACGGTCACCGTCGAGAGTGGGGCGTGACGCGCATCAGTGGCAGAGCAGCGGTGGTGGATCGGACCGAGCGCAGTGTTGGCAGCCGTCACGAGGCCAGCTTGGAGCAATTGCCGTTCCCAGATCGTACCGGCGTGTCTGCCCAGGGTTTTGGGCCAATAGGGGAGGCGATGCCAGGCGTACACCCCCAACGGCCCTGACGATTTCGAAGACGTTCTGACGGATATCGCCACTGGCCGACGAGCCCGACAGCCAATCCGGGTACAGTGGAGGGCGAGGACCATTACAACATGGCGGATCGACCCACCGACAGCACGACCGCGCCACCAACCACACCACCCCCTGCCCCGCCCAAGGGCCGGCTGCCACAGCAATTGCGGTGGCGCCCACAGTACTGGTGGCCAGCCTTTGTCCTGCTGATGGTCGGAAACTACGTCGTGACGCAGCTGTTCTTTGCTGAGCCGCCGACGATCGTCATTCCCTATTCCTTCTTCAAGACGCAGGTGCAGGCGGGCAATATCAAGGAAGTGATCAGCGCCGGCGATGCGCTCCAGGGCACGTTCAAGACCGACGTCACCTATCCTCCTCCGCCAGACACCACCTCGCGCACCGCCTTACAGTTCAAGACTCAACGGCCGGCCTTTGCCGACCAGGAGCTCGAGCAAAGGCTCGAACAGCAGGCGGTCGTACTCCGCGCGCTCGACGAAAACGCCGCCTCGTGGTTCAAGGTCCTGGTCAGCTTCGGCCCGACGCTGCTGCTCATCGGTGCCTTTGTCTGGCTCAGTCGTCGTGCGGCGGCGGCCGCAGGCGGCGGCATCTTCGGTATGGGGCGAAGTCGCGCCAAGCGCTACACCGAGGAACAGACCAAGGTCACCTTCGACGATGTGGCGGGCATTGATGAAGCGGAGAACGAACTGGTCGAGATTGTCGACTTCCTCAAGAACCCGGCAAAGTATCAGCGACTCGGCGGGACCGTCCCCAAGGGTGTGCTGCTGATTGGAGCACCGGGCACTGGCAAGACGCTGCTGGCGCGGGCCATCGCCGGACAGGCCGGCGTCCCATTCTTCAGCCTGGCCGCATCCGAGTTCATCGAGATGATCGTCGGCGTCGGTGCCGCCCGCGTGCGCGACCTGTTCAAGCAGGCGCGCGAGGCGGCACCGGCCATCATCTTCATCGACGAGCTGGACGCCATCGGACGCACACGCGGCAGCGGTGCACAGCTGGGCGGCCACGACGAACGTGAGCAGACCCTCAACCAGATCCTGACAGAGATGGACGGCTTCGATTCGCGCGAAGGCGTCATCGTGCTGGCCGCCACCAACCGTGCCGACGTGCTCGACCAGGCACTGCTCCGTCCGGGCCGCTTCGATCGTCGCGTCGTGGTCCAGCGTCCAGATCGCGCGGGCCGTGCGGCCATTCTCGCCGTGCACACCAAGAAGGTGCCGCTGGCAGAGGATGTCTCACTCGAACGCCTTGCCGCAGAGACGCCAGGGCTGGTCGGCGCCGAGTTGCGCAATCTGGTCAATGAGGCCGCGTTGCTCGCCGCGCGCAAGGACGCAACCGCGGTTCGCGCCGAGGACTTCGCCGAGGCGCTGCAGAAGATCACGCTCGGGCCCGCACGCAACATCCTTCTGAGCCCGGCGGATCGGGAACGCACGGCCTACCATGAAGCGGGGCACGCGCTGCTGGCTCTCCTCGTGCCCGGAAGCGATCCCGTGCACCGCGTCTCCATCGTGCCGCGCGGGATGTCGCTTGGCGCGACCTACCAACTCCCGGTGGACGACCGCGTCAGCTACGCCGAAGACTATCTACAGGGACGGATCACGTGCGCCCTGGGTGGACGCGCCGCGGAGAAGCTCGTCTACGGCGTCGCCACGACCGGCGCCGAAAACGACCTCCAGCAGGTGACCGAGATCGCGCGTCACATGGTGTTGCGCTGGGGAATGAGCGAGAAGCTCGGCTCGATCAGCTTCGTCGCCCCACAGGATGCAGGCCTGCCGTCCGCCTTCCAGCAACAGCCCTACAGCGAGGCCACGTCAGAACTCATCGACGCCGAGGTCCGTCGCATCGTCGAGGAGAGCCACCGAGAGGCGGACCGCCTATTGACCGGCCACCGGGACAAGCTGGAAGCACTGGCACAGGCGCTCCTGAAGGCCGAGTCGCTCAACGAGAAGGAAATTCTCGAGGCGGTGGGCCTGCCCGCCGGCGCACCCTCTACCCCTCGAAGACTTTCTTGATCTGTCCAACCTTCGACTGGACCTGACCGCCAAGTTTCTCCGCCTGGCCCTCGGCAGTGAGCTTGGGATTGTCTGTCACCTTGCCGGCCACTTCCTTGGCGGCGCCTTTGATCTCGCGCAGCTTTCCCGCAATCTGATCCGTCGTGCTCTGTTTCATGTGCGTCTCCTCGTTACGGTTTGTGGGTCCAATCTCGCGCGTCTGGCTTATCGCCGTCTGGAACGTCGATCCTCGTTGCTCTCGTTTGCCTTGTAGGCATCGCTGTAGCCCACGACAAAGCCTCTGCGAAACGACGCGCGATAGTCGTCGCGATCGCCGTCTCGCTTGCTGTATCCCTTGTCGGCTGAGCGAAACTCGCCGGCTCTCTCATATTCGAAGCGGCGCCCGTTTCTCGCATCCGAGCGACCGTGTTTCAGCCCCTCGTTCTGGCCATTGGCAAATGCCCGGCGCTCGCCGTCGGCCCGGTAGTCGCGGCCTCGGTCATCGCGACGAACAACCAGCGGCGCACAGGCTGTTGCACCGACCAGCGTTCCCGCCGCGAGCAGATACACAACGACACGTTGAACAATAGTCACGCTTGACTCCTCTTTCACGGGTCGCCGTCCGCGAGAACGCCGCATACAACCGTGCCCGTGACATCAGCCTACGCACCTCTCACCCGCCGCGCTGTCCACAAGCGCACAGGGGGCGATCAGGACGTGGCCGATCCAGGTCTTCGTCGTAGACTCGGGACGTGCAACCGGGAGCGTTGATGAATGCGAATCGCCCTGAACGTCGTCGATCTCCCGATGATTCTCTCCGCCTGCTCATCCTGGTCACTGTTGGCCTCTGCGTAGCCTGCGGCGACGGTCCACCAGCACCCGCGCCTCGGCAGAGACCGGAGGCCGTCATCAGCGGCGAGCAGTCGAGCCTCTCCGCCCCTAACCCTGCGGCAGCCATTGGCGACCAGCGCTGGCTCGACGGCTCGGGTCGCCCCAATGCCGACGCTCGCGAAGCGATAGCGTTGCTCAGCGCCGCGGCCGACGAGGGACTCGATCCAGCCGACTACTCAGTCGACGCACTGGCCCGCCTGTCGGTGGCCCTGGCCGCACCGGGTACGCCGTCAATCGAGCGCGCCCGCTTCGACAACCTCTTGATGACGAACCTGCTGCAGTTCTTCCGAGACCTGCACCTGGGACGCATCGACCCGCGCTCGCTCGGCCTGCGTCTTCACGTTCCCGCCGAATCACACGACTTTGCCGCCCTGCTCGGTGACGCGCTCGCGCAGCATCGCGTCTCGGCCATGGCGCAAGACCTGAGGCCACCACTCGACCAGTATCAGGCGCTGCGGTCACAGCTCTCCCGCTATCGAGCACTCGTCGCCAATTCAACGTTGCCTCAGATCGGTGAAACCGCGCCGGTCCGTCCCGGAGACACCTACGCAGATCTCGGCGCGCTCCAGCAGACGCTCGTGGCACTCGGCGATCTTGCAGCCGAGAGCCACTTGCCTCAGACATCTGCGAGCTACGACGGCGCCACCGTGACTGCGGTCTCACGATTCCAGCGCCGTCACGGACTGCAGCCAGACGGCGTGCTCGGCAAGCACACTATCGCCGCTTTAAGGACGCCACTGACGTGGCGCGTCCGCCAGATCGAACTCGCGCTGGAGCGCCTGCGGTGGCTGCCGGACATCACCACGAGGCGGCTCGTCGTCATCAACATCCCGATGTTCCGCCTCTGGGCGTGGGACTCGATTGCCGACAACGGCCTGCCCGCGCTCTCGATGGACGTCATCGTTGGGCGGGCCGTGGACGCTCGTACGCCGGTCTTTGTCGAACGCATGCGCGAGCTGGTCATCAGACCGTACTGGAACATTCCGAGATCGATCCTGCAGGCGGAACTTCTACCCTTGCTTGCGCACGACCTCGACTACCTGCAGCGCGAACGTCTAGAGATCGTGCGCGGTCAAGACGACGATGCATCGCCGCTTGAGGCGACGATGGAGAATGTGGAAGCGCTGCGCGCAGGTGGGCTCCGGCTGCGGCAGCGGCCTGGCCCGGACAACGCCCTCGGCCTGATCAAGTTCGTGTTTCCCAACGATGAGCACGTCTACATGCACGGCACCCCCGAGCCGGAACTCTTCACCCGAAGTCGTCGCGACTTCAGTCACGGGTGCATACGAGTGCAGGATCCCGCAGCGCTGGCCGAATGGGCGCTGGCGGGGCAGCCGGAATGGAACCGCCAGCAGATCCTGGCGTCGATGGCTGGGGCCAGCTCCACGCACATCGCGCTGCCACAGCCCATCGAGGTCGTGCTGTTCTACACGACCGCGGCGGTTATGCCCGAGGACAATTCACTCTCGTTTGCCGAAGACATCTATGAACAGGACCGCACACTCGACCTTGCCCTGGCAGGACGGCGGAGCGCGAAGTGAACCGGAGCCCGCTGCGGCTCGCGACTACCAGGTCCGAAGGCGGCCGGTATCGACGTGAACGAAATCCGACGCCGGGTAGTAGCCGACGCCACCGCCACGGACCTCGAGTGCCGCACGCCGAAGCTTGGCCAGGGGCACGTCGGCCAGCCGGACGTCAATCGCCTGGCCCACCAGATGTAGGCTGCCAGCGGCCACGCCTTCAGTCGACAACCTGAGCGCTTCGTTCGTCGCTGGCGAACGGTAACCGGAAATGACCTGAAACGGACGGCTCGTGTCGGTCAGGCCGGCGACACGATGAAGCAGGTCGAGTAACGCAGGATCAATCGGGTGCACCGTATCGTTGCGGAAATCCCGCAGCAGGTAGTTGATGGCCGTCAGCGCGTCCGCCTGATAGGCCCCTCGACTGAAGTATTCGATGGCCAGGCGCTCGCCGGTATGCGTATGGGCAAACGTCAGCGCGCGGGAGGATGTCTCGGCGTCACAGATCTTCGGAAAGCCGGCACACAGCGGAGCGGCGGCCGCGAGCGTGGCGAGGAACTTCCGGCGGGACACACTTTTCATCATGCGCTCAACCACTCACGGCGTGACGGTCACGATCAGCCCTTCCCATGCCGTCCTCAAGATCCGGCATGGCGCAATTCATTGTAACGGCGATTGACTGCGCGCGTGCTTCCTCGGGCTGGTGCCATGGCGACGATTCGTGCGACTGCGTTCACGTCGGTGGGAGTCGCTCGACAAGGCCCTGATCGGGAGCTACGAATCAGCCGCCGGCCTCCGTCTGGATGCCGCGCTACTGGACGGAGTGACGAGCGCCGTGCTGACCTCGTACCTTGTCGCTCGCACCGGGTCGAGACTGCTCACCACCACCATCGGTACAATCATCGAGTGGCGGGGCGCCCTCGGTCGCCACTGAGGTCGCGCCGTCAGCCCATCAGCCTCTTTTTTCGGTTATTCAGAAGGAGGCAGACCACTCTCGAGTCGCCGCCGCAATCCCTGGAGCACTGAGGCGGCTTCGCCTTTGAGGCGACGCTCCGCGACCCACCTGACCATCCCTCCGAAGAATCCGCCGAAGACGTCCACGTCGGACCGATTCAGATAGACCAGATAGTTGGGCCGGCCGGAACCGCCGCGCACGATCGCCGTCAGGGCCAACGACGCGTTGACGTAATGCGTGGCAAAGATCCCCTCGGCCACTGCCATTACGTCAGGCTGGCTGGCGTCGTGGCCCCGCACGATGCTCACGTGGGTGACGCTGATAATGGCCTTGCCAGCCAGTCGTTCCTTTGACCAGTAGACAACGGTGTCCACGCCGGGCATCGACGACCTGGGATATCCGGTCAGATATTCAGCCAGTGGTGCCATCTGTGCGGTGAGCCAGGTCGAATGAGCGACGAGCGCAGCAAATGGCGAGGGCGGCGTTCTCTGATCGCCGTCTGCGAGGTAACCGGTGACACGGCTGAGCACGACGCGACGAAAGGCCTCTTGCATCCGCGCGTGTCTGTCTCCTCCGCTTCCCGCGGCAGTGCTCTGCAGCGCGGCTATCTCTGCTCCCGTCAGCTTGAGGCCACAGTCTTCCGCCTTACACGTCATCACCTCCGACGCCTCATCCTCGTCGAGCGTGAGCGCGGCGAGGTCGTCGAGGCGAGGCGGCATCGAGAAGCGGCCGATGGCCATGACATAGGCGCTCTTCTTCAACGCCGCGATACGACCAAGCCACGCGACCAGCCGGTCGCCGTCCACGTTCACCGGTACCGCGGCGAAGACCGTCACCTCCCGGCCCTCGCTCGGTACGATGCGCGCAAGCGCCTCACCGCGATCGAGCGTCCGTCGGTCAGAAGCGGTCAGAGCGACCGACGGGCGGAAGAACGCAAACGGATCGGGTGCCGGCGCGCTGGTTGCGACTTGAAGCGCGAGGAGTGGCCCAAAGAATCGATGTCTCATCGACGGCAGGCCGTCATTGTCCTCCGTTCAGCGCCGAAGAACCGCTCCTTCGTCTCGAGCGCACCGGTGGGGACGCCCGGCGTCAGGATGCACTTACTGTTGGCTGGTGAACGTCATTGAATCGAGGGCGGCAGGACTGTCGAGTGAAGCCATCGACGCGATGCCGTTGACCCGGAGCAGATAGGCGACCAGGTCAAGGCCGTCCTTCTCATTCAGCGTGCCCGGGTTGTCGGCAGGCATCGTCTTCATGACGAGGTCGAACAGCGACCGAAGGCTCTTGCCCTTCCACTCGGCGACAAACGGACTCCCCCAGAGCTCAGGACCCATGATGCCGCCATCGTGGCACTCGCTACAGCGCGCTTCAAAGACCACCTTGCCCCGCGTCGCCTGGTCGGCGGGCAGCGAGGCCGACGGTGCCGGCGCTTGTGCGAAAACCGAGAGCCCGGCGACGGCCATCAACACAGTGGCCGTGAGGGTGATGTTTCGTCGAACGTGCACGTTCATCCTCGCTTCTGGTGAAGAGACCCGTTGGGACAGGAGGCGAAGGCGCCGGCCGTGTCGCGCCTTCGGACCCACTAGTCGCCCAGTAGAGGCATGGCCCGCCGCTGCAGCACTTCCTGCACCGCGCGGTGCGCTTCGAGCATCGCGGCATCAGTGTGGGGACTGGCGGCGGCGTCCGAGTTGGCAATGGTGATCAACCCGAACGGTTGCCGCGCCTTCACGCAGGGCCGCTCCTCAGACGAGGTGTAGACCCATTCGAGCGGATCAAACAGCGGGTTGTAGGTGTAGGCGTAGCCGTGCGGCCAACGATTGACGGCAATAGCGACGATGTCGCTTGCTGGATCGAAACCACCGCTGCCGAGATTGCGGGCCAGCTGGTCGCGGATGTTGCGTTCGAAGGTCTCGAAGCTGGTCGCCAAAAGATCGGCCCGCCCGATGCGATGCTGCTCCTTGCGCGGCTTTCCCGGCGACATGGCAAAGCGCGTCAGGTGCAGCGCGATCGGATCGTCAGGCGTCGCCGCGTGGTTGAGAGCGCCGAGGCTCGCCGCCTCGGTCAGCGCCACGCCGCTGTGGTACATGGTCGGGGCGTTGACGCCGGAGACACCGAGCTTCTGGAACGCTTTCCAGTTCTTGACGGCGACGCTGGTGTAGACCAGCGGCCCTTTGACGCCGAAGGCGAGCGCCTCTTTCTGCGGCGCCGGCAAGTCTGGCACCAGATACGGGATGAACATGTTCCAGCAGGCCATGACGACCGCCCGCGAGCGGACCTGATAGGTCTTTCCGCCGCGGACGTAGCTGGTGACGACCTCCTGTGCCCGGCCCGGTGCCCCGTCGTGGCGCACGTGGACGACGGTGCTGTTCAGACGCACGCGTGCCGTCTGTCCAGCCGTATCGAGCTTGCCGTAGTCAATGCGGGCCGCGCCGACCTCTTCCATGGACGTTCCCGGCACCGCGTCTGGATTCAGCCAGCGAATCAGCAAGCGGGCGATCGTGGCGTTGCCGTCAGGAAAGTGCACCGTCGGTCCACCGCCCGGACCGATCTGACGACCGTGGTGCCCGCCGGGCAGATCGGCCAGGAGTCCCTTCGGACTCGCTTCCAGATTCATGCCCGAGAAGCCGGGCAGGCCGTCCTGCCAGGCAAAGAGCGCTGGATAGCAGTCCACACCCACACAGAACGATCCAGCGCCCTGCGTGTGGAAGAACCACACCACCTGCTTGTCGACCTTGACGAGATTCAGCAGGAAGTCCTGATAGCTCATAGTGGCGAGCTTGACCTTCTTCTCCGCCGACGACAGCCCAGGAAGGTAGTCTGGATGGGGCCCGGCATACAGTCGCGCCGCGTCCTTCTGCGCCTGCGGCGACAGCGGCATCGTCGCCAATTCCGCCGCGCTGAAGCCACCACCGCCGCGGCGACCGCCGCCGTCCCCGGCACCGCCGCGCACGATCAGCTTGTCGACGCCCCACGTCTCTTTGTCGAAAAACGTCGCCTGTCCGGTGAGACCAAACGAGCGGTACAGTGCGCGGTTACCCTGGTTGGACGACATGTAGCGCTCGACATCGATGCCGATGTCGTTGACGACGGCCTTGGCGTGCTCGTTGTAGCGCCCCCACGACTCGATGTTGAGCGTGCCGCCGTTGAGGGCCATCATCTTGCCGCCGTAACTGAACTCGTTGCGCTTGGCGTGACCACCAAAGTCATCGTGGTTGTCGAGGATGAGCACCTTCGCAGAACGCCCGACTTCACGGATGAAGAAGTACGCGGCTGAGAGGCCGCTCATGCCGGCGCCGACAATCACCAGGTCGTAGTTCTCGCCAGTGGTGACGGCTCCGGACAGATCAACAGTGCGCGCATCGCGCAGCCGGTGCCCCACCTCGAACGACCCCGGGTGGCTGCCACGCATGCCAGTTCGCGTCGGCGGGTAGTAGTCCGCGGCGCGCTCGGGCGCGAACTCCTGCTGTTGCGCCTTGAGCAGCTCGGGCGCGAGCATCGCACCGACGGCGGTCAGGCCCACGCCATTCAGAAAATCTCGGCGCGTGATCGAGCGGTCCATTCCCAGTTCGCGGTCGTTGGCATTCATGCTCGTCTCCTCGTGGCGGCTCTGCAGATTTACGCGCCGGACATGGCTAGGTCAGCCCGTGCTTGACGAAGAGTTCTTCGACAGCGCGGTGGCCTTCATCGATCGCCTGGTTAGTGAAGGCGGCGGCGCCGGCATCGGAGTTGGCAATGGTCACCAGTCCGAAGCGGCGGCGGCCGATGATGTGCGGGCGCTCCTCCTGCGGGATATCAGGGTCAGCGAGCGTGTCGTAGGTATAGGCGTAGCCGTGCGGCCAGCGGTTGACGGTCATGCCGACGATATCCGTGGCCGGATCGAACCCGCCGCCGCTCAACATCCTCGTCAGGTGGCTGCGAATCTCGTACTCGTATTGTTCGAAACTCATCGACAGCAGTTGTTGCTGACCGGCGCGGTTCTGTTCCTTGCGAGGCAGACCAGGTTTGTTTGGACTGGCGGTCATGCGAACGATGACCGGTTCTTCCGGTGTGGTGACGCCCTGGTAGCCGCCGATCGTCGTGCCGGGATCGAGGCTGGTACCGGTGTGCAGCATGCACGGAGAGTTGATGCTGGACACACCAAGCGTTGAGAACGACGTCCAGCGGCGGACGAGGATGTTGTTGTACATCATCGGCACCTTCACCGGGTACGCGAGCGCCTCCTTCTGCTTGGCCGGCAGTTCCGGCATGAGTGAAGGGATCAGGCCGTTGTAGCAAGCGAGAATGGCGCCGCTGGCCGAGACCGTCTCGAGCTTGCCATTTCTCAGATAGCTGACGCGTACCGAGGTCGCACGCTCGGGAACGCCTTCATGCTCGACCCGAACCACCGGGCTCCCGAGACGAATGCGCATGGGCGTGCCCGCCACATCCAGCTTCGAGTAATCGACCGACGCCTGCACGATGTTGTCCATGCCAGGAGTGCCAGGAAGGGCCGAGGGGATGAGACGACTGACGAGCAGCCGCGCGATCGAGGCATTCCCGTCAGGGAAGTGGAACGAGTACGCGCCCTCGCGGAACTCCGACTGGGTCGTGAGGCCGAGGCCGTTGAAGCCGACCGATCCGCGATGCGCCGCTTCGAGCGCCGGCGTCGTGTCGACGCGCTTGTTGTTACGCCCGCCCTGACCTCGAAGGAAGAGAATCGCGTCGGGCGTGATCTTCGCGTACTGCAGCAGAAACTCCTGCCAGCTGATGGTCGCCAGCTTGGCGAGCTTCTGCGCCTCGGTCATCCCTGGCATGTAGTCAGGGTTCTTTCCGTAGATCCGCGTCAGATCCGCACGCACCTGGTCCGACAGCGGCGCTTTGGCCAGGAACTCGGGCCACGGAATCCGTCCGTTGCCGGGGACGACCTTGTCGACCCCGAAGTGTTCCTTGTTGAAGAACATCGCCGATCCGAGCTTCTGCATCGGCCCGCGTGCATTGAACTGGCTGTTTCGCTCGACTTTGACACCGAGCTCCTCGATCAGGCGCTTGGCCGTGTAGCTGTACGGAAACGGCGTGGCGATACTCTGCGTGCCGCCGTATCCGATGAAGGTCTTGCCCTGGTAGTGGAACTCATTGCGCTTGGCGTGGCCGCCAAAGTCGTCGTGGTTGTCAAGAATGAGAATCTTCTGGTTGTCGCCCAGACCGCGTCGCCAGAAGAGCGCGGCGGCCAGGCCTGAGATGCCGCCACCAACAATCACCAGGTCGTACCGTTCGCCCGTATCCGCGGAGGCGGGGATCTGACGATAGGTCCCCTGCTGCAACGGACCGAATGACTCGATGGCCGCCGGATAGTTGCCGCGAAGACCGGTCCGCACCGGCGGATAGGCCGACGCGTCAGGAGCGGGCGCCGCTGGCGCCTGTGCCGCCCCCGCGGCTGTCGGCGCACCGACCGCGCCCGCCGCACACGCGCCAGCAATGCTGACCGCGATGCCGTTGATAAAGTCACGACGCGGGATTGCCCGGTTCATGCCCAGTTCGCGGGCGTCGGCTGGAAGCGCCATCTTCATCCCCCCAAGATTCCTGGTTACTTGTTGCCGAGCGTCGGCATGTGAAAGGCGCCGGTCGTCGCGGCGGAAGACCACCGTCTGGTGATCGCCTTGGTGCGTGTGTAGAACTTCACGCCTTCGGTCCCATGGACGTGAAGGTCGCCAAACAGTGACTGTCGTCGGCCGCCGAACGAAAAGAACGCCATCGGCACCGGGATCGGTACATTGATGCCGACCATGCCAACATCGATGGCCTGCTCGAACAGCCGCGCCGCCGCGCCCGATTCGGTGAACAACGCCGTGCCGTTGCCGAACTCGTTGCGATTAATCAGACTGATCGCATCTTCAAGACGCTCAACGCGGACCACTGCGAGGACAGGGCCAAAGATCTCGTCCGTATAGATCGACATGGCCGGCGTGACGTGATCGAACAGCGTCGGACCGAGAAAGAATCCGTTCTCGTGTCCGGGCACTGAGAGTGCACGGCCGTCGAGGACGAGGGTCGCCCCTGCGGCCTCTCCGGCGTCGATGTAGCCAGCGACTCGACGACGATGCTCGGCGGTGACCAGCGGCCCCATGTCCGCGCCGGTCTCCAAGCTCGGTCCGACGCGGAGCGCCTCGGCTCCGGCCTTCAGCCGACCGACGAGGCCGTCGGCGATGTCGCCGACGGCGACGACCACTGAAATCGCCATACAGCGTTCACCCGCCGAGCCGTAGGCCGCGCCGAGAATCGCATCGGTCGCCAGCCCCAGGTCGGCATCCGGCAGCACGACGGCGTGATTCTTGGCGCCGCCGAGCGCCTGGACGCGCTTCCCCTCGGCAGCAGCCGTCGCGTAGACATACTTCGCAATGCTCGTCGAGCCAACAAAGGACACCGCATCGACGTGCGGATGGTGCAGCAGCGCCGCCACCGACTCTCGGTCGCCGTGCACGACGTTGAAGACACCGTCTGGCAGGCCCGCCTCTTTGAGCAGCTCCGCCATGCGAATCGATGGCGAGGGATCGCGCTCCGAAGGTTTCAGCACGAAGGTGTTTCCGCAGGCCAGCGCCACAGGAAACATCCACAGCGGCACCATCGCGGGAAAATTGAAGGGGGTGATGCCCACACAGACGCCCACGGGCTGGTGAATCGAGTAGGCGTCGACATCGCGGCCAACAGTCTCGGAGAACGCGCCCTTGAGCAGATGCGGCGCACCGCTGGCAAACTCCACAACCTCGATGCCGCGTTGCACCTCGCCCATGGCATCGAGGAACACCTTGCCGTGCTCCTGGCTGATCAGGCCGGCCAACTCCTTTTGGTGCGTTTCGAGCAGCTCACGAAATCGGGTCAGGATGCGGCTCCGACGCAGCGACGGTGTCGCCTGCCAGGACGGCAGCGCCAACACGGCGGCCTGCACGGCCCGGTCGACATCGACGGCATCGGCCATCGGTACCGTGCGAATGACCCCGCCGGTCGAGGGATTGGTAATCTGCCCCTGACGCGGGCTATGCGGCGATACGGCGGCACCGTTCACCCACATCGGCACGGCAGTCGTGGCGCGCAATGGGGCGGTGGGACGGGTCTCTTGAGAAGTGGTCGTCATGATTTCTCCGTGTGCATTGGGAGCGCTATGCCGTGACCTGATGGGTCACGGCGGCCGTCATGGCCTGTGTCAGGACATCCAGCGCTTCGTCGAGCTGCTCGTCCGTAATGACCAGGGGCGACAAAAAGCGAATCACGTTGGCGTACGCGCCGGCCGAAAGGAGCAGGACCCCGCGCCTGGCGGCTTCCTGGATGATGCCTGTCGTCTCGTGGACGGCAGGCAGCCGTGACGTCCGGTCGCGCACGAGCTCGATGCCGACCATCGCCCCGAGACGCCGGACATCACCGACCAGATCGAATCGCTCGCTCCACGATCTGGCGCGGGCCTCGATCTGCCGGCCGATCGCCTCGCTGCGCTGCAACAGCTCGCCGGAGGCGAATCGATCGAGCACGGCGTGCGCGGCGGCACAGGACACCGGATTCCCAATGTAGGTGCCGCCAAGCCCGCCGGGGCCAGGCGCATCCATGATCTCGGCGCGCCCGACTATGGCGGCCAGCGGAAATCCGGCCGCAAGAGACTTGGCGGCGACAAGAAGGTCCGGCTCGAGCCCTTCGCGCTCACAGGCGAACATGCGCCCGGTGCGACCGAAGCCCGTCTGTACCTCGTCTGCGATGACCAGAATGCCGAACTGCCGGCAGAAGGCGGCCAGCTTGGTGAGATAGCCGTGCGGCGGCACGACAAAGCCACCTTCGCCGAGGACAGGCTCGACGACCACCGCTGCAATCGTCCGTGGATCGACATACCGGCGGAAGTACGCGTCAAGCGACGTGACGCATTCGAATCCGCAGTCAGGATGTGTGCGATGCCACGCGCAGCGGTAGCAGTACGCGTAGGGCACGCGATGCACGTTCCCGTCAAAGGGCCCGAAGCCAGTCTTGTACGGCGCGACCTTTCCCGTCAGCGACAGCGCGGTCATCGTCCGGCCGTGAAACGCATCCTCGAAACAGAGCACGCCGGGCCGACCGGTCGCGTGCCGGGCAATCTTGACGGCCGTCTCGACCGCTTCCGCGCCAATGCTCACGAACATTGCCTTCTTGGCGAAGTGCCCAGGCGTGATCGCGCAGAGGCGCTCGGCCAGCGCCACGTACGACTCGTAGGGTGTCACCGAGAATCCCGTGTGGGTGAACTGACGCACTTGCGCCGTTACTGCGTCGACCACCGACGGGTCGCTGTGGCCGACATTCATCACGCCGATTCCACCGGCCAGATCGATGAACACGTTGCCGTCCACGTCAGTGATAGTCGCGCCCTCGGCCGAGGCCGCATAGACGGGAGTCGAGTGCCCGATGCCTCTCGGGATCGCCGCCTGACGCCGCTCGGCCAGCGCTCTGGACCGCGGGCCGGGTATTTCCGTTCGAATACGAATCGCTGACATTCACTCCCTCGTCAGAACCGGCCCTGCACTCGACTGCGATGTGCGGGCGATCGATCAGCCAATCAACCGGTCCACCAGCGTCAGGGCTCCATCGATGATCTCAAACCCTTCGCGCAGCTCGGCCTCGGTAATCGACAGCGGCGGATTCGTGAAGAACGTGTTCCACCGCACGAACGTGTAGAGACCACGCTCCCGGAACGCCTTGCCCAACGCGGCCATCTCCGGCGAGGTGCCATTGAACGGCGCCAACGGTGTTCGCGTCGCCCGGTCACGCACGAGTTCGACAATGCCAAAGAGACCAATCGAGCGCGTCGCGCCGACCGACGGATGCGCCGCGGTCAACTCGGCCATCAACGCACTCATCAGACCGCCCATCCGCCTGGCATTGCCGATGAGGTCGTCCTGCTCATAGACGTCGATGGTGGCCAGCGCGGTCGCACATGCGAGTGGATGGCTGTTGTAGGTGAGACCGCCAGGAAAGACGCGGTCGTGGAAGTGGTCGGCGATGCCGCGACGCATGCCGACCGCACCAAGCGGGACATAGGCGCTTGTCAGGCCCTTGGCCATCGTCATCATGTCGGGCACGACGTTCCAGTGATTGACCGCGAACCACTCACCCGTCCGGCCGAAGCCGGACATCACCTCGTCGGCGATCATCAGGATCCCGTACTTGGTGCAGAGCGCTCGGACGCCCTCGAGATATCCGGGCGGCGGAATCAGGATGCCATTGGTCCCGGTGACTGGCTCGAGAATGAAGGCCGCGATGGTTTTCGGGCCCTCGAGCTCGATCACCTCTTCGAGTGTCGCGAGCGCACTCGCCGCATCGTCCCAGCCGCGGGCGATGCCGTGATACGGATCGAGCACGTGGACGACGCCGGGCATTCCCGGCTCGCTCGGCCAGCGCCGCGGATCGCCGGTGAGCATCATCGCTCCTGAGGTGCCGCCGTGATACGACCGGTAGCGTGCCAGCACCTTGTGCCGACCGGTCACGAGCCGCGCCAGCTTCACGGCATTCTCGTTGGCCTCGGCACCGCCGTTGGTGAAGAAGAAGACGTCAATGTCGCCAGGCGTCAGGCTGGCCAACCGAGCACCGAGGCGGGCGCGGGCTTCGGTGGCCATGTACGGATTGGCGTACACCAACTGCTCGGCCTGCGCGTGCATCGCCGCGATGACCCTGGGATCGCCGTGGCCGATGTTGACGCACATCAACTGGCTGTTGAAGTCGAGATAGCGCTTCCCTTCCGGCGTCCAGAAGTACGAGCCTCTGGCACCGGCCACCGGAATCGGATCGATGGCGCCCTGCGCCGACCATTCAAACAGCGTGTGGCGCCGCGTCAACGCGACGATTTCCGGCCCCGACATGGTCGCGGGCATCGTAGGTGTGGTCATGGATCAGACTCCGTCGTTGCAGCGGATGACCTTGCCGACTTCGTGCCCGAAGTACGACACGATGCGCCAGCCGTTGGCCGTCTTGCTGAACAGATACGTGGTGCCGTTGGTACTGAGAACGCTGCCATCCTTGCGATAGCGCATGAACTCACCGCTGGCGATCGCCGTACCGGCGTTGATGACGCAGACAATCGGGTTCGGGTACGCAGACTTCACCCAGCCCTGCGCCTCGAGCCCTTTGACGCTCTCGGCGAAGCGTTTCGCCACTTCGTCCTGCGCCGTGTGCATCACCTGTGGTCCGCGCGCCCCCAGTTGCAACCACGGTTCGAAGAACACGTCCGGCCCGAGGGCAGCGTTGTTCTTCTCGGTGTAGAGGCGGTAGTAATTCTGCAACGCCGCGGTCACCTCTTTCTCGATCACGGTGACATCTGCGGGCGCCAGCGCAGTCGACTGCGCGCGCGTCTGGACGTCAGCGAGTAACAGCAACAAGCCCGCTACCGCGAGCCTGAGAAGTCGTGTCTTCATCGTTCCTCCGATGCCATCAAGGGATACACCGTGCCGGAATCGGAACGGGGTGTGCGAAAACGAGTCGCCGCCCAATACAGTGGCACGCCGAGAGCGACGATGGCCATACCTGGCCAGGTGGTGGAAGCGCGATACACGAAGAGGATAAGCAGAATGCCAGTCGCCGCGACAATGTAGGCGGCCGGCACCAGCGGGTAGCCGAACGCCCGATACGGCCGCCGCGCGTCAGGTCGCTTTCGGCGCAGTCTGAAGATCGCCGCGATGGTCAGGATGTAGAACACCAGCGCCGCCGAAACGACGTAATCGAGCAGACTGCCATAGAGATTGGCGTAGAGACCGGTGACCGGATCGAGCACCCGCGGCAGAACGAGTACCGCCGCCCAGACGCCCTGAGCCGCGAGTCCCCAGCCGGGCACACGAAATCGATTGAGATGTCCGGCGCCCTTGAAGAACAGGCCGTCGCGTGCCATGGCGTAGTAGGCGCGGGCCCCGGACAGGATCAGCGCATTGGCGCAGCCGAAGGTCGAGATCATGATGCCGGCCGCCATGAGCCGGCCGCCAAGCCCAGGGAAGATGGCGTCAAGGGTGGCCGTGGCGACACGGTCCGACGGCGCATGCTGAACCGCTTCGAGAGGCAGCGTCACGAAGTATGCGAGGTTCGCCAACAGGAACAGCGTCATGACGATCGCCGTGCCGACCGCCAGAGACAGGGGAATGTCCCGGCGCGGATTCTTCACCTCGCCGGCGGTGAACGTGATGTTGTTCCAGGCGTCGGCCGCAAAGAGCGCACCCACCTGCGACACAGCCACCGCCATGAACAACCCGAAGGCGCTGAGCGCACTGACGCCCGCAGCGAGATCCACCGGGTTATAGACCTTGAGCCCGCCGCCGAAATTTCCAGCGACCACTTGCGCATTCCAGCCGAGGCCGAGGCCGACGACGACGAGGCCGAGCAGGGCCGCGACCTTCGCGGTCGTGAAGATATTCTGAATCCACCGTCCGTAGTCGACGCCGAGCGCGTTGACCGCGGTGAGGAGCGCGATGACCGACAGGGCGAGCAACTGTGCGCTCGACACCGACAGCGCGTAGGTGGAGGTTACGTGGAACGGACCGAGCAGATAGTAGTCCTCACTCACTGCCGGGAACCAGACGCCCGCGTAGCGCGCAAAACCGACACACACCGCCGCGACGGTGCCGGTCTGAATCACGGCGAACAGGGTCCAGCCGTAGAGAAACCCGGCCAGTGGCGAGAAGGCCTCCCGGAGATAGACATACTGCCCACCGGCGCGCGGCATCATGGCCGCCAGTTCCCCATAGGAGAGCGCCGCCGTCACGGTGAGCACCGCGGCCACACCCCAGGCAATCAGCACCCACGGTGCGGATCCGAGCACGCGCGCCATGTCGGCCGAGACGAGAAAGATCCCCGAACCGATCATGGCGCCGACAACCACCATGATCGAGTCGAACAATCCCATCGACCGGACAAATCCTTCGTCGTCGACCGGAGTACCGTTGGCCACTCGTCCCTCCACGTCGTGCTACTTATGTGTGGCCGCTGCGCCCACATCGGGCGCAGCGAACCACGTGGCGCTTACCAGTCGAGACGAATGCCGACGCGCGCAATGCGCGGGGCGGTAATCGCCGTCGGCAACAGGAACGAACTGCCGGAGGTGGTCGTCAGGGCCTGTTCCCCATTGCTGTTGAGCAGGTTGTAGATGTCGAAGAAGCCGGTGATCTTGCGCCCGGCGACCGGAATCTTCTTCTCCGAACGGAAGTCAAGAAGGGTGATGTTCGGGGTTCGGCGCGAGTTGGCGCCTTCGGCGCGGATCGTCGCGTTGCCGTAGTTGAGACGCGTCGTGAACGTGCGCTCAAACTGCGTGCCCGACTGATGGCGGATGACCGAGACCAGGCGAAGGTCCCACGGCAGCTCGAGCGTCGTAAGCGACTTGGCCTGCCAACTGGTGGCCTCGACGCGATCACTGGTGACGCCAATCAGGGAGTTCGGTGTCTGCACTCCGGCGCCGAGCGGGTCGGCGTACGTCCAGGTCTTTGCGAAGCTGGCATTGGTGGACCAGACGCTGCTGCCGCGCTTGTTCGCCGAAATCTCCCACGTGTAGTAGTCGCTCTCGACACCTGGGAAGTTTCCCGTCAAGCTGACGATCGGCGCAGCGAGCGCCGCCGCGGAGAGCCCATACGCTGTGAACGTCCCGCCATCGTCGGCAGTGCTGGCGATCCCGTCGGGACCGGGATCGCGCACCGACACCGGCGCGTCATAGGCCGAGAGCGGCCGGTTCGGGTTGTAGGTGCCGCGCGGATCGCGGGGCCCCTTCCAGACCACACCGGTGCGGACGCCGAAGTTGCGAGCCACTTCGCGTTCGAGGAACACCGAGGCCTGATGCTGATAGGAGTTTCTGAGCGCCGGATCAAGGATGGCAGAGAGCGTGCCGCCAGAGACCGACTGCAGCGCCGCTTCCTCGCCAAGGTCGTAGACCCCGTTCTTGTTCGGGTCGTTCCAGGCGTAGGTGTTGAACCAGGTCTGCGAGTTGGCGTTCGCATTCGCGGCGAAGTCGGCTGCCGGGAAGAGGAAGAACTTGCCGTAATTCACCTTCACGACCGTGCGGGCATCACCAGTGACGTCATAGGCCAGTCCAACGCGGGGGCCGATGTTGTTCCACAGCGCCACCTTGTCAACCGCCGCATAGGCCTCACCTTTGGGTCCGGTCTGCGCAGGCAGGAATGAACGGTTGCGGTCCCAGCGGATGCCGAGCGTCAGCGTCGTGCGACGGCTCAATTGCCAGGAATCGTTGGCATATGCCGAGTAGTTCCACAGGCCGGTGTCCGACTTCGACGGCGCCAGATAAACGCGAACCTGGTTGGGCACGCCGTTGTTGAACACCGAGACGGCGTTGCGGGAGTCCTGGAAGCCGCGGAAGGGCACCGACAGCGTTTCGTACATCATTTCGCCGCCAAACTTGAAATTGTGCGAGCCGTGCGCCTCGTGGACCCACGTCAGCGAGCCGTTGGTCTGAGGACGGAAGCGCGCGTTGTCGATGCCGAAGACACCGCCGGAGACGAAGTTGTTGCCGATGTCCTCGATGCGAGGCCCAGCGCTCTTCGAGTTGCGGTACCACAGCGACTTCATCGCGCCGGCGACCACCTGCACGAAGGCATTCGAGCTGAGCACCCCGTTCCATTCGACC
>JBEBGG010000185.1:0-6230 GCA_040081555.1 Vicinamibacterales bacterium
GATGCCTTCGGGCAGGCACTCACGCTCGTCTACCGCGTCTTGTTCCTATTCTTCGCCGAGGCGCGAGGACTGGTGCCGCTCTGGCACCCGATCTATCGCGACCGCTACAGTGTGCAGCGCCTGTGCGACCTCGCCGCCGATCCCAAGGCGCGCGGAATCTGGGACTCGCTGCAAGCGGTTGGACGACTGGCGCATAGCGGTTGCCACGCCGGCACACTTCGGGTCACCGCCTACAACGGACGCCTGTTCGCGCCGGCCACGGCGCCGCTGGTCGACCTGCCGCATCTGTCGGAAGACGCCGCGCGCGACACGCTCGTGTCTTTGTCCACCCGCCCGGCGCCGGACGGCGAAGGGCGCCAACGGATCGCCTATCGCGACCTCGGCGTCGAACAACTCGGCGCGGTCTACGAGACTCTGCTCGACTACGTGCCGGAGGTCACCCGCAAGCCTCAACGCGGACGCGCGCGCCCCGCAACCACCGTGACCCTCCGTACCGGGTCCGGGCACGCGAAAGCGCACGGGCAGCTTCTACACCCCTGAACCCATTGCACGCTTCCTGATCCGCCGCACACTCGGACCGCTCGTGCGCGACGCCACGCCGGCACAGATTCTAGACCTGCGAGTGCTCGACCCTTCCATGGGCAGCGGCGCCTTTCTGGTCAGCGCGTGCCGCTACCTCGCCGATGCCTACGCTGAGGCGCTGGTCGCAAGCGGCGGCTGTCATGCCACGGATCTCGGTCCTCACGAGCGCGCGCTGATCCGTCGCACCATCGCCGAGCGCTGTCTCTTTGGCGTCGACCTGAATCCGATGGCCGTGCAGCTGGCACAGTTGTCGCTCTGGCTGGCCACGCTCTCCGCAGATCGGCCGCTCGGTTTTCTCGACCATCACCTGGTCACGGGGAACAGCTTAGTGGGCGCCTGGCTGACCTCACTCCGCCACTCGCCCGCATCTCGGCAGCGGCGAGACGTGTTGCCGCTGTTCAATGACGACCCGATACAGCCAATGCTCAAGGCGGCCCTGCCGGTGCGCTTTTCGCTGGCATACGGGCCGACAGACACCGCGGCCCAGGTGCGCAACAAGGAACGCGCGCTTCACGCGCTCGCGGCCCACGACACACCATTGTCACGCTGGAAGCGCGTGGCCGATCTGTGGACAGCACGCTGGCTCGATCGTGGCCTTCAGCAGGTATCGTCGCTCTTTCCCGCCCTCGCCGACGCTGCACTGTCGGGCCGTAGTGCACTCCCGACGCGAACCACAAGGCCGTTTCTCGACCAAAGCGAAGCCATCGCCTACGCGCACCGTGCGTTTCACTGGGAGCTTGAATTCCCCGAGGTGTTCTTCACGGCTGCGGGTGACCGCCGCGTTGACGCTGGCTTCGACGCTGTCATCGGCAATCCGCCGTGGGAGATGTTGCGCGACGACGGGACCGACGGCTCTCAGGGTGTGGCCGCGCGTATCGTCAGATTCGCCCGAGACTCGGGAGTCTACCAGGCGCAGAGCGACGGCCATGCCAACTGCTACCAGCTGTTTCTTGAGCGCTCGCTGGCTCTGATGGCGCCAGCGGGACGCATCGGCATGGTGCTGCCCTCGGGCGTCGGCGTCGATCAGGGCAGCGCCAGGCTGCGCCGATGGCTCTTCTCCTCGTGCAGTGTCGAAACCGTCGCCGGATTCGACAATCGTCGCGGCATCTTCGACATCCATCGAAGCGTCAGATTCGTCTTGCTGTCGGCACAGGCCGGTGGGAGCACGGGAGCCTTCCGGTGCCGGTTCGGCGAAACCGATCCGGGCGAACTCGAGCAGGCATGCGACGACCACGGCGTCGTGCAGCCTACGTGGTGGCCCGTGCGCCTGTCACCGACCGCGCTCGAACGCATGAGCGGTCCTGACCTCGCCGTGCCGGACGTGCGAAGCCCGGCAGATGTCGCCATTGTCGATCGCATCTCGACGCGATTCCCTCCGCTCGGATCTGAACACGGCTGGCGGGCGGCATTCGGTCGCGAGCTCAATGCCACTGAGGATCGTGGAGCGTTTGCCGAGACCGGGGACTGCCCCATACCCGTTCTTGAAGGCAAGCACGTGAGTCCCTTCGTGGTGCGTCGCCGCGATGCGCGATATTCAATGTCACGCTCAGACGCCAGAGCGAAGCTCGGTGAACGCTACCTGCGGCCACGTCTGGCATATCGCGACGTGGCAAGTTCGACCAACAAACAGACACTGATCGCCGCAATCCTTCCCGCGCACACCGTTTCAACCCACACACTGCTGTGTCTGAGGACGCCCCTGCCTCGCGTCGCACAGTGGTATCTCTGCGGTCTCTTCAACAGCTTCGTCTTGAACTATCTCGTACGGTTGAGAGTGACGACGCACGTGACGACGTCCATCGTGGAACGACTGCCCATACCCACCCAAGACCATGCCGGACCGGCGTTTGGCGTCATCGCAACACTCGCACGACTGTTGTCGCGTGGACCGCGGCCCGAGGTCACGGCGGCCTTGCAGGCACGCGTCGCGCGGCTGTACATGATGACCGGCGATGAATTCGCTCAGATTCTCTCGACGTTCCCGTTGGTCGCCGCTGAAGATAGGCGAGCCGCGTTGGCCGCGTTCAACGAGTCGTAAGAGGGGACGCCCCGGTCTGCGCGTCCTGACGGCGACGGCGGGCTGCCAGTGGCAGCAGCGCCGCGGTACCCAGCACCATACCCCGTAGCCTGAACAACGTGCCAAAGTTCGTGACGGTGTAGATCATCGGCAGCGCAATGACCAGGGTCAGCAACAGTGCCAGCACGAAGACACTGTTGTGGTACGACCGGCGATGGCCGACAGTCGTAGCAAACGCGATCACCAGCACCGCGTCGAAAAACAGCGTGTCGATGTCGGTCAGGGCGAGAAGCCCGCGGCCACCGGAGACAACCGATGTCCCGAAGAGCCGTTGCAATGACGTCGGAATGAACATCATCAACATGCCCGCCCGCCAACGCGGTGGAGACACCAGGCCCGGCGGCAGCGAGAACGCCCGTTCGGTCGGCGCTGCCGAGTTCCTCGCTCTGCCACCCGGCCGGTTCCTGCGCACCTGCACTGTGCGCGGTTGTCCGTCGCGAATCAGGTCAATCGTCAAGGCGGTATCACGACGCATCTCGCGGGCCCTCTGCCTCAGCTCGGCGACGTTGGCGACGGGATGGGCATCGATTGCGACGAGCACGTCGTCAGGCCGGACTCCCGCAACATCTGCAGTGCCGCCCGGCCTGACGCGGTTAACGGCCAGGGCTAGCCGCTGACCGGGACCGGCTGCACCGTGGGCAATCCACACCTGGCGGACATCCAAGCCAAGCGCCACGTACTCCGTGGCTGCGGGCGGCACGGTGGCCGGCGCGGTTGTAGACGAAGTGCTGGGAGGAAGCACAGGAGCCGTCGGAGAGCCGGCCGCCGGTGAAGAATCAGCCGGCTCAATGTCGGCGCCGAAGGCCGTCGCGCCGCCCGATCGAACAAACCGATCACGCCGTGCGTCGACCTCGTGGAGCAACCAGCCGGACAAACCAGCCAGACTCACCTGCTGCTCCCAGGGAGACAATGCCGCTCGGACGGCGCTGGGAATCGAGGGGCTGGCGCCCAGAAGAAAGGCCCGCGACAACGCCAAGAGCGCGAGCGCGGATACCGGAATCGCCACCCTCCAGCGCTGAGCACCAACCGCGGCATGCACCAGAAATGCTGCGGCCCCACCGAGCATCGCCACCGCGTAGTACCAACGAATCCCCGCCATGGCGAAGATCGCCAACGCCAGCAGTAGCCAGCCTCCCGCAAGGTGCACAATCCGTAGGCGCTGCTCACGCCAGGCGCCGTGCCAGACGACGGCGCCCATGAAGAAGACGGCTACCAGTCCGTGGGAGAACGGATCCTTCAGCGACTGGGTCGTCCACAGAATGGCTGATGGTGACAGCGCGCACGCTGCCAGAGCGAAGAGCGCAGCGCGCCTGCCCGAAGGGACCCGCGTGGCCCACCAGACAATGATGCTGGCGGTCATCAGATACATGACCAGGTTAAAGAGCACGCCTCCGGCCGCACCGGAACCGGTGAACCACAAGAACAAGGCGAGGGACTGCACGTAACTCACCGACGACAGGGTAGCCGGCGCAGCGAGTATCGCGGCGAGACCCTCGGACGCCAATCGGGAGGCGGTCAGATGATAGAACTGCCCGTCGAGCGCAAAAAACCAGTAGCCCTCAGCAGTCTGCAAGCTCCGTCCAAGCGGCAGATGGAGATAGGAAATCCAGAACAGCGTCAGCCCGGCCACCGCGCGAACCAGCAGCCCAAGGGCGATAATGGTGCCGGCTAGGCGATCGGCCCGGCGCAGCGAGCGAGCCGCCAACACAATCGCCAGGCAGACGGCGCAAGTGCTGAGGAAATGAACCAAACTTTACAACGATACTGTAAACCGGTATCTATCCAAGTCCCCTCTGATCCCAGACGGTACCCAGGAGGCGCATCAGCATGACGTATTACGGAGGCCGTGAACTTGCGGCCAGCTTTCGCACGGTCCGCGGCAACACCATCACGATCGCAGAAGAGATTCCGGAGTCGAGCTACCAGGTCAAGGCTGCCGATGGCTGCCGGACCGTGGCCAACACCCTCGCTCATATCGTCGCCATTCCGCATATTCAGTGGTACATCCAGAAGAACCGACTGACAGACATCAGCACGGTCAACTTCAGCGGCCTCGTCGGCGAAATGATGTCGATCGAGAATACGCCCCGCTCGAAGGCGGAGCTGGTCGCGCTGCTCAAGGCCGAGGGTGAAGCCTTTGCGGCCTACCTCGAGAGCCTGCCGGAATCGTTCCTCGGCGAATCGGTGGCAATGTTCCCGGGCACTTCGCCGGCGACCAAGAGCCGACTCGAAATGCTGATGTCGGTCAAAGAGCACGAAATGCATCACCGCGCCCAACTCATGACCCTGCAGCGGATCATCGGGGTGACCCCGCACCTGACGCGGCAGATGCAGGCTCGGGCGGCTGCCGCTCCGGCGCCGGCCACGCGGTGAGCACGAGTCGACCGGCTCGGAATGCCTCCGGCGACATGGCTGGCCGCGCGCCACACTTCAGTCCGAAGGCCGTGTCGTTTCTCCGCGCGCTCAAGCGGAATAACGATCGCGAATGGTTCAAGGCGCGCAAGGAGCAGTTCGAACTGCTCCTGCGCGCGCCTATGATCGCGGTCATCGAACGCCTCGCTGAAGATTTCCGTGAGTTCGCGCCCGATCTTGTTGCCTCGCCGAAGACGTCGCTCTATCGCATCTACCGAGACACACGATTTTCTGACAACAAGGCACCACTCAAGACCACCTACGCAGCCGTCTTCCCCCCGCGTCACCTTGGGCGGCATCAAGGCGCCGGACTCTACTTCGAGGTCGCGCCGACGTGGGTCTGGATCGGCGGCGGCATGTACGCGCCAGACACGTCCCAGCTCCAGGCCGTCCGCGAACACATCGGGGCGCATCACAAGCGACTACGTGCCGTCGTGGGATCGCCGGCGTTCACACGAACGATTGGTCACCTCGAAGGTGAGACACTGCAGCGCGTGCCGCGCGGTTTTGACAAGGACCATCCGGCAGCAGACTTCCTCAAGCATCGCCAGTTCCTCGCTGGCCGCCAACTGCCCGCCACCTTCGCATCCTCGCCGAAGTTCTACGCGGAGCTGGTAAGAACGTTCCGCGTCATCGCACCGCTCATCGCCTTCCTCAACGAGCCACTCACGGTCGGTCGTCGATAGGCACGCGGCGCTGACAGCGCTAGACTCCTTCTATGCCGCTTCCCGTGAATGAACCCGTTCGCAGCTATGCACCGGGATCTGCCGAGCGTCGGTCGCTAAAAGCGCGCCTCGAGGCCATGGCCGAAGCCGTCGTCGACATCCCGATGGTGGTGGGCGGACAAGATCTGCGCAGCGAGACCACGGTGCCAGTCGTGATGCCTCACGACCATCATCATGTGCTCGCCCACTGCCATCAGGCCACGCCGGAGGTCGTCAGACGGGCCATCGACGCGGCCCACATCGCCCACCGCGAGTGGTCCGCACGACCGTACTCGGAGCGCGCGGCTGTCTTCCTGAAAGCGGCCGAACTCCTCGCCGGCTCCTGGCGCGACACCCTCAATGCCGCGACGATGCTGGGACAGTCGAAGACCGCGTTTCAAGCAGAGATCGATGCGGCCTGCGAAACCGTTGACTTCTTCAGGTTCAACAGCGCG
>JBEBGG010000350.1:0-1521 GCA_040081555.1 Vicinamibacterales bacterium
TGGTCGTCGGCGGTGCGGTCCGGCTTGGACCTGCGGCTGTGGCGCACGGCAATCTCTCTGTCAAGATCTCCACTCGCCTCGAAGTGTCGCAGCCGGCGCCCTTCTCGAGGAACGGTGATACGGCCGTCGTGCCGCAGGAGCAAGTGGAGGTCAACGAAGGACGCAGCCAGCTCCTGATGCTCGAATCCGGCACCACCCTCGAAGCCGTGGTGCGCGGTCTCAACGCGCTCGGCGCCAGCCCCCGCGACATTATCGCGATCATGCAGGCGCTCAAGTCCGTCGGCGCGCTCCGCGCTGAACTGGTGGTGTTGTAGGCCATGGACACCACCGCTCTGGTCAACGGCGCGGCTGGGCGCCCGACGGCGCCCGTCACTCCCGATGTCGACCGTCAGGAAGTCAAACGGCTTGCCCAGCAGTTCGAGGCGATGCTGCTCACGCAGATGATGCGCGAGATGCGTCGGTCGATGCTCGACGACGAGGAGAGCCAGGGGCTCGGACAGGATGCCCTGGTCGATACCGGTGACATCGCGTTCGGCGACTCGCTGAGCAAGGGCGGTGGCTTCGGTTTCACCTCCCAGATGCTCGACGCATTCGAACGTCAAGCCGACGCCATCAGCGCCACAGTCAACGGCGGCTCGTCGGCGGCCCCGGCCGGTCTGAAGGCGCCTGTGGACGCCGCCCAGCGCATCAGCAGCGCGTTTGGCTGGCGGCGTGACCCGCTCAGCGGGGCCGAGAAGTTTCATGCCGGCGTCGACATCGCCGTCGCCTATGGCCGTGACGTGAAGGCGGCGGCCGAAGGCGTGGTGGCCTTTGCCGGCAACCAGAACGGCTACGGCGGCACGGTCATCATTGACCACGGCGCCGGCCGTCAGACCCGGTACGCCCATTTGTCAGATTCGCTGGTTCGCACAGGAGACCGCGTCACCGAGGGCCAGGTAGTGGGAAAATCTGGGAACTCGGGCCGGTCGACCGGCCCGCATCTCCATTTCGAGATGCTGGTGAATGGCCAGGCGGTGGATCCCCTGAAGGGCGCAGTGTGACGCGCCATTCAAGAATTCAACCGAATGGCCGATTGTTGGAGCAAGGACCAGTGTCACGCACGTGGTCCACGGAGGACTGATGAAGGTCAATAACGACGGAACGGGCGCACTCTCGAACACGACCGATCCGCTGGCGCGCGCCAAATCCTCGGAACAGAGGCACGTAGACAGGACGCAGACGACCGGGGCCGGCGCCGACGCGCTGAAACTGTCTCCGGAAGCGCAGTTCCTGAAGACCCTGACGGAGCAATCGGTCGGCGGACCGGCGATTCGTCAGGATGTGGTGGATCGCATGAAGGCGTTGCTCGACGCCGGCAAGGTTGGCGACGACGTCAACGCACTCGCCGATGCGCTCATTGACGACTTAACGGACCGGTAAGCGATCGATGTCAGAGGTGCCAGATCCCATCCTTGTGCACGCCGAGCGTCTGTGCGAGACGCTCGAGCGGATTGGCGACGCGCTGGTCGCGGTTGACGCCGA
>JBEBGG010000057.1:0-21738 GCA_040081555.1 Vicinamibacterales bacterium
ATGCAGACCCGCTCGATCGCGTCGCGCCCGGGGCCAGGCGGGTAGATCTCATCGTAGCTGGCGTAAAGGATCTCCTTCTTGGGTGGCAGCACGCCGTTTCCAGCCCGCGCCTCAGCGGGATCCACAGAAGTCGGATACGCGTTCGGATCCTTCGAGTCGTGCATGCGCACCGTGAGAGCGGGATTGGTGCCCGCCTTCACCGTGACCGACACGGCTCCGGTGATAACCAGCACGAACGCGGTCACGAGCATCGTGACCCCTCGTCGGCTGCCGGGCCGTGGTGTTGCCTTCAATGTTTCCATAGTGTCTCTCTCCTCGAACGTGCCGAAATGGCTGCACCTGTCAGACGGTCCATCAACTGTTCAATATCGGGGATCAATTGCCCACGCCCCAGCACTCGCGCCACCCACCGTGCTCGTGGGCGTGTGACATGGTATGCCTGGACCTTCATGAACGCACCTAGATTGTGCACTATCGGTCGTCCCTGACGCGACTGTCACTCACGCCGCCCGGGGGCACGGGCGTCTCAGGGAAACCTGACTTCGCCCCGACCGTCGTCGGCGGCTGGGCAGAGCCGGCCCGAGGCGGACGGGCGGTGCAGGCCGCACAGGCCGCAGCCTACCTAAACAAACTGTCAGCGGGATTTGATCACGTGGGCATGACACCGCCTGCATGCGTCTTGCGCGCGACAGATAGACAACGCCGCTCGTCCACACAGACATCGGCGACCCGACAGAAGTGCGGTGTGCAACGGTTGCGGTGCGTACGGTTGCGGTGTATAGTTTCGACGCACTCGGGCGTTCTATCGTTGGCCTTTCTCGCGGTTCCGTAACATGGAGAGATTGCTGCCGGCGGGAGGCTAATGGCCAGGGAATGTCCGGAGCCGAGGTGGTCCTTTTGGATACGCCGTAGGCGCAATTACGAGTCTCACCAGGAGGGCACATGCGAAGAACGGTCAGCGTCATGGTCGGGTTGTTGTTCATGGTCAACGTCGCGTCGGCACAGGCGCCGGCGCCTCAGCCGTACGGAACCCTCGCTCAGTTGATGCGCGGAATCTTCTTCCCGAACGCAAATATTCTCTTCGACGTCCAGCAGCACGATCCGGCCAAGCCCAAGGCGGAGGATAAGAGCGGTACCGTGACCGCAACGTTCTCCAACATCTATACCGGCTGGCAGGTGGTCGAGAATAGTGCGCTGGCGCTGGCCGAGAGCGCGACTCTGCTTTCGATCGCGGGGCGCAAGTGCGAGAACGGAAAGCCGGCGCCAACCGCTCGAGCCGACTGGCAGCAGTTCACCAAGGAACTCGTGACCGCGTCGCAGGCGATGGCCGCGGCGGCCCGCTCGAAGAATCTTGAATTGGCGCAAGACAAGACCAACGATGTCGCCGGCGCGTGCGAGAACTGCCACACCGCCTATCGCGACAAGACTCCACGATGCATCCCGTAAGGGTCGTATTCGCCATATCGAATTCCATTCCAGGAGTCGGCAACGTTGCTACGCGCCTTATTTGAAGCGGTCGCCAATCAGCCGTCGAGTGTCGCGATTCGCGAGTCCGTTTACGGCTACCCAACCCTTCTCACGGCCCATGTGCTCGGCATGTGCTTGTTTGGCGGCCTGATCGCCATGATGGACCTGCGGCTGGCGGGTCTCGGAAACTTGAGCACCTCGTGCACTGATCTGCAAAAACGTCTGTTCCCGTGGCAGATGATTGGCGTGGCGGTGAGTTTTTCCACCGGCATCGCGCTCGTCTACAGCGATCCGATGCGGTTCTACGGTAATTTTTTCTTCTGGCTGAAGAACCTGTTGCTGCTGCTGGCGCTGGTGAACGCCGTCATATTTCATCAGACCACATATCGCTCGGTGACCACGTGGGACCGTGACCCGGCGCCGCCGTTTGGGGCCAGGCTCGCAGGATTTTTGTCGCTCGGTTTGTGGGTGGCGATCATCGTTACTGGTCGGATGATTGCCTACAGCGGGCTGGTGCCAGCCTGGTGGGTCGCGTTGAAGCTCTCGTGAAGGGGACGAACCGATAATGTCGTTTCTGCCGTTTTTCAAGTGGATGGAGCAGCTCAGTATCAGTCACACGATCCAGAGTGGGGCCTGGTACAACCCGATCCTCCAAGTGACGCACCTGAGCGCCTTGGCGCTGTTTGCCGGCGCAATGCTGGTCGTGGACCTGCGGCTCTTGGGCCAGGGGCTCACGAACCGGCCGCTGGCGCAGGTGTCTCGTGATGCGCACCCGTGGCTCATCAGTGGTTTCGTCGTGTTGATCCTGACGGGTATTCCTCAGCTGCTAGCGCTCTCCATGAAGGAGTACTACAGCGATTTCTTCTGGTGGAAGATGGAGGGACTCATCGTCGCCACCATCTTCACCTTCACTATCCGGCGTAAAGCGTCTCTTGCCGATGAAGCCGCACTGGGCCCGTACCGGGGCAAGATAGTGGCGCTGGTGTCAATTGTGCTGTGGACCGGGGTCACGATCGGCGCACGCCTGATCGGCTTGCTGTCCTAACGTATTCGACCGGGCTGTCTCAGCCAGGCGACCATCGTGCATCCAGACCTCTCGGAAGCCATCGATTTTCATCACGCGATCCTGGCTGAGGGTCGCAAGGCGCTCGTGGGATACGAGACGGCGAAGGCTTTGGCCAACGTCGCGCTTTTTTCTGAGATTCCCACCACCTACGACAAGAACGGAGACCGTCAGGTCAACGCCGCCAATCTTCTACTCCGCGGCGTCCCAGGCGTCGGCAAGACGTTCTTCGGCGTGATTCTGGCTGCCATCAGCGACGCGAAGTTTGCCCGCCTGCAGGGCCGGGCCGACCTACAGCCAACCGAGGTCGTCGGATTTCAGATGATCAATCCGGCCACCGGTGAACTGGTCACAGAGTTCGGGCCGCTGGCGTCGGCTGAAGTGATCCTGCTTGACGAGATCAATCGCATACCGCTCAAGTCTCAGAGCGCGTTCCTCGAGGCCCTGCAGGATCGTACTATCACGGTTGGCAAGGTCACCTGCGACCTTCCCGCGTTCAGCTTCGCCATCGCAACGATGAACCCGGTTGAACTCGGCCAGGGTACGTTCCCGCTATCTGAGGCCGCCACCGATCGCTTCGCGATCATGCTCAACATCGGCTACCTGCCGCCCGAAGAAGAGCGAAAGCTAGTCAACTTCGATTTCAAGCGGGTCAAGCTCGACGCACTCTTGTCGAAGGAACGCATCGTTCAGCTGCGGGCCGGTATCAACGAGAGGGTCTCGCTCCATGAGCAGATCGGCAAATACATCCAGAGCCTTGTCTCGGCCACGCGGCCGTACAACGCCGCCACCGACTGGCGCACCCATTCCCCGTCGGAATTGGTGGAGCGTGGCGTCGATCTGGGTGCCTCGCCGAGAGCCACCATCTGTTGGGGCCGTCTCGCCAAGGTGTGGGCGCTTCTCGAACGCGGACGAACCGATGTGTACCCCGAGGACATACAGGATCTCGCCCCCTACGTCCTGGGCCATCGCTTGTGGCTCGGTCCCCACGCCGCGAGTCAAGGCCTGACGACCGACGCGGTGGTCGAGGACATCATCCGTCGAGTGCCGGTGCCCTGACCGCCACGAACTGACGTCAGATTGTGGAAGAGCCCGGCGGCTCAAGGCCCCGGTCAGCTCGGCGTCCAAGGCCCAAGTGCTCCATGGGCGAAATACCGAACTACACATTTCTTTTGCTGGGCGTTCAGGCTCGTCATGACGACCTGATGCGGGACGCGCGCCAATTCGTACGCTGATCCAGCCGCTCGCGTGTCCCATATTTCTGGGTGGGGGCTTTCGACGGAGATCGACATATAATTCCCGCCCATGACCAATCGCTGGTTCCCCGTTGTTGGCGGCGTCGTAATGAATCTGGCGCTTGGATCGCTCTACGCGTGGAGCATCTTCGTGCTGCCGCTCGAGAAAGAGTTCGGCTGGTCTCGCGCCGACACGTCGTGGGTCTTTACCATCGCGATCGTCTGTTTCGCGCTCTCCTTCATCGTCGCTGGGAGACTTCAGGACCGGCGAGGGCCGAGGTTTTGCGCCCTCATCGGTGGAGTGCTTGTCAGCGGTGGCTTCATGCTCTGCAGCCTCACGAACTCGCTCCTGAGCCTGTACCTCTCTTTTGGTGTCGTCGTCGGCATCGGCAACGGTTTCGGCTATGCCGCAACCACTCCGGTCGGATCCAAGTGGTTCCCTGACAAGCGCGGGTTGGTCATCGGTCTCATGGTCGGAGGATACGGCGCCGGTTCGGCGATTCTCGGTCCACTTGCGACACGACTGATCACCGGATACGGCTGGCGCCCGACCTTCTTGCTCCTCGGTGCGGCGTTTTTCGTGATGACGATGGCTGGCGCTGCCCTCCTAAAGAATCCGCCGGCAGGCTACCGCCCGCCCAACTGGAAGCCAACGCCTGGCGCCACGCCGGCGGGGACGGAGATGACGACACGCGAGATGCTGAGAACGCCGACGTTCTACGCTCTCTGGGTCGCCTACTGCCTGGGGGTGACGTCCGGCCTCATGGTCATCAGCCAACTCGTTCCGTTCGCGCGTAACGCAGGTCTGAGCGCCGCGCAAGCCACCTTCGCGGTCACCGTGGGCGCCTTCGGCAACGCCGGCGGCCGCATTCTCTCCGGGTGGATGTCCGACACGCTGGGTCGAGTCCAGACGCTCAAGATCATGCTAGTCGTCTCGGCGCTTGCCATGCCGTCGCTGTACCTGCTCCGGGATCAGGTCGTGCCGTTCTACGTCCTGATGGCGCTCGTCTATTGGTGCTACGGCACGCAGCTGTCGGTGTTTGCCTCGACAACTGCGGATTTCTACGGCACAAAGAATCTGGGCATGAACTACGGGCTGCTGTTCACGGCCTGGGGCGCGGCCGGAGTGCTAGGGCCAGTGGTGGCTGGCCGCGTGTTCGTAACGTTTGGCGAATACCGCTACGCGTTCTTCGCCGCTGCCGCACTGGCGCTGATTGCATTCGCCTCGCTCTCGTTGCGAATGCCAGGTCAAAACCGAGCTGCCGCGTAGATCGGCCACGAGAGCCCATTAGCTGAATGCTCGAGCGGCTGCCACGCCCGGGCCCGACCTACTCGGTTCCTGGCGGCGATCGCGTCTGCTCGCCCCGCCCGTATCTGCAGAAGCACTGAGACAGCCGCCATCGTCTCTTCCCACGGGAGAAGGAACATGACGGAGGAGGGTCTTACCGCTTCTCTGACGTAGCAATGGGTAGTGTGGGCCTCTGGCCCGCACTACCCATTGTCTGAATGAGGACGCGGATGTGGAGCGCCCTAGCGCTGCACGTCCGCATCCGGAAGCGCAAACGCCGTGAGCGTCGCCCCTGACGGCATTACGATGTGCTGCTTTCCGTCGAGCATGTAGGTCGTTGCCGAGGCGTAGATTCCCGACCCGGTCTGGTAGTGCCAAAGAGACTTACCAGTTCGGCCGTCGAAGGCGATGAAATTTCCTTCGTTATCTCCGGTAAAGACCAGACCTGACGCGGTGGAGGTTACTCCCGCCGACGTCGGGGAGGTGTACCTGAATTCCCACCGCTGAGCGCCAGTCGTCGGATCGATGGCGCGCAACGCTCCGTAGGTGCCTCCCGCTGGCTCTGACGCGACACCTGCGCCGCCGCGAAAGCTGTCACCGGCAACGTAGTCCACCTTCCACGCGTAGAACGTCATGCATCCTTCGCGGGCGGTGATGAACAGGAGTCCGAGCTTCGGGTCGTATGACGGTGTCATGAAATTTGTCGCGCCCGCCGCGGCCGGACAGACCAACGCCCCTTTTTCGGTCGGTATCGTGTTCGGCAGTACTTTCGGCCGCCCGTCGGCGCCGATCTCCTTGGCCCACGTGGTGTTGGCGAACGGCTTCCCCAGCAGCATCTTGCCGGTCTCGCGGTCGAGCACATAGAAGAACCCGTTGCGATTGGCGTTCAGTACGACCTTCCGCCGCTGGCCGTTCAGCATGATGTCGGCGAGCACCGGCACATGGGTAGCGTCGTAGTCCCACACGTCGTGCGGGGTGAACTGAAAGTGCCACCGCACCTTGCCGGTGTCGGCGTCGAGGGCAACAAACGACGCCGCGTAGAGATTGTCTCCGGGCCGATCGCCGCCGTACATTTGTGGTCCGGCGTTACCTGTACCCCAGATTACGAGGTTCAGTTCGGGATCGTAGCTCCCGATCTGCCAAGTCGCGCCGCCACCCGTCGCCCAGGAATCGTTGTCCTTGCTCCAACTGTCGTTGCCGGGCTCACCGGGCGCCGGAATGGTGTGGAATCGCCATGCGCGCTTGCCGGTCTTCGCATCGTAGGCGTCGATGAACCCGCGCACGCCGTACTCGCCTCCGCCCATGCCGATGAGCACCTTGTCCTTGACGACCAACGGCGCCGACGTCGACGAGTATGCTGCCTTGTAGTCACCAAGCACGGCGTCCCATACGATCGCGCCGGTCTTGCGGTCCATCGCGAGCAGATGCGCATCAAGGGTGGCCATGTAGAGCGTGTCCCCCAGGATACCGAAGCCCCGGTTCACGCGGCCGCAGCACACCACCACGCCATCGGGAAGGTCGCGCCGGTACCGCCAGATCGTTCGTCCGGTGCGCGCATCCAGCGCCCACGCGAGATTGTTGGCCCCTGTCACGTAGAGCACTCCGTCCAGGACGATCGGCGTCGCCTCAAACTTCCCCGGCGTGTCCGTCTGGAACGTCCACTGCGGGCTCAGGTGCTTGACGTTCTCCGGCGTGATCTGCGTGAGCGGACTGTGACGCTGCCCAGAGTAGTCGCCCGAGAACGTCAACCAGCGCGTCGGATCCTTGAGGCCCTGCAGCAGGTCCTGAAAGGTAATGGTGTTCGATGGCTGCTGTGCCGTGACCGCCGCCCCTCCCGCGAGAAGCCCGAGCACGCACACGGCGCCCACCGTGCCTAGAAGGCGTGAATATCCTGATCCGATCATCCGGGTCTCCTCAACTCGCAGGTGTATTGTTCCGAAGCGTCATGAGATGGCTTACGAGATCCCTCAGGTCGCTGTCGCTCAGTCGATCCGCACCAAAGGCCGGCATCGGCGAGCGAGGCTCCCTGACGATCTCCCGCACGCCGGTCTTCGAGAGGCCCTGAATCCGTTCGCTGACGTCCAGAATCTGAATCGAGAACGCGTCTTCGTTCTTGACGACGCCGCGAATTCTCCGGCCGTCGTTGAGCACGACGCTCACCGGGCGGAAGCCCGGAACATGAGACTTGTTCGGATCGCGCACCTTCGCCATCAAGGCAGTCGCCGATCGCATTGACCCCACTCGCGAGAGGTCCGGCCCGAGGGCGCCCCCTACACCGTTCACACGATGGCATCCCGTGCAGGATGTTCGGAAGATTCGGGCGCCGTTCTCAGCGTTGCCTCGAATAGGCTCCGACGCACCGGCCTGCGACAGACTGCGAAGATGGGCCAGAATTTCCCAGACTTGGGAATCCGCCGTCTGATCGGAGCCGAACCGCGGCATGTCGGTGCCCTGTCCCGTGCGAACGACGCGGAAGAATCGATCTTCGGTGGTCCCGGCCGCGAGAACGGCCGTGAGATCGGGGCCACTGACGCCCTTGGCGTCAAGGCCGTGGCAGCCGGAGCAGCGGGCGCGGAAGAGCAACGAGCCGCGCTTGAGCGCCTCCGGATTACCGTCGAGGATGGCACGCCGTGCGTCCTGGGCCGCTGTGGTTCCGGCGCCGATGAGACCAAGCAGTAGGGCAAACGTCAGCTTCCAGGCGAGTTGCATGTGTCGTGACACGTTTCCTTCCCGGTGCGGGTGGCAAGAACCCAGATGCCCAATGGGACGGCATCCAGTTCCCACACATTTGGCGGCAAGAAGATAACACAAGGGGGCACGCATCATCCAACAGCGTCAGAGACCGTGTGCTAACCTACCCCAGAGTGCCAACATCTGAGCCGCACCGCCAGGGCAGGAGGGTCGGATCGTGGAGATGTCCGCGCAGGTCAACGAACGTGTGATTCTCGCAGCCTGCACGCGGAAGTGTGCGATGAAGCGACGTTCTTGACTACCTCGAATCACACGTCCCATATTGACAAGAAGGCGGCCGCGGATCGTCCGGCCGGGCGCGGTCCAAGGCTGCCCCGGCACAGCTCTTGGCATCGGCGAAGCATGCCGATCCGAACCGCCGTGCTCTCGGCCGTTGTCCTGACGCTGACGGCGGTGTCTGGGGGCCGGGTGGTTCCCCAGGCGCAGGCGCAGGCCGTCCATCCGGACACGGGGGCTCTCGCCCGGATCGCCGCGGAGGCCCGCGCGGGATCGCGGCTGATGGAGACAGCTGGCTACCTCACCGATATCTACGGACCCCGCCTGACCGGGTCGCCCCACCTCAGAGCCGCCGGAACGTTCGTGGTCGAGCAGTTGAAGAAATGGGGTATCACGTCGGCGCGCTTCGAACGCTGGGGGCCGTTCGGACCCGGCTGGACGACGGATCGCTTCGTTGCCCTCGTCGCCAGCCCCTCACCCTATCCGCTGCTCGCGTTCCCGAAAGCCTGGACTCCGGGCACCGGTGGTTCGGTGGTGGCCAACGCCGTTCTGGCCGTCATCGAGAACGAGCGCGACTTCGATACCTATCGTGGCACGCTCAAGGGCGCGATCGTGCTGACGGCGCCTGTCCGGCCGAACGCGCTTCCGGCGCCCAGACGAGGCGACCCGCGCTACTCCGCTGAAGAGCTTCGCGCGCTCACCGAGCCTGCCCCAGCGCCTGCCGCGTCATCAGGTGAAGCCGTACGCGCCGGACTTGAGTTCGCGCGAAAGCGGATGGAGTTCTACGTCAACGAAGGAGTCATCGCACTGCTCGAACCGGGCGGGTACGACGGAGCCGTGTTTGTCGGTGACGGGCGTATGCGGGACGACGCGGCCTTCGCGGGGCAGGGCTTCTATCCGTGGCCCGACGCCGTTGCCTCGCAAGTCGTGGTATCGAGCGAGCAATACAATCGCATTGCGCGAACGCTTCAGTCGGGCACTCCGGTCACAGTCGAATTGGACATCGCCAGCGACTATCATCCGGCCGAACCTGACTCGTTCAACATCGTCGCAGAACTGCCTGGTACGGACCTTTCCGGCGAAGTCGTGATGCTCGGCGCCCATTTCGACTCGGCGCATGCGGCAACGGGAGCCGCCGACGACGCCGCCGGCTGCGTTGTCATGCTCGAGGCGATGCGAATCCTGCGTGCCTCGGGGCTCAAGACGCGCCGGACGATCCGACTGGCGTTGTGGACTGGAGCTGAGCAGGGCCACCTTGGCGCCAGGTTCTACGTCACCCAAAACTTCGCGGACCCAGCCAGTATGGAGCTGCGGCCGGACCACGCTCGGCTCTCGGCCTACTTCAACCTGGACCGGGGCGCTGGCGCGATACGTGGTCTTTATCTGCAGGGCAACACGGCCGCCGCTCCGATGCTTGAACGT
Organism: Vicinamibacterales bacterium; assembly: GCA_040081555.1. Taxonomy (GTDB): domain Bacteria; phylum Acidobacteriota; class Vicinamibacteria; order Vicinamibacterales; family CAVVIG01; genus CADEEX01. Next base: position 9,443 of record JBEBGG010000057.1, read on the forward strand.
TGGCTCGCGCCACTCAAGCCACTGGGTGCCACAGCCCTCAGCCCCCGTTTCTCGATGGACGGGGATCATCAGGCCTTCGATGCCGTCGGCCTGCCCGCTTTCGATTTCATCCAGGACCCTGGCGAATACGAGGCCCGCATTCGGCATTCCAACCTCGACACCTTCGACCGGCTCAACGGCGATGTCCTCATTCAGAATGCTGTCCTGGTCGCCTTCCTGGCCTATGAGGCGGCCAATCAGAATGGCATGGTCCCCCGCAAACCCGTGCCGCCGCCGGACAAGGCTGCCGCGGGACCGTGGTCTCCTGGCCGCTGAGATGGATTCGGCGAGACGGGCCGGGCCGTCTTCAAGGCGATGATGCGGGTAGCGAGACCGGTCGCAGCGTTGCTCATCAGTCTGGCAATCGGAGTGGCCCTCATCCGATGGTCCCGTTTGCAGGACCGCTGGGTGCTCACACAATTCGCCTCGCCCGGCGGCGGCACGGCGGTCGAATTGGCCGTCGACGCTGACGGCCCAATTCGGGGCTTTGTGCTGACGAGCACACCCAGGCTCTCAGTGCGATGCGCTGCGGGCGGTGCACTTAGCTACTCTGTAACGACTCGTCTTCCGGCCGCCGCCGAACCGGGCCCCGAACGGACGGTGCGGTACAGATTCGACGAGAGCGAACCCGTCTTGGCGGCATGGATGGAGTCGACAAATCGTCACACGCTCTCGGCACCCGCCGATGCCGTCCCAGCCCTGATCGATCGTCTCTCGGGCGCGACGCGCTTCGTGCTGACGTACATACCCTTCAACGCCGAGCCCGCGTCGGCGACGTTTAGCGTCAACGGTTTCCAGCGTCACTGGACCGAGGCGCTCGCGTTGTGCGGTTTGTGAGGGGAGCGGGTGCGAAGGCGAGGAATCGGGCGGTCCCTCGCGGGACCGCCCGGTCGATGAGGTTAGATCCCCGTGAGATAGTCGAGTTTGCCCGTGCTGTCGCCGAACTGGTCCATCGGCAGCCCGAGCTTATCGAGTAGCGCCACATACAGGTTCGTCAGCGGCGTGTCGTTCTTGTAGCGCAAGTGCTGGCCGCCCTTGAGCGTGCCGGCGCCACCGCCCACCACCACCATCGGCAGGTCCAGATGGAAATGGATATTGCCGTCGCTGATCCCCGACCCATACACGAAAATCGAGTGGTCCAGCAGCGACCCGTCCCCGTCCGGTGTGTTCCGCAGCTTCTCCAAGAAGTAGGCGAAGTGCTCCATGTGGTAGGTGTTGATCTTCGCCAGCTTCGCCAGCTTCGCCGGGTCGTTCTGGTGGTGCGAGCAGGCATGGTGCCCGTCCGGCACCCCGATCTCCGGATACGACCGCCCGCTCACTTCCTTGCCGATCATGAACGTCCCCACCCGCGTCAGGTCCGTCTGATACGCCAGCGCCATCAGGTCGTACATCAACCGCGCATGCTCGTGGAACGTGTCGGGGATGCCCATCGGCTGCTCGACGACCGGCAGCTCCCGCGTGCTCTGCCGCTCGGCCGTCTGAATCCGGCGCTCCACGTCCCGCACCGCCTCCAGATACTCGTGCAGCTTCCCCTGGTCCCCGCCCCCCAGCGTCCGGTTCAACGACTTCACTTCCTCGGTCACAAAGTCCAGAATGCTCCGGTCCTCCGCGAGCCGCGCCTGCCGGGTCGCCGCATCCGTGCTGGAACTCGCCCCGAACATCCGTTCGAACACCGCCCGCGGGTTGTTCTCCATCGGCAACGGCGTCGTCGGCGTCCGCCACGAAATCGTGTTCGCATACGCACAGCTATAGCCGGCGTCGCAGGCGCCCAACACCTCCACCGAGTCCAGCGCCAGTTCCAGCGACGCCAGCTGCGTCTCCTTCCCCAAGTGCTGCGCCGCCAACTGGTCCAGCGACACCCCGGCCCGGATGTCCGGCCCTTCCGTCTTCTTCACCCGCACGCCCGTCAACCACGTTGACGCCGCCCGCGCATGGTCGCCAATCCCCTCACCCGGGGCCGGCACCGCCACCTTGTCCGCCAGCCCGCTCAAGACAAACGTCTGGTCCCGGAACGGCGCCAGCGGCTCAAGAATCGGCGACATCCCGAACCCCGACCCTTCGGTCTTCGGCGTCCACATCCGCATTTCGACGCCGTTGGGCACATACACCGCCCCGAACCGCCGCGCGGCCGCCGTCGTCCGCGCCGCCGCAAACGCCGGCACCATCCCGTCCAGTAGCGGCAACGCCACCGACACGCCCAGTCCGCGCAAGAACGTCCGCCGATGCAGGTGCTTCTTTGTAATTAGTCCCATGCTACTGCGCCCTACCCTTCATTGACGAGTCCACCGGCACCGCTGCCACCGACGACGCTGCCGCGCCGCTCGCGCTTGGCATGCGCATCTGAAACGGCTTGCTGCTAACGATTCCCATGATCAACGACGACCAGCGGTAGTCGGACATCTTGGCATCCCGGACGATCTTCCTGATCACCGGCCGGTCATAGTAATCCAACCCGCGACCCAAGCCGTAGGTCATCAACTTCTCGGTGAGGTTCGCTACGAAATCCCCACTCCGACCGAGCAGCGCCGTCCTGAATTCGACAGGGCCATTGAACTTCGTGCCGTCTGGCAGCGTGCCGGACGAATCAATCGCTGTCTTGGCCTCGGCGTCGTCGGTGCGCCACTTGCCGATGGCATCGAAGTTCTCGAGGGCGAATCCGAGCGGGTCCATCTGCGAATGGCAGCTGGAACATACCGGGTTCTTCCGATGTTGCTCCAGACGCGCTCGCACCGTAGTCGCCACCACTCCCTCGCCGTTTTCCCGGAGCGCCGGAACGTTCGGCGGCGGAGGCGGTGGCGCGAAGCCGAGCAGATTGTCGAGGAGCCACTTGCCGCGCACTACCGGCGACGTCCGATTCGGATAGGACGTGACCGTGAGGACGCTTCCCTGGCCCAACAGACCGGCGCGCCTCTTGTCCGGGTAGGCAACCCGTCGGAAGTGGCTGCCGTAGACATTCGGAATGTCGTAGTGCCGAGCGAGCCGCTCATTCACGAACGTGTAGTCGGCCGTCAGCAGATCCAGAACGCTGCGATCGGTCTGCATCTGATCCTGCAGGAACATTTCCGTCTCGCGTTGGAACGCGACTCGCAGGTTGTCATCGAAGTCGAAGAACAGGTCAGCATTCGGGGCCGCGGTGCGAAGGTTGCGCAGGTACAGCCACTGGCCGCCGAAGTTGCTGACGAATGCGGACGCGCGGGAATCAGCGAGCAGCCGCTTCACCTGCTGCTCAAGTACCGTCGGATTCTTCAGCCGACCCTGTTCCGCCACGTTCAACAGTTCATCGTCCGGGATGCTGCTCCACAGGAAGAAGGAGAGCCGCGAGGCGAGGGCGAAGTCGCTCAGCCGATACGCCGCTCCCGCGGACGCGCTGGTCGGATCCTGCTCGATGCGGAACAGAAATTTCGGCGAAACCAGCAATGCCTCGACGCCCCGCTGGATGCCTTTCTCGAAGTCGCCCTTCTCTCGTCCGGCCTGATAGACCTTGACCAGGGGCTGCACGTCTGCATCGGTCACCGAACGACGATACGCACGCCGGGCCAACCCGGACATGATGCGCGTGGCGCACGCCTGCTCGTCCTTCATCGACGACGGCTTGCACACGAAGATGCGCTTGCGGCTTTCGGTTTCCTTCGGCACCTTCCCGTCGTAGGGACCGATGACCTGGATGCTGCTGACCGCCGCGTCGATCGGATTGAGCTGGTAGGCGAAGGAATTCGGCGGCGGATCTGACGGCCGCGCATCCCGGGGCACCAACTGATCAGCCGCGCCAACGAACGTGATGGTGACGAGGTGCGATCCGGCCGTCACCGGAATGCGGACTTCCGGCAGCCCCTTCCCAGAACCCATGCCGGCCTTTCCCGCATCGATCGTCATCTGCTTCACGAGGACCTGGTCGATTCGAACTTCCATGTCGTGAACGCCGCGAATCTGCGCCCCGTCCAGGTTGCGCGAAAGGTCGACCTTGATGACGTACTCGGCATCCAGCGGGAACGGGTGCTGTATTGCCATACCGCCCCGCGATCCGAACGGCAGATCCTCACTCAAGCGGTCGTTCTGCAACAGCAGCGGCGACGTCTTGTAGGTGGTGGTTCCTGGCTTCAGCGTCGGATCGCCGATCGCCTGTCGACTGATCTTGGTCGCCGCGAGCATATAGCGCTCGAGCAGTCCAGGTGATACCGACAGCACGTCTCCGATGTTGTCAAAGCCATAGCCGGAGTCATCGGTCGGCAGCATCGCACGGCCGTCAATCTGAACGGCCAGCAAGTCCCGCACCGCGTTGGTGTACTCTGCGCGATTCAACCGGTGGATGGGTGCCGGGCGTCCCACGTTCGGCTTGGCGGCCGCCAAGCGGTCGAGCCCGCCCTCAAGGTTCTCCATCCAGGCCTGAAACGTCTGCGCGTCGGGCCGCGGCAAGCCGGCCGGAGGCATCGAGCCGCTGCGAACTTTCCGCACCACCTTTTCCCACACCGCGGGGTCCTGGCTGACGTCGTCGATGTTGAGACGGTCGAGCATCACCGGAGCACCGGCGGGCGTGGGACGACGCTCGTTGTGACACCCGACGCAGTAGCGGTTGACAAGTGCGCGCGCCGGTGTCGGAGTGCCTGCTGCCTGCGCCCCCCCGCCGGTCTGTGGCGACCACGCGGCCGGCGATGCCGGAACCGCGGCCTGAGCATGCATCACGACGGGCTGAGCCGTGATTGCCGTGGGTCCAGGATTCTTCTTCAACATGGCCGGGTTCGGGTCGGCCGCAACGAGCACCACCCACCCGAGGACTACCGCCATTACCGCTAGCGACATCTTCTTCACGCCAGTTACCTCTTTCAGGAATCTACCCTGCCAGCTTGGTGTGCCTACTGCGGCTGAGCTTTGTCTTTCACGTACCCAACGATCCCGAAGTTCAGCTGCGTACCGACCTTCGGGTCGGCTCCGAGAGACTCCAGGAGCGCGGCGGTCTCTGGATATCGGACGAAGGTGCCGCTGTACAGATGACCATTGGCGGCCAGCAGCGGAGTCTGATCCGCCCAGTTAACGGCGTTGATGTTGGCGCCGCTTTCAACCAGGAACTTAACGATCTTGTTTGACGCGTGATAGACGGCCGCGTGCAGGGCCGTTTCTCCGAACTTGTTCGAGGCATTGATATTGCCGCCCATCTCAACCGCCAGCTTAATCGCCTCAATGGCCCGCCCCTCGTCCCACGAGTAGTACTGGACGAATGCGAACATGTCTGTCAAGGAACGCTTGCCTAGACCCGCAGCCAGCATAATTGCCGTCGTGCCGTCGGCGGCGGTCTGAGTGGGCTTGGCCCCGCGAGCGGCAAGCAGCCGCATCATCGGCACATTGACCGCCTTCGCGGCCTGCATAAACGGGGTGGCGCCGACCTGACTCAGGCGACCGGCCACGAGTTCCGGGTTATACGGGATGAACGCGGCGGACAGGCGCAGTGGCATCGTGACCCCGGCGTTGGGATCGGCCCCCTTGTCCAGCAGTTTTGTCGCGACCTCGATCTGACCAGTGATGCTGGCGGCGTGCAGCGCGGTGTAGCCCGGCGCCGAGACGTTCGGGTCAGCGCCATGATCCAGCAACATCAATGCGACCTCAGGCTGATGCTTGACGATGGCGACGATCAAAGGCGTGGCGCCGTCGGCTGCGGCTTTGTTGACATCGGCTCCGGCCGCCACCAGCGCGCGCGCAGTCTCGAGGTCCCCTGACATCGCCGCGTGTAGCAACGGCGTAAACCCGCCTTCAGGGCGCGGCGGATCGTAGTCGCCGTCCTTCGCCAACTGGGCAACGGCGATCGCCTGGTTCTTGTTGACGAGCCTCGGGGCCTCTTCGGAATCGGCAGGCCTCATGCCCCGCCGCCCGGCCTTGACGACCGATTCGGTGCTGGCATTGACATCGGCGCCGACCTCGATCAACAGCTTGGCGACGGCGGAGTGTTTCTGGGCCGTGGCAAACATCAGCGGCGTATCGCCAAGCCTCGTCTTGGCGTTGACATCGGCGCCAGCACCGGTCAGCCGTTTGACCACCGGAACGCTGCCGGACCTGGCGGCTAGCGTCAGCGCCGTCTCACCGCTCTTGTCCCTGCTCACCGCGGCCTTCGCCCCGGCCTTCAGCAGTTTCTCGGTCATCGCCTCGCTGCCGTTGATCGCAGCCAGCATCAAGGGCGTGACACCCAACTGGTTCGGCAAGTTGACATCCGCCCCGGCGGCGATCAGCAGATCGGCCACCGCCAAATCGTCCCAGTGGGCGGCCCACGCCACAGCCGTGGCACCGTCCGGCGATGGGGCATTGACCGGCGCCTTCTGCTTAATGAGCTGGCGAACGACGTCCACCTGCCGCTCCCGGGCGGCGGTGACCATGCGACGATCCGCATCTTGGGCAAACGCGGGCACGAGAAGACCTTGCGTCAACAATGCCCACAAAGCCGCCGCGACGGTGACAGTCCTCGACCTCATCACTCTGCCTCCTCGATTACGGTTTCTAGCCATCCGGATACCATCAAATGCCGTCCACGAATGCCAATCGCCGCCGCGCGGTATCGTAGGCGCAATCGGTACACCCAAGGATAATCCCTCTGAGACCTTCAAGGTCGCAACAATGTGTCACACCGAAGGTGAGACACTGGCCGCGCCTCCGCGTCGGCTACTCGGGCAGCGCACATTCCCCGTAATACTGCTCGGGCCTCGAAGTGTAGCCGGGCATGCTGATGAGCGTGTATTCGTGGCGCGTGTGCACGGCCTGCACCTTTCCCGGCCGGGATTCCCTGGGGAAAAGCGTGGTCACGTAGAGCGGGCCATCCTTAAAAGACTGAACCAGGTGAAGGTTGCCGCTCGACAGGCGGACGATGATGTCGAAGTCACCGAACGCGCCGACCAACCGGGCCGTTCCGTCGTCGAGCCTGATCTGGTCGAACGCCATCTTCAGAGTGGCCGGGCGAGCCTTAGCCGACGACTCGCTGCCAGTCCAATTGCCGGTGGCCATCGCCGTAAATGCGCAGGTCAGGCTCTTCGCAGACGCAAAGCGGTCCTCGAGCGACTGAGCGGACACGTCCCACACCCCGAGCAGCGGCAGCCCCAGAAGGATCACCAGCATCGCGCGGCACGCGCTCATCTTGGTCATCGTTCTCTCTCCTCCGAAGGGCACACACAGGAGCCGGTGCCGGTGGCACCGGCCCTGTGCGAACGCGCCGAAGTGGTCGGGGCCGCTCCGTCAATCATGGATCTCACGAATGCGGACGACGCCCGACCACTGACGGCTATTTGCCTGCGCTGGGGCTGAACTTCTGGACGCGACGTCCGTCCAGAGTTTCGGCCACGAACAAGTTGCCCTTGGAGTCGATGGCGATGCTATGCGGCGACTCGAACTGACCGGCCCAGCGTCCGCGGTGGCCAAACGAGCTGACCACCTCGAGCGTGTCCCGACGCAGCGTATGGACGCGGTGGGTCGCACCGTCGACCAAGAAGATGAACGTCTGCTGAGGATCGGTCGAGAACGAGATATCCCACGGCGTGCCGCCAGTCGAACCATCAGCCAGACGAGCGTCGATCAGTTTGTCCTTGATGAAAGTACCGTTCTTCTGGAACACCTGAATACGCTGATTGCCACGGTCGCAAATGTAGACCTGGCCGTCGACGGCGATCACCGCACAATGCGGCGTGTCGAACTGCTTGCTCGGCGGCCCTGTCCGGCTAAACCGGGCGACCGGCCCATCGTCGGGACGCTCTCCGAACGCCCCCCAGTGACGCTTGTAGGCGCCAGTGGTGGCATCGACAACGATGACCCGGCGATTGGTATAGCCGTCGGTGATGTACGCCTCGTTGGTGCTGGGATCGACGGCGATGTCGGTGGGCTGGCCAAGCCGGGTCTTGCTATTGCTACCCTCGAGACCCTCTCCGAACTTGCCGACCTGCAGCAAGAACTTGCCGGCGGGCGTGAACTTGAGAATATGGGCGTTGCCATGGGTCAAGACCGACTTGGAATCATAGGGGAGGCCGCCGCCGAAGCCGACCCAGACGTTATCTTTGTTGTCGACGTAGAGGCCGTGCAGCTGGTTGCCCCACTCAAATCCCTCTCCGCTCTTGCCGCCCCAGCTCTGAATCAGGTTTCCTGCGGGGTCGAACGCGAGCACCGGCGGCGTCTTGTCCGCCCCTACCTGGCTGGCCGGGCGGTGAGTGATCCAGACGTTATCTTTCGAATCGACCGCCACGCCCACGACGTTGCCCACGACCCAGTCGTTTGGGAGATCCTTGGGCCACGATGAGTCATATCGGAATACGGGCGGTTTCGGGCCGGACGACGATCGCTGGGCTTGACCGACAGCAGTAATCATCAGTACTGCGGCCAGGCCGACGACGGTGCTCAAAATGATTCGCTTCATGCGCTCTCCTCTAGTCTCTAGTCTTGGAATTCCCGGTGGGCCGCGGCTGTGGGCGACAGGAGGGTACTACCAGGGCTGTTCAGTGGTGGCAAAGATTCCCGAGAACCAGCGGGCGTATCCTCAGACCGCCTCAGGACCAAAAAAAACAAAACTTCACCGCACTTTTCTTAGGCGATTCCGGCGCGCATCGTAACATCGATTCAACGCGGTTCCGCGGCGCGCACAATAACATCAACATCTTATTGTGGACACCTAAATCCGCAATCCAATATTTTGTTCAAGGGAACAGGGGTCGACGTTGCGGAGAGCGGACCCGTCCCCTGGCTCCCGGCGGAGCCCCGGTGGTCTGTGATATCTTTCGCCACGTTCTACTTTGGGCACGCTTTCCCGGTCCGTCGGTACGATGGGATTCTGGAAGTTGATCCCGTGCCTGAGCACATCACGAGCGGGAGAATTGTTCGTATGACTCATCGGACTTGGATGGCGCGAGCCTTGGTGGTCGCCGCGGCCGCCGCGGCCGGCTCCTCCGCAATCGCCTGCAACGCAGGCCCAGCCAAGGAATCGGCGACCCAGCCCAATTCCTGGAAAGCGCCGCGCACGTCCTGGGGGCACCCGGACCTCCAGGGCCTGTGGTCCAATGCCACGACGACGCCCCTCGAGCGACCCGCCGCACTCAAAGACAAGGTTGTCCTCTCCGACCAGGAATTCGCGCAGACGGACGCCGCGACAGCAAAGAGCCGCAACACCGATCAGGCCCCCCGCGCTGGCGACCCCGGAACATACAACGAGTTTTGGTGGGAGCGCGGAAATCTGCTGAAGCAGACGTCGCTCATCGTGGACCCCACCGATGGCCGGGTGCCGCCTTTGACCCCCGAAGGGAAACGAAGAGTCGAGGTCTTGACGCAGTCGCGGCAGGGGCGCGGCCCGTCGGACTCGTGGGAAGACCGCAACCTGCACGAACGCTGCATCCTTTACCATGGCGTTCCACCCTTGCCCACTGGTTACAACAACAACTACCAGATTGCTCAGACACCGGACTTCGTCGCCATCCGTTCCGAGATGCTGTCCGAGACCCGGTTGATTCCTCTCGACGGCCGGCCACATCTGCAGCCGGGCGTGCGGCAGTGGATGGGCGACCCGCGCGGCCACTGGGAGGGCGACACGCTGGTTGTCGAGTCGACCAACTTCACGAGCGCTGCCGGTGGACTCTATGAACTTGGCAGCGTCGCGCACCTTCTAGGCACAGGCGAGACCCTCCGTATCGTCGAACGATTCACCCGCGTCAACAAAGACACCATCGACTATCGCTTCACTGTCGAAGATCCGTCGATGTTCACGCAGCCGTGGACCGGCGCCATCCCGATGACCACCTTCGAGGGACCTATCTACGAGTACGCATGCCACGAAGGTAACTACGCCCTGGAAGGCATGTTGAAAGGTGCTCGGCTCGACGAGCAGACGGCCCGACCGCGGAGCAAGAAGTGACGACGCTGGTGGCGCGTTACGCGCGCGGAATCGCGGCAGCAAGCGCTCTGGCACTTGGGCTCACCGCGAGCCCTGCCCGACTCGCCGGGCAAAATCGAAACGAGGCCGGGTGGATCACTGCGTGGTCCACATCGCATCACACGCTCGGCACGACCACGATCAGCAACGCGACGGTGCGTCTGATCGCGCGAGTCGATGCCTCCGGCAGTGCGCTGCGCATTCGCCTGGATAATCCGTTCGGCTCAGCGCCGCTGACCATCGCCTCGGCCTACGTCGGGAGCCGCAAGCAAGGGGCCGCGCTGATCCCCGGCTCGAATCGACAGGTGCTGTTCGGCGCCGCCGCGGGCGTGACCATTCCGGTCGGTGGCAGTGTCGCCAGCGATCCCGTCAACATGCCGGTGACGGCGGGCGAGGATCTGGCGGTCAGCCTGTATGTACCCGCGCTCGATGTCAAACCGAGTCAGCATACTCTCGGCTTCACGACCTCCTACCTGAGCGCACCAGCTTCAGGTAACGTCGCTGCCGACGAGAGGCGAGATGCCTTCACGGAGAATACGACTTCGCTCTTTTGGCTGAAGGCGATCGACATTCGAGGTTCATCCAGCCCGGGCACCATTGTCGCCTTCGGCGATTCGATCACCGACGGTAATTGCTCGACCGTGGACGGTCATGACCGATGGGTCGACTGGCTGTCGGTTCAGTTCGACATGGTCGATGGCGCCGCTGGGAAATCCAGGAAAGCGATTGTCAATGAAGGTATCAGCGGCAACACCATCGGCCGCCAGGGCCTGCAGCCACCGCCGGACAGTCCGCCTGGTCTCGAACGTCTCGACCGTGACGTGCTATCGCATCAGGGCGTGACCGACGTCATCCTCTTCATGGCGACCAATGACATCCGCCGCGAGTCGACCGCCGCGCAGGTCATTGCCGGCCTCACTGAAATCACCACCCGAATCAAGGCGCGCGGCCCGCGCGTTATCGGAGTCACCATCATTCCACGTCACAACAACACCACCAACTCGCCGTGGGACGCCAAGAAATCGGCGATTCGCCGAGAAGTGAATAAGTGGATCCGGGAGCGCGCACCGTTTGATGGGGTCATCGACTTCGATGCCGTGGTTCGAGACCCGGCAGACGCCGACAGGATTCGCCCGGTATTCAACTGCGACGAAATCCACCCGACGCCGCTTGGCTACTACGAAATGGGACGCTCGGTCCCGCTCAGCCTGTTTCGTCGCTAGAGCGTTCCCATCGTCTACGCGTCAGCGCTGACGCTATTTGGCCTTGGGCGCGTTCTTGAGCAATTCATCCTGGTCGGGATACCAGAACTTCAGGTGGCAGTTCTCGCACGCCGTGTCTACCGCATCGTTGGCTGGCGCGAAGTCCTCGGTACGTTTGGCATCGGCGGCCTTCACCGCCAGAAGAGCTGCGTCGCGGTAATCCACAACGAACTTGTTCCAGGCCGTACGCTCTTTTGCCACTCTGACTTCGATTTCCGCGGGCGACAGTTCTCCGTCGGCGTGCTCGTTGGCAAAGAGCGCAACGGCCATGGGTCGTCCCGGCATCATCAAGAGATTTGCGCCCTCCACCATGAGCGCCGCATTTCTTCGAACGACCGCCCACTCTCGATCATTCTTGGGCGCGGTCTCCACGGTTCCCGTGGGCGTGACCTCCGACGACACGGCCTTGAATACCAGCTTTGACGCCGGGTCGATCACCCCGAGCATCACGTCCTGCACTGTTGCGACGGCTCGAGCCGGCGCACCGCCAGCCGGGCGAGGCGCAGCGGGTTTGGCTGCCGTGGTCGCCGGCGACTGCTGCGCCGTTGCGACCATTCCAAGCAACCCTGTCGTGGCGCACACGATGAGCACGCGGACCTTTTGCATTATTCCTCCAGCGACCGAAGTGACGCCCCGCGGGTCGCGTCTCTCGATGCTACTCCGACGCGCTTCCCTCCGCCAACGGGCTTCGCGGCTCTGAGAATCCTGATTCACGCGCTGACGACGGTGGCGCGCCGCCGGCGCTGGTCGCGCGTCAAGAGGGTTCAGTCGACGCCGCCTCGAGCCGGGCCTGCTCGGCCAGCGACAGCTGCATCGTCGCCATCGGGAGCAACTCTTCGAGCTGGGCCAGCGACCGTGCACTGGCGATTGGTGCAACCACCGTCGGACGTCCGGCCAGCCACGCCAGCGCCACCGCGGCCACCGTGGTTTGGCGGTCGGCGGCAATTTCGTCGAGCACGGCCAGCACGCGCAACCCGCGGTCGTTCAGATAGGCCTGCGCGCCAGACGCCCGCGGGCTGTCCACTTTCGTCCAGGTCCGATACTTCCCCGTCAGGAATCCGCGCGCGAGCCCGTAGTAAGGCAGGCAGCCCACCTGCTCGTGCGCGCACAGCTGC
>JBEBGG010000351.1:0-1509 GCA_040081555.1 Vicinamibacterales bacterium
AAGCATGGCGTGGGTGCAAGGCACGAGCGCGTTGACGCTCTTGCCGTCGAACCCGCCGTCCGTCACCGGCATGTTGCGCTTGGGAATCTTGCGCGGCGTGCGCGATGGACTGTTGGCCACCTGTCCGTCGAGCCATCCACCGCTCGCCGAGACCTCGAAGACGAAGCCGTTGCGCCGGTCGTAGAACGTGTCGAACGACCACGCGAAATTGTCGTCGTTGAACACCGACGCGTCGCGGCGCATCTCCGTGGCCATGATGCCGCCGGGATCGGACTCCCACAGGCGCGCCATCACGTAGACGTTTTGCTTGTCGTAGAAGAGCCACACCTCGGTCTTCTCCGTGCCCGGCTGCCCCGGACGCGGATCGTTCTGAATGAAGTCGGACATTGACTTCACCGTCGCGTAGGCGACCTCATCCAGTTTGCCATCCACCCGAAATGGTGTCGCCACTTCCACCGCCCTGACGGTGACACGGGCGCCGTCGCGCGTGATGACCTCCGGCGGGACCGGCGCCGGTGGGCCCTGGTAGCCCGGAGGGAGCATCGCACTCCCCCCCTGCTGCACCGGCACCGCAGCGGCAGGTTGTTGAGCGCGAGCCGGCGCACGCGAACAGAGAAGGCACGCGATGAGGGCAGAGAACGACAATAAGGATTGCTTCATGAGCTGGGTTGGCCGAACAACATTAGCGGGTTTCAGTGATTCGCGGAAGGGGCCCAGCTCGCGCTCTGTCCCAGCACCCCCGAAGTCGGCGATTCGTCGGTCTTTTGGACGCCCGGCTGTCTGGTGCGTGCCGGGGTCCGACAACGGCATCCTGCAGATGTGGGTGGACGGCGTCCTCATTATCGACTACCAAAACGCGAGGGTCCGCTCGCCGCGAAACGGCGCCTATGGCGCGAACTACGCGTACGGGACGAATTGGGTCATGATCAGCGACTATCCGCACTTCAACGTGCCCCAGTCGCAAAGCGTGTCTTACGACGACGTGAAGGTCAGCACCACCCCGATCGGGGCAGCCGCACCGGTCCCGCCGCCAGGCGCACCCGGCAATCTGCGTTTCGTCAGGTAGTCCATTCCGTCTTTCCGCCGCCGGGCGTCCTTGACAACAATGCCCGGATCCGATTGTATATGAGCGCCTTACAGGCGTTCGACGTACGCCCATTTGTCGACCTGGCAGGCAGTGGCAGGAGGTCATGTTGATGCGTGTACGTTTCGTGTCGGCGATCGGCGCAGTGGCGGTCGTATTCGCCGTTGCTGCGGTCTTCAAGCTGACGGCGGTGGGGGTCTCTGGACAGGCCCAGTCCGCCGCAGCCAAAGGAAAGGGCGGAGCCGCCCTGAAAACTCCGTGGGGTGATCCAGATATCCAAGGCATCTGGACGGATGAGTTCGATACGCCCCTTCAGCGGAATGCCAAGTACGGCACGAAGGAGTTCTTCACCGACGCCGAGCGCAAGGAGCTTGACGACGCCCGCATCGAGCTGATGGGCCGCGACAAGCGCGTCGAGCGTGGCA
>JBEBGG010000186.1:0-6127 GCA_040081555.1 Vicinamibacterales bacterium
GGCCTGCGGGTGGACCGCTACGGTTTCCTCTGGATTACCGATAGCCGCGGCCGGAACGGTCAGGGCCACCAGGTCTTCAAGTACACGCGCGACGGTCAACGCGTGATGACGCTTGGCACGGCCGGTATCGCGGGCGACGGCCCCAACACCTTCAACGGCCCAACCGATGTGGCGATTGCGGCAAACGGCGATATCTTCGTGGCCGACGGTCACGTCAACTCGCGCATCGTCAAGTTCTCGAAAGAGGGACGTTTCATCAAGGCCTGGGGCAGAAAGGGCAGCGGCCCCGGTGAGTTCGACGTGCCCCACTCCCTCGCATTCGATGGCCAGGGGCGCCTGCTCGTCGCCGACCGATCCAACAAGCGCATTCAGGTGTTTGATCAGGAGGGCACGTTCATCACCAACTGGTCGGGGTTCGGATCACCAAGCGGCATCTTCGTCTCGCCAGACGACACGCTCTACGTCGTCGACGCCAACGACGCGAAGCGGTTGTTTGTCGGCAGTGCGAAGGATGGTTCGATCACCCACGTCTTGAAAGACCTGACGCTGGCGGAAAGCGTCGCGGTGGATCGACTGGGCAATGTCTACGTGGGCGAGACGACGCCAGGAAAGATGGACAACGGCATGGAGACGGGGCACCGGGTCCGCAAGTTGCTGAAAAACTAGCGCTGGCCGATGCGCTGGCGCTCGCGGAGAATCAGTCCGTATTCCGCCGACCGCTTCCAGACATGCCCCGCCATTTCCGTGAGCTGCACGGCTTTCAGCCCGGAGTAGAGAAAGAACAGCCCTCCGACGGTCACTGCGTAGCGCGCAAATACCATCCAGCGGGCGTGGGTATCGGTTCCGAAGGCGCCCAGCAGCAGCAGGCCGGCGAACGCAATCAGTGGCGCCATGATTGTGCGCGAGCCCCACGAGGCGGCGCGCGCCTCCTTCTCCATCAATCCACTGATGATCTGCAGGCGATCGACAGCTGCTTGCGTACGCTCGAAATCATGGCCCATGAGCACGTCGCGCAGCGTCACTTGCGCGCGGACGGCTGTGGCAACGCGGCGGTCGCCTTTCAGCCAGGACGTCGGGCTGACATTCACCTGCTGTTCAGGAAACCGCTTGGTGAGCGCCGCCATGAACGCCGCGCGGGCCTCTGGCGTGCACTCGTTCATCGTTGACATCACGTCGACATCAATGCGGTGGTCGCGTGGCGTGAAGACGACCTCGTGGAGCTGGCCATCGCTGTCCTGCACATAGGCAGCGGCGTGTGGGGCGATGCCTTCGTGCAACATCGCTTCGTGATCGAGGCACGGGAGCATGGGCACCGCTGGCGGGTCCTTCGGCTGGAGCCGGTATACCTTAATCGCCAGAATGCGCCCGAGGTCGCTGAGTGCGTTGAAGAAGACGGTGCTCTCGTCCTGCACGGCGCCATTCTATCGCACGGTCGTGGTGTGGCACGGCCGGCGTGACATGCGACATCGAGGCGCTCCGCCCAGTTCCCCGGCGCCGGTGGGCAATAATGTCGGTCTCATGCGCCGGTCCGTTCTCCCAGCCGCCGCGGTCGGCGCCGTGGCGTTCGCGGTCTTCGTCGCGACCCTGGCGCCGGGTCTCATCGGGATCGAAGACACGCCGAAGTTTCAGTTCATCGGCAAGGTGCTCGGTACTGCCCACAACCCAGGCTACCCGCTCTATGTTGTGCTCTCGCACGCGTTCGGCTGGCTCCCGGTCGGCGACATTGCCTGGCGCGTGAATCTCATGTCAGCGGTCTTTGCCGCGTTGACCGTGGTACTGCTGCAGTTGACGCTGGTCGAACGCGGTAGCTCAGGCCCCGTGAGTGCCGCGGCCGGGCTCGGGCTGGCCACGGGCACGGCCTTCTGGTCCACCGCGACCATCGCGGAAGTCTACTCGCTGAACGGCGCGCTCATTGCGGCGATGACGTATGCGCTGGTGCGGTGGCGGCGCACGGGCGCTCAGCTCTGGTTCTTCCTGGCGATCGGATGCTTCTCCCTGGGCCTTGGTCATCACACCAGTATCGTGACGGTCGGTCCCGCGGTGGCAATATTCGCGATCGTCACGGCGCCGAGATTTGCTCTGGCGCCTCGGACCATAGCGGTGATTCTTGGCCTCTTCGCGCTCGGCTTTTCTCAGTATCTCTTCGTGATGATGCGCACGTTACAGGGCGCGTATCTCGAGTCGACGGCAAGCAGCGTTTCTGAACTCTGGGAAGTGATTCGAGGGGCGCAGTGGGAGGGCATGGTTCAACCGTTCTCCCTTGGCACGGTGAAGGGCCAAGGGCCGATCATCGCGCGGTTCCTGACGGGTGAACTCTCACCTCCCATTACCCTGATGGCGCTGGTCGGTGTTGTCACGCTGGCGATTCGAGACAAAGGGCTGTTGGTGCTCACTGCGGGATCGTTGGCCGGCGTTGTTGCCTTCGCGACGTTCTTTCCAGGGCAGACGCCATTCTTTCTCGTGCCGGCGTACTTCTTTCTCTGGCTGCTGGCGATAGTCGGCCTGGAAGCGATGATCGCCGCGCTTCCGGGACTCAGTGTTGGCGCGCAGGCGATTGCGGCAGCGACGCCAGTGCTCGCGGTTGTGACGTGGCACGGCGTGACCAACGTCAGCGTCAACGACTTGAGCCACCGGCGATTCGAGATGCGCTACTTCGACGCCCTGATCAGGCAGTTACCTCGGCGCTCGGCCCTGATGGCCGAAGATTGGTTTGTCGATCGCCTGGTCCTCTACGAAAAGTTTACCAACGACGTTTTCACGGACCACGAGCTCGCCGACCGCGTCTACGCCACCCCGGAGGCGGCCAGGGACTACAGCGCACGAGGATACGGGCTGTTTGCCTTTCCCAAGACCGCAGCCAGCCTGCGAGATGAAGGCTTCGATTTCGACCACGCGATGTGGCCGCTCGAGTACGGTTCGATTCGGCAGTACCTCGCCGATCAGCCGAGTGGAACCGTGGTGGCACTGGCCGTGCCGGCGATGCGGCTCGGAACCTCCTTGGCGGACGACGGCGTGCCACTTGACATCATCGGGGGGCGTGTTCCGAAGCCATCGTGGTCTAACCTCGCAGCGATCGGTGCCGTTGGTCGCTCAGGTGGACTGCAGTCTGAATCGAAGGATCTTTTGGCCTCGGTATTTGCGGGCCCCGGCCTCCCGATCGGGACGAGCCGCATCCATGCGCCCACGGCGATTCTGGCGGAGGCCGTCTACGACCGCGCGTCGATTCGTGTGGGTGCACGGGAGGTCATTCGATCGCACTGGCCGGTGGTCGCGCTCTGGGATTCACACGGGACCATGATCGCGGCCTTTGCATTCACACCAGACGGACGGGCACCGGTGCAGGACAGCCCGGTAAGTGTCCACAGGCTTCGCACCATTCGCGAGTGGATTCAGGTCGCTTCGAGGCCCGTGAACATTTCGTCGGCGAGCGCGAGCGGGCACGTGCTCGTGCGACCCGTTCCGGCTGCCTCTGCGCTCGTGGTGTACGCAGGACGCCAGGATGTGTTGGCGCCGCACGTGTTCGATCCGACAATCGGAGCGCCCGACGCTACGGTCGATGAGTTCCGTGGCGGCAGCGAATCGCTTGGGCGCGCGCTGGAGCACGACGGCTGGCCGGTACAGCCAGCGCTGCAAGAGATGGCGCATGTGTACCGCATCGAACTGGGGCCCTTCAATGGACCGCGTCAGTTGGCCTTCGGAGGTCTTCCTGACGTGGTCCTGGCACGCCAGTCTGGACCGGGCGAGCCCGCAGCACTCTACGGGCTCGACCTGACCGGGCAGTTGGAGCCCATTGACGACAGTGTCGACCGCCTGCGGGTTGCTCGCGACCATCATCAGTTGTTTCTGGCGGGCGGGTGGTCGGCCATCAGTGGCGATGGCGCAGGAGGGTTCAGCAAGACCAGCGGTGCCCGCGCCGAAATCCTGCTGCCATGCGGCGCCGGCGCCTGCTCGACGGTCGATATGCAACTAATGCTTGAGGGCGAGGGTGGCACCGTCGGTTTGGAGGTCAACGGCCTGGCGCTCGAGACGCAGCCGATGGTGGGTGGTTGGAACCGCTACCGGTGGGCGGTGCCAGCCAGGGCGCTCCATGCGGGAGTGAATTCGTTTGTGCTTCGCGTCGCTCAGCCTGTGGTCTTGAGCGATGTGCTGGTGGCAAGGGCGGGGACGTCATCGTGATGCGCACGCGCCTCGTCGAGGTCCGAGCGGCGCAGGTTCTGGGAGCGGTATGGCGACTGCGAGGGCGATTGTGTTCTCAATGTGCGCCGGAATTTCTGCGTCTCGCCGGGTGCCGGCATTCTGCTGGGGCATCGGTGCGGCTGTTTTGAGGCCGAGCGTCTACCAGAACGGGACGAGGCCAGGAGCGGAGTGATAAAGTAGGGCAGACGGCAGGAGGCGGATAGTGGCAAATCGAACTCGACCGACGCTCGAAAAGCGGGCCAAGGAACGCGCCCGACAGGAAAAACGCAAACTGAAGGATGAGCGGCGCGTCAGCGCGAAGGCCCAGAAAGCCGCGAACCCGCGTCAGGAAGGCGACGAAGATCCGGATATTGCTGGCATCACACCTGGTCCGCAGCCCTCGCCCTGGGGTGACGAAGACGAGATCGTTTGAGTCGTATCGTCCCGATTGAGCACCGTGCGTGGTCGGGTGCCGTTACGTCAGACGTAACAGCCACGGCCACCGCCGCACTCGAGAGCGGCCGGGTCCTGTTTTTTCCGTACCTTCCGTTCATCGTCGAGCAGGCCGAGACCGAGATCTTTTCGCCGGCCATTCTCTCTTCCAGCAAGAACACCAGTTTCGACCCAGAGAGCGGCCGCGTCGGGGGGACGACCCTCGAGGGTCGGTCGCGTGACAGTCTGCGCGGGCTGCTCGCGCGATTCAGCGATGCGACGCACGCGTTGGTGCGCGAGCTATTGCCCGCATATGCGGCGCACGTGCAGCGTGCCCGCACCAGCTTCAGACCTGCGGAAATTGCCGGCCGCCGGAGCTCGTGGCGCAAGGATGACAGCCGACTGCATGTCGACGCATTCCCGGCGTCTCCCGTGCAGGCGCGGCGAATTCTCCGTGTGTTTTCGAACGTGAATCCACTGGGTGCGCCGAGGACGTGGCGTGTCGGCGGCGAGTTTTCGGACGTGGCTCGTCGATTTGACACCGCGCTCGCGCTGCCACTGCCCTGGAGCGGGGCCCTCTTGCGCCTCTTGCACGTCACCAAGTCTCGGCGCACGCCCTATGACGCGCTGATGCTGCAACTGCACGACCTGATGAAGGGCGACGTGACGTTTCAGCGGGAGGCCGAGCAGGAAGCCTTTGAGTTTCCGGCCGGGTCGACCTGGATGGCCCTGACCGATCAGGTCGGGCATGCCGCGATGGCTGGACAGTATCAGCTGGAGCAGACCTATTTGCTGCCCGTGGCGGCCATGCAGGACCAGGCCCGATCACCGCTGCGAGTGCTCGAGCGGCTCAAGGGACGTGCGCTGGCCTGAGGCTATTGCGCCCGCAGGAGTAAGACCGGAATCTTCACGAGGTGGCGGACCTTGTCGACCGTTGCTCCCAAGAGCACGTCGGCAATGAAGCGATGGCCGTGCGTCGACATCGCCAGCAGATCCACACCGCCCCGCTCCGCGATGCGAATCAATTCGGTGGCCGGGTCGCCCTTGGCCAGTTCAATCGACACGGTCAATCCTTCCGCCCTTAGCTTCGCCTGCAACGTCTCCAGGTAGGCAAGGTCGCCGCGCATTTCTTCGGATTCCTTGAGCTTGAGCTGGTCGAAATTGCGCGCTGCAAATCCGTCCGCGACGTGCACCAGCAGTAGCTCGGCACCGACGGTTCTCGCCAGTGCTGACGCGTGCCTGACGATGGTGTCGTCGGCGGGGGAGTGCTCGATGGCTACGAGAATGCGGCGATACATTGTCTGAATCTTACAGGCTGGCGACGGTCTGCCAGAGCAGCCAGGCGTTGAGCGCCGCGATCACGGCCGCAACGGTCCACGCGAGGGCTCTTACCCACATCGGGCTGACGAATTCGCCCATCTTGTGTCGATCGCCCGTGAACGCGACGAGTGGGAACACCGCGAAGGGTAGCTGCAAGCTGAGGATCACCTGGCTCAGGATGAGCAGCGGCCCGCTGCTC
>JBEBGG010000187.1:0-6105 GCA_040081555.1 Vicinamibacterales bacterium
AGCAGGTAGCTTGGGCACGCTGGAAGGCAGAAGCCGCAGTGGACGCATGCGTCCATCAACGGCTCGAGTGGCTCGAGCGATGCGAATGCGTTGTCGGTTCCGCTCACACTCGCACCCAGGGATACGGCAAGACGCCGGAGGGATCGAACCGGCGCTTCACGGCGAATCCGACCGCAGCCGCTGAGCCGACCGGACCCAGCAAATCCGTGCCGATCTGCACGCCATCGTCAATGCCAAGTACTTGAACGGTGCCGCCGATCGCGGCAACCGCTGCGCGGAGAGCCGTTGCAAAGCCGGCCTGCGCGGCGGGGTCGCCGGCGCAGTCCGCGCGGAGCACTCCAAGAGCGGCGCGCCCGGACACCGCCCACTCGAGGCCATGCTGGCCCGCGAGCCGCTGGACGTGCTCGATGACCGTCGCAACCTTGGTCGGCAGCACCGAAATGCTCGTGGCGAGTCCGCTGCTCGCCGACGGGGCGCTGGCATGCGCATTCCAGGCTTTCACCTCCGCGTCCCCCTCGCAGACGACGATGGTGTCGGCGGTGGGGGAGAGCATCGCCTTGGCCAACTCTGTCATGCGCTCGGCGGCAAGCGCCGTCGTCTCGAATCGAACCAGCAGTCGCGGGTGCGGCGCCGCAATCTCGAGCGCTGAAGGCGTCAGCCCGGTGGCGGCCGACAAGGCCATCGCGGCCTCTGCAGCTCGCTGTACTGTCGAAAAGCGGGCGAGCACAGTGCGCGAGACCGGCGCCACCGGCGCCAGCTTGAAGGTGACCGAGGTGATCAGTCCGAGACTGCCGCGTGATCCGCAGAACAGACGCGCAAGGTCATAACCAGCGACATTCTTGACGACACGTCCGCCTGAATGTGCGACGCGCCCGTTCGTGAGTGCCACCTCGATGCCGATGATGAGGTCGCGCGGCGCACCGAAGCGATGCCGCCGCGGTCCGCTGTCGTTGCACGCCACGATGCCACCGATGGTGGCCCGCTCGCCATGAGGCGGGTCGATCGGAATCCATTGACGCTCGCGCCCCAGCACGACGTTCACGTCGTGCAGAGTGGCACCGGCCGGCGCGGTTGCGACAAGATCGCCCGCGTAGTGGGCAAGGCCCGACGTGAGTCGTGTCGACGAGATCGGCGCCGCACCTCCGGACCTGGTCTGAGGCCGCAATTTCGTGCGGTTGCCCTCTGGCACGAGCGAGATGCCGTCGGCAGCGGCAATCGCGAGCATGGACGCCGCCGTCTGCGCATCCGCCGGCTCGAACGAGGTCAGTAACGGCATCAGAATCGTTCGGCCAGACCCAGGCGTTCGATGGGGTGCTCGCGGTACGGACCGGGAACTTCGCCGCACAGGCGAGGCGTGGGGAACACCTTGCTCGGATTGCAGATGTTCGTCGGGTCGAATCCGCAGCGCACCAGTTGCATGGCGTCGAGGTCGACGTCGGCGAACATGTCCGACATGTAGGCCCGCTTGTCGGCCCCAACCCCGTGCTCGCCCGTGATGGAGCCGCCTGCCTCGATGCAGTAGTGCAGGATCTCGGACGCCACCTGCTCGGCGTGCTCCGCCTGACCAGGGACGGCCGCGTCGTAGCAGATGAGCGGATGGAGATTGCCGTCGCCTGCGTGGAACACGTTGCCGATGCGCAGCCCGGATCGAACGGACAGATCGTGGATACGTCGCAACACTTCGGGGAGCTTCGTTCGAGGCACCACGCCGTCCTGCACGTAGTAATTCGGCGAGATGCGACCCATGGCCGCGAACGCAGCCTTGCGTCCCTTCCAGATGCGATCGCGCTGACCTTGGTCACGCGCCACTTCCACCGACGCCGCACCGGCCTGCCGGCAGACCTGCTCGACGACAGCGAAGAGTTCGTCCACTTCGACCTGGGGTCCGTCGAGTTCGACGATCAACACCGCTTCGCAATCGGGGAAGTTGGGATGCACCGCCGCTTCGGCCGCCTTGATCGTCAAGCGATCCATCATCTCGACGGCGGCGGGCACGATGCCGTGCGCGATGATCGACGACACCGCACCGCCGGCCGCATCGATCGAGTCGAACGCCGCAAGCAGTGTGAGCACCGCCTCGGGTTTTCGCAACAGGCGCAACGTAGCCTTGGTCACCACCGCGAGCGTGCCCTCTGAGCCGATCAACACGCCGAGCAGATCGAGCCCAGGCGCGTCCAGCGTTGAACCGCCAATGGTGACCAGTTCGCCGTTCGGCAAGACGGCTTCCACGGCCAGCACGTGGTGGACGGTGAACCCGTACTTGAGGCAGTGCGCGCCACCCGAGTTCTCGGCGATGTTGCCGCCGATGGAACACACACTCTGACTCGAGGGATCCGGCGCGTAGTAGGACCCGAAGGGCGCCACACGTTTGGTGATCTCGAGGTTGGTGACGCCAGGCTCGACGACGACGCGCTGGTTCGGAATGTCGATCTCGAGCACGCGGTTGAGTCGCGAGAGCACGATGAGGACGCCGTTGGGATGCGGCAGTGCGCCACCTGACAATCCAGTCCCGTGTCCTCGCGCCACGAAGGGTACGGAATGCGCATGGCACAACCGCACCACGGTCTGCACTTCCTCTGCGGATGCCGGCAGCACCACCGCGCCTGGCGTCGAGCGAAGGTGCTGGAGGGCGTCCGACTCGTAGACCACCCGTTCCGATAGGTCGCTGACGAGGCTACCTGGCGAGAGCGCGTCAGACAATTTCTGGAGGAACGACGGGTCCACGATGCCTAATAGTAGGTCAACTCGCGAAGACCGGTTTACATAGACCGGTTTACAGAGACCTGCATGGATAGACCGGTGGTGTCCCGACGGATTCAGTGGTCTGGCCGAGGTCGCGTATAGTCTGGGCGCGGAAAGGCCGGGAGGGGCAGGCCAGGCGGGCAAGACAGGCCGGTCAGGACGGTCGGGACGGCCAAGGGGGGCAGCGCGGTCGGGAAGGCCTCGAAGGTCGGGAAGGCGAAACGCGATGAGGTTGGCGATGAGGATGAGAACGATCGGGTTGACGGCGTTCGCCGTCGTGCTGTGTCCATCCCTTGGGCACTCCCAGGTGCTGGCTGGAATGTCTCTATTCGAGCAGCACTGCGGGACCTGTCACTCGGCGCCGGCTGCCGGAAGCCGGGCGCCGGACCGCATTGCGCTCAGCCAGCGAACACCTGAAGCGATTCTCGACGCGATCACGACCGGCTCCATGGCCGTGAACGCGCAGGCCCTCACTCCCGCACAAAAGCGCATCGTCGCCGAGCAGCTGGCGCTGCGTCCACTCGGTGCTGCTGCGGCCGGTGCGGCTTCTTCGATGAAAAACGTGTGCGGCGTGGCACCGACGGCGGCGGCGTCAACGCCGGGTCGCTGGAGTGGCTGGGGTGTGGACGCTGGCAACTCGCGCTATCAGACAGCGGGCGGTCTCCCGCCAGAGCAAGTACCGAACCTCGGACTGAAGTGGGCATTTGCCTTCCCGAACGGGTCGTCTGCATTCGGCCAGCCGGCAGTGGCGGGCGGCCGCGTGTATGTCGGTTCCGACAACGGTTTTGTGTACGCGCTGAACGCCTCCAGCGGCTGCGTCTACTGGTCGTTTCAAGCGCAGGCCGGCGTTCGCACCGCAGTGAGCATTGGCTCACTGGCCGGCGGAGCAGGCGCGGGACAAACCGCGGTCTACTTCGGCGATTTGAAAGGCAACGTGTACGCGCTGAACGCGGACACCGGCGCTCCAGTGTGGACCAAGCGAGCCGACTCGCATCCGCTCACGCGAATCACCGGTGCGCCCACCCTCGACGGCGGACGACTCTACGTGCCGCTCTCATCGCTCGAAGAGGGCGCAGGTGCGAATCCGAAGTACGAGTGCTGCACGTTCCGCGGTGGCGTTGTGGCGCTTGATGCGCGCACGGGCGCCGAGGCGTGGCGTGCGTACACGATTCCGGTGCCGCCCAAACGCATCAAGAAGAACGCATCCGGCACACAGCTCTGGGGACCTGCGGGCGGGGCGATCTGGTCGTCGCCAACCGTCGACGCCAAACGCGGGCTGCTCTACGTGGCCACCGGCAACGGCTACAACGATCCTGCCGCCGAGACCAGCGACGCGGTCGTCGCCTACGACCTGAAGACCGGGCGGCTGCGCTGGTCGAAGCAGGTCACGCCAAACGACGCGTACGTCGTCGGCTGCGGCGCCAATGCCGCCAATCGGGAGAACTGCCCCGACGATGAGGGGCCGGACTTTGACTTCGGCAACTCGCCGATTCTGCGACCGTTACCGAATGGACGCAGCATCATCACGCTTGGTCAGAAGTCAGGCGTGGCGTGGGGGCTGGACCCGGACAAGGACGGTACGATCGTCTGGCAACGACGCCTGGGCAAAGGCAGCGCACTTGGCGGCATGGAGTGGGGATCTGCCGCTGACGATCAGAACGGCTACTTTCCAATTGCCGACGCCCAGTATGGACCGGAGGTGTCCGGGGGGCTGCATGCGGTGCGTCTCGCGACGGGAGTCGAGGTCTGGAGCTGGCGACCGAAGAACGATTGCCAGGCAACGCAGCGCAACTGCGTCGAAGCGCATTCGGCCGCGATCAGCGTCATCCCGGGAGCCGTGTTCGCTGGGACGACGACGGGAATGCTGCGCGCCCATTCAACCACCGACGGTCACGTGCTCTGGGAGTTCAACACCGCGCGCGACTTCGAGACGGTGAACGGCGTGGCGGGCAAGGGCGGTTCGCTCAATGGCCCAGGCCCGGTGATCGCCGAGGGGATGGTGTTCGCCAACTCTGGCTACGCATATCTCGGCATGGGCGCAGGTGGCAACGTGCTGCTGGCCTTCGCGCCCAGGTAGCGCCCGCGTGATTCGGCGACGGCACTGATGGCTCGGCGTCGGCGGCAGCTTTCGTCCAGAGGTTCGCAACTGCCGCTGCAATGGCAGGCGTTCGTCATGCTCTGGGCCATGGCGTTCACGTTTCACCTCGACGAGCGCCAACCGCCCACGGTCTGGCACGGCCTGCTGTTCGCCGTGACTGCGCTTCTGGTCGTCGGTGCGGGTCGCCCGTGGGCGTTTCTCATCTTCCTTGGCGGGAGCTCGCTTGTCGCCGCGAGCGATCTGCCAGCCGCGGCGAATCACACCATCCTCGCGCTGCTCACGAACGGGGCGCTCTTTGCCAGTGGCATCGTGGCCGTCCGTCGAAGCACCGCCGGAGACGAACCAGAAGGCTCGGCGTTTGTCGGCCGCTGGATGGCTGTTGCCCGCACGCCTGTCGCGCTCACGATTGTCGTCGTGTACTTCTTCAGCGCGTTTCACAAGTTGAACACCGGCTTCTTCACGCCCAGTGTGTCGTGCGCGGGCGTACTGCTCGGGTTCATTCCGTTTCCGGGAGTCTCATCCGACAGTCTGCCAAGCATGGTGGTGTACGGCGCCGCCGTGGCGACCGTGGCGTGCGAAGGCGCGTTGTGTGTGATGTTCGCCGTTCCCAGATGGCGCGCGTTCGGAGTAGTGCTGGGAGTGGTGTTTCACTCGGCTCTCGCGTGGGCGGGCTTCGCCGACTTCTCGACTTACATGTTCGCTGTCTATCTGCTGATTGTCCCCGTCACATCGGGAGTAGACGACGGCCGAGAGTGGAGAGTGGCGACGGCGTTCGCCGGCTGGATCGCCTACGCCATCCTCACGCCTGTTTCGTGGATGTCGGCGGATCCGTTCAACAGCCCGCTCGGCCCGCAGTGGTCAACGCTCCGGATGCTGGCCTGGAGTGCCGCGGTGTACCCCCTCATGTGGCCTTCTCTCCGCGCAAGCCTGTTTCGGCGGAGGGCTTGCGTGGCGTGGCAATGGCGACTGAGCCCCGTGTGGCTGGTTGCGTTTCCGATCGTGACATGTGTCAACGGCGCCACGCCCTATCTGGGGCTGAAGACGGTGGCCAACTACTCCATGTTCAGCAATCTTCGTGTGGAGGACTCGCAGGCAAATCACTTCGTTCCAGGCATCGAGTCGCTCAGCCTCACGTCGTGGCTGCGAGACATGGTGAACGTGTACGAGTTCGATATTGGAACCGGCGCAGAGGCGGGCGTCAGTCTCCGCGAGCGATTCTGGATACGGTGGCAGGCCCGTTGGTTGATCGAATCTCGGCCAACCCG
>JBEBGG010000188.1:0-6078 GCA_040081555.1 Vicinamibacterales bacterium
CCAAGCGCTGCGCTGCCCAAGGACGTCTCGAGATTTTCCAAGCAGATCGTGTTCGACCGCGCGGTGCAGGTGGCTGAGGCCGGTATGCGGGTCAGCCTACACGAGCCTGTGCCGGACAGCGCGGCGCAGCTCGAGATGGATTTCATCGGCAGCGACTTCAGCCGTCTGGCGAACCTGACCACACCAGGCGATCTGCCATTTGTCCAGCACGACGTCACCGCGTTCGATGAATTGCGCAGACGATCCGTCCGCGGCGATGTTTTTGCGGCGGCCGTCGGGAGACTCCTCGCGCCCGAGGTATCCGGCCAAGGTGCGGCGGGCTTCCATCAGGCGTTTGCCGAAAAGGTTTCGTACCGCCCCGCCCACCTGTCCGTCCTGCTGACAACTGCGGCGGGCGCGCTGCCCTATACCGCCACGCTTGTGGACGCGCAGGGCCGACGCGTTGGTGGGCAGGACTCGGCTGGCAAGTTCGTCAAAGAGATTCCCTTCGGCGACCTGGTGCCATTGGTCGACGGCACCGGCGCGACGACCGGCCAGATGATCATCCTGGCCGCCCCAGACGCCGGCGAATTCCACCTGCGCTTCGACCCAGTCAGCGGAGTCCCCACCGACGGGGCATTCACGGTCAGCCTCGTCGTGCCTGATGGGTCCGGCGGCCTGCGTCAGGTGGTCTACAGCGGCTTGACCGCGGCGAACGCCGCCAGCTCGCCGTTTGCCACGACTGACCCTTTCCGGGTGCTGCTCGATCTCCCGGTTGGCGGGGGCACGTCGCCGTCAGTGTCACCCGCCATTGATACGGCGATCCTGCCGCCGCTCCCGCAGGTGCTCGGCGTCGTCCAACAGGCCAACAAGGACATCCTCAGCTGCGACTTCCCTGAAGCTGGCCGCATCATCGCCGTGCTGTTCAGCGAGGAAGTCACACCAGCAGGCGTGCAGGACCGCGTCGCCGCCGCCGACCTTACCCGCTACGCGATCGACAACAACAAGGTGATGGGTGTGGCGCTGCAGCCAGGCCGACGCGTGGCCTTCCTCGCACTGCGGGATCCGGTGGGTCCCTTCGTGCCGCGTCAGCTCAGCCTCTCCGGCATCGTCGACGGACACGGGCGTGCGATGACGACGCAGTCGGTGCCCATTGAAACGACCGTCACGAGTGATGGCGCGGTTGTCAGCGGACAAGTGCTCGGGGCCGACGGCCTCCCCGTGCCGTTTGCGAACGTCCGTCTCCTGGTCTCGAACGGATGCCCGGCGCTCGAAGGCATCAGCGCCAAGTCTGCCGACGCGGACGGCCGCTTCAGTTGGGACTGGGTCCCCAACACGGTCCGGAACCGCATTGCCGCCGTGTCACCAGGTGCCGACGATGGGCGCGCGGTCGACTTCACGAGCCAACGCAACGGTCAGCGGCTGAACGTCAACATCGTCTTCCTGGGCCGTGGCACTCTCACCGGCCGCACGCTCGCCGAAGACGGTACGCCGCTTGTCGGGAGCAACGTCAAGGTCACGAGCCTCACTGACCAGAGTTCTTACGGCGCCAAGACCGACGAACACGGGCAATTCGCAATCCCCCGCATTCCGGTTGGCAACGTCCTGCTTGAAGCCGTCCATGTGCCGACCAACGCAAAGGGCAGCGCCGCGGAGCTCATCCCGCTCGCGGGTGCGTCAGTCGCCAGAGACATGACACTGTTCAGCGTCACGTTTCCGACGATCACCGTCAAGTTCGGCACCGTCACCGGCCATGTGCTGCGCGCAGACGGTCGCTCGCCGGTTGCCGATGTGCCGGTCATCGCCTACTACCGGAACGAAACGCAGCCCGGCGTCCGGTGTCCGGGGCTGGCTGGCGAGTGCGCGGTCGCGGTCAGCCGCACCGACGCCAGTGGCGCGTTCACGATCGACCACATCAGCGCCGGACACATTCACCTAGTGACGTTCGACGAGCTGACCTTCCAGCAGGGCAGCGCACTGGTCACCCTGCCGATTCTCCCTGCCAGCGACGGCAGCGTTGACGCGACCATCCTGCTGGCGCAGGGACTCGGCACCGTCAATGGCACCGTGCTCGACGCCAGCGGCCGCCCGGTGCCCAACGCTCGCGTCGGCGGTGGACTGAGTCTGTCGACGGCCGATGCCGACGGACACTTCGTGCTGACGGACGTTCCGGTCGGTCGACACGACATCGTCGCCGTCAGCGATCAACTCGGGACCCGTGGCACGTCAGCCATTGACATCGTGCAGGCCGGACAAGTCGTGAACGTCACGATTGTGCTCGAGGCCGTCGGCACGATCGCCGGCACGGTGTTCAGGGCAGACGGTGTGACACCGGTGCCAAACACCAACGTGTATCTCTTCTACCTAGCTGAAGGGGGCGGCGATGGCGCCCAGATTCTCGTGGTCGCCACCGCGAAGACCGATGCCGGAGGCCACTACACGATGGAGAAGGTGGTCCTGCGTCAGGAGGGCTACACCCTGTCGGCGTTCAAGCCGGACTTCTCCGAGGGGAATGTCAGACCCGCTCTGCTGAAATTCAACAACCAGGTGCTGCGCGGCGACATCGTCTTCCGGGGCGGCGGCGGAGTGGTCACAGGCCGTGTGCTCGATGCCGACGGCACGACGCCTCTGCGCGCAGCGGTCGGTATTACCGGTGATCAAGTGGCCGTCGCAGGAGGACTGGTCGGAACGGGCTTTCAGAGCGTGACGAACTATCAGATCGTCAACTCCGATTTCACGACCGGTGCCTTCAGGTTCAACAACGTCTTTGTGGGTGACTTCACACTCACCGCTGCGGGCCAGTTCAGCCCGGATCCGATCAGCGTGCTCAGCGCAATCCCCACTCCAGGAGCGACGGTCCAGCTCGACCTGAAGCTCCAGGCCACGAGTCAGATTCAGGGCACCGTGTTCCAGCCCGATGGGGTGACGCCGGCTGGCCCGAACGTGATCGTCCGCTACCGATCCGCCGCCTTCAAACAGGTGTGCGCCGGAAGCAGCGGCATGAACGTGGGCGGCATTGCGATCGAGGCAGGGACCTGCAAAGACGTCCCCCAGGGCATCCAGGACGAAACGCAGATTACCGACGACGATGGCCACTACGTGCTGCCGCTGGTCAATGCGGGTGCATTCACGTTGACGGCCGACGATCCGGGAACCGGCCGGACAGCCCAGATTGCCGGGACCATCCGGCCCGGAGAGACCGGCGACTTCTCGATCCGGCTCCTCGGCGTCAGCACACTGACCATCAACGTGCGCGGCAGCGACAGCACGACGCCAATTCCCAACGCGGCGATTGAGGTCAAACAGCTCGCCTATCCCAAGAAGACGTTCCGCGGCGCCGCCGGCATCTCCGGCACGCTCGTGCTCGATGGAGGCGACGCGTTCACTGAAGGCGACGTCGTCGTCATGGCCACCGACCCTGCCAACGGCTTTGCAGGCCGCGCGACCGGTAGGGTGACCAGTGACGGCGGCAACGTCACCATCAACGTGTTTCTGTTCAACGCCTCCGGCACGGTGTCTGGCACCGTGTTCGCGCCTGACGGGTTGACGCCAGTGCCGAATGCCGAGGTCGTCATCAGCAACTGTGTTGAAGAACCGTTCTTCATCGGCGTGGGAGCGGCGCCCTGCATCTCTGGGGGCCCACTCGTCTTTGCCGTCACGGACTCCACCGGCAGGTATCGACAGGACCTGATTCCGCTTGGCCCCTTCCGCGTCGACGTCTTCGAGGCGGCAACCGCGCGTCTCGGTTTCGCCAGCGGCAGCGTCGACTTCAATCAGCAGCAGGTGCCGGTGGACGTCACCCAGTTTGGGCGCGGGCTTGTCACCGGCACTGTGTTTGCCGCCCAGACGCTCGCACCTCTCAAGAACTGGGAGGTGGCGATCACGCAGGTCCTGCCAAGCGGTCGGTCGCTGCCTCAGTTGCGCGCCGCGTCAGGGGTGGACGGGACCTTCTCGTTCCCGGGCGTCACGGTCGGCCGCGTGTTCGTGGCGGTCTCCAAGCAACCCCTTCGGCCGGGCGACCCGTTTGGGAGCCGACAGGTCGAGACCTCGGTTTCGACCGAGGGCCAGCACGTCGACGTGCCCATCGTGGTCGAGGTCATCGAGCCGCATCACGGCGTGGTCGAGGGCGTCGTCGTCAATCCGGATGGCACGCCGGCAGCCAATGTTGCGGTGGATTTCTGCGCGGTGGCCAATTGCAGTTCGCTGTCAGCGTCCGGGCACATCGGCGCCCTGACAGCCGCCGATGGCAGCTTCCGGTTCGAGCAGGTCCTCATCGGACGCTTCACAATCTCGGCGAAATCGCAGGTGAGCCTCAACGCCGCGACCGCCGAGGGGCAACTGCTGTTTGAGGGCGACCTCGCGCGCGTCACGCTGGTGCTGGTCGGCCTGAAACAGGTCAGCGGATCGGTCGTCTTCGCCAACAACCAGCCGGCGCCCAACGTCCGTGTGCTGCTGCATGGCATCCCGTCAAGCGGTTGCAACACGATCGGCGGCTGCATCGCGTTCACCGACGCCAACGGCGCATTCGCGTTCCTTGACGTTCCGGCCAACACCTACGACCTGACAGCGACGGACCCGGTCAGTGGACTGAGTGGCATCGTCACCGGTGCGCTCAATCCTGGGGACCATCCGGTTGTGCGCATGGTGTTGCAGGCGACCTCCAGCGTGTCGGGACGCGTGCTTCTTGCGAGCGGACTCCCTGCCGCCCGTGTGACCGCCGAACTGGTCCAGACCGGCACCCTGACGCCGCTTCATATCTTCCAGGTGACCGACGACAGTGGGAGGTTCACCTTCCCCGCCGTACCGGTCGCCTCGTTCACGCTCACGCTGACGGACCCGATTGGTCCCGGCGTGGCACGTCGCGCCGTGCAAACGGGCAACACCGTCAACCTCGGAGACATTGTGCTGGACGAAGCGCCGCCGTCAGTGACGACGCTGACACCTCAAGCGTCGTCGGTGGGCATCGCGCGTAACACCACCGTGCGAATCGTGTTCTCAGAGCCAGTGAGCCAGGGCAGCGTCAACCAGACCAACGTCAGGCTGACGGACCCGACGGGCCCCGTGTTGGGCACGCTCGCGGTCGTCGACGGCGACACCACCGCCGTGTTCACGCCGCTTGGTCCGCTGGCCGAGCAGACCCGCTACACCCTCACCGTGCAGAGCATTACCGACCTCATCGGCAAAGCCATGCCGGTGCCCTACACGGCCAGCTTCACGACCGTTGACCTGACGCCGCCAAGCGTCACCGAGCTGACACCTGGAAACGCTGGCAGCGGCATTGCGCTCTCGACCGTGGTGCGCGTCAAGTACTCGGAGCCGGTGGACCCGGCCCGGTTCCGCGGTCCACCTGTGACGCTGACGAAGGGTGCAGCCGTGGTTGCGGGACGCACCGACTTCATCCTCGGTAACACGGCCGTCGTGTTCACGCCGACGCTGCCACTCGACGAGAACGCCTCGTACCAGCTCCAGGTCGGCCCCGCCACAGACCTCTCGGGCAACGAGCAGGCGGCCGCACTGACCGCCTCCTTCAGCACGCTCGATCGCACGCCGCCCCAGGTGGTCGCGCTTCACGCGGCGGGCGACGGCACCGTCATCGAGAACGGCATCACCACGGTGACCGCCGACGTAGGCAGCGGCCACGACATTTCGGTCGTCGACTTCTTCATCAACGATCAGCCGGCGACGGCGGCCCGCACGGCACCCTTCACGCTTGCTCTCCAGGCCGTCGCCGCGCTCGGCCAGCCCGGCGCGCAGATCAAGGTGTCGGCCTTTGCCACCGACACCTCGGGCAATCGGAGCCTGACGCCGGCGGTCACGTTCCTGCCGATCGTCGCGGACCGTCCGCCAGTGGTCACGATCACCGGCCCGGCCGACGGCGCCGCGTTCCGAACCGGCGAGCGGGTCACCGTCCTCGTGCACGTGGCAGACGACCTTGGCGCGACGCAGGTGGGCTACCGTGCGCAGACGGGCAAGCCGCAGGATGCGGCCACCCAGACCGTGGCACCGGCCTCGCTCGATCTCACCCGCACGTTTGCGTTCACGATTTCCGCCGATGCCATTCCGGGATCGTCGGTGGCCATCAATGCGACCGGCGTGGAT
>JBEBGG010000058.1:0-21351 GCA_040081555.1 Vicinamibacterales bacterium
AGCAGGAGCCTTCGGATGGTGCGCAGGGGCCCGCGGTGCGACTCGAACAGGGTCTGTTCTTCAAAGGAGTAGTTTGGCAGCTCCGGAGGTGCGTATGGTGGCCGTGAGCGACGAAACTGCTCGAGTAGGTCGGAGCGAACCCCGCTCGGGTCCAGGAATCTCTCGAGCTTGACGCTCGCCATCTCCCGAATCTGCTCCTCGGTGTAGTCGACGCCGCGCTTCTCGCGGATGCGATCACGGATCTGCTCCATGATCTGTTCGACATTGACGGAATCGGCGCGGACGTTGAAATCAGGCATGTCAGGGCACGAACGGGTGGTAAATGATCAGCGCCACCGCGACAACCCAGAGGGTCACGCAGGCAAGCAGCGGGCGGTCCTGCACTAGTAGGTCGGCTGGGCTGCCGCCGCCCTCGCGCTGATGCACGAGGTATAGGTAGCGGAAGATTCCGTAGAGCGGAAACGGAATCGTGAGTCCCAGCCAGCTGGTGCCGAACTTCTGCTCGGTCTCCGGACTGATCGTGTAGAAGATGTAGGCGATCAGTGTCGACGCCGTGACGACGGCAATCATCTGATCAAGAAGGTACGCGGAGTACTCCCCGAGGATTGGACGGTGACTCGTGGCACCCTCCGCGAGCAACACGAGTTCGTGACGACGTTTGGCCAATGCAATGAACAGGGCCAAGAGGATTGTGCAGACAAACAGCCAGTGGCTGATCACGACGTCGAGTACGACGGCGCCAGCCACGGCTCGAAGAACGAATCCGATGGCGATCGTGAGTACATCCAGGATGACGATGTGCTTGAGCGGGCCCGAATAGAGCGTCTGCAATGCCAGATAGAGACTGGCGACCACGCCGAACCTCCAGCCGAGTGCGAATGCCGCCACCTCGGCGCCGACCGCAATGAGGCCGGCGGCGACGACGGCGACAGGGACGGGTAGATCGCCGGCGGCAATGGGCCGTCGGCGCTTGGTGGGGTGGCGCCTGTCAGTGTCGCGGTCCATGATGTCGTTGACCAAATAGACAACGCTGGAGAGGGCGCAAAACACCGCGAATGCCTCGCCTGCGGCGAGGACGGCCGACGACCGTGAGAGGGTCTGGAAGCGTTGCGTCTGCGATTGATCGGCGCCGGCGAAGACGAGGCCGGCGAAGACAAGCAGATTCTTTGTCCATTGGTGGGGGCGGAGCGAATGAACAAGGCTGGCAGAGATGGAACGCCGTTCCGATGCCCCGGCGAGTTGCCTCGCCTGGTCATCAGAATGCGCCGTCTTAGATGGGAAGCTGCGCGCCATGACGCGCGGTAGCCGAGCCTTACGCCTTGGCCGAGGCGGCGAAGCTCTGAACCGCTTCGTTCTCCGAGTCGTAGGTGTCGAACACCGTCAGAAGCTTGGTGATCGAAAGAAGGTCGGTAATGCGCTTGGTGAGATTCAGGAGCTTTAGGCTGCCGCCCTGCCGACTGACCGTCGTGAATGTACGAACGATTTCGCCCAGGCCTGCGCTATCGATATAAGGCACTTCAGCCAGGTTCAGCACGATCTTCTTGAAGCCTTCGGCGAGAACACTGTTGACCTTGTCCTTGAGGATCTCATCCCCTTCGCCCAACATCACTCGACCTTTGATGTCGAGGATTACCACGTCGCCGGTCTTCCGTTCATCGATCTGCATGGAAAACGCTCCAGAATGAGTGCGCGTGCCGGAGAGCTTAGCACACCCGCCGCGGCGGGCATCCCGGCGATTGCGCCGGAAAACGTTCCAGAAAAGTTTCACGCATGGCGACCTGGGCACAGGCCGTCATGCGTGAAGTATTGCCGTTGGTGAAAGCGAGACGAAGCCGTGGTGTTACACGGGGCCAGGACCGGCATCACGCCGGGACTGGAAGCATTCCTTGCAAAACACCGGACGCCCCTGAGTCGGCTTGAACGGCACTGTGGTTTCTTTGCCACACGCCGAACAGTCCGTGACCGTTTCCACCCGTTCCCGCGCCCTGGGGGCGCCGGCCGGGCGGCTGGCTCGGTTACCCTTGCACTGCTTACATCGCTTGGGCTCGTTCCTAAAGTTCTTGCCGGCGAAAAATTGCTGCTCTCCCGCCGTCCAAATGAACTCCGCGCCGCAGTCTACGCACCTGAGGATCCGGTCTTGGAACTCCATCGGTCGCCACCTCGTCGGGTCGGTGTTCTACTCGAGATCTCGCCGGGCTTTCTTCCGGTTTCGCTTACGCGCCAGCGCCTGCTTTGCACGGCGCTTGTCGCCTGGCTTCAAGTAGAACGAGTGCTTCTTGATGTCCTTGATGATGTCTTCCTGCTGCACCTTCCGCTTGAAGCGGCGCAGCGCGCTCTCAATTGACTCGCCCTCTTGAATCTTTACTTCTGCCACGAGAAATCACACCCCTTTCGGGTGGCGATGAAATCAATACGTCTCTATCGACGAAATGAGTAGAGGCCTAAACATGTTAGGCTATCACGGCGACGGCGGATTCTAGGGCCAAAGCGAGCCTCCGTCAACGAAATCTTCCCCGCTGATTTCGGTGTCTCTTCGTCTTAGCGAGATTGTCTAAACTTTTGAAAAAATGAGAGTTCTCGTCGTAGGCGGCGGTGCGAGAGAGCACGCGCTTGTCGCCAGGCTTGCCTCTGAAATCGGGCCAGAGTGCGTCGTGGCTGCCCCCGGTAACCCCGGGATCGCTGGCATCGTCGCCACCCATCACGTCGATCTCAATCGGCCACAGACCGTGCTCGCGCTTGCTGAACGTCTTGGAATCGACCTCACAGTGGTCGGTCCAGAGGTGCCGCTAAGCGTGGGGATTGCAGACCTGTTCGCCTCCCGGGGCCTGCTCCTATTTGGACCGACGGCCGCTGCGGCCCAATTGGAATCGAGCAAGGCCTTCGCCAAGGCGTTCATGGCGCGCCACCGCGTGCCGACGGCGCGCTTTGCGACCTGCCACTCGGCGGATGAGGCGCGGGCCGTGGTCCGGTCCGGGGCACTCGGGCTTCCAGTGGTGCTCAAAGCCGACGGCCTCGCCGCTGGCAAAGGCGTGGTGATTGCGCAGACGCTCGAAGAGGCCGACGCGGCCGTCACCGCGTCGATGTGCGACGAGCGTTTCGGCGCCGCGGGACGCACGCTGGTGATCGAGGAGTGTCTGAGCGGGCCTGAAGTGTCGTTCTTCGTCATCAGTGACGGGACCCGCGCCTTGCCCATCGGTACTGCACAGGACCACAAGCGAGTCTTCGACAACGACCAGGGGCCCAACACCGGCGGGATGGGTGCCTTTGCTCCCAGTCTGCTCATGACCGAGGCGTTGCATCGGCAGGTCATGCACGACATCGTCGCTCCTGTGATAGTCGGCATGGCCACCGAAGGCCATCCGTTCCGCGGATTCCTCTACGTTGGGCTGATGCTGACGGCAGAGGGGCCCAAGGTGATCGAGTTCAATGTGCGCCTCGGTGATCCCGAAGCGCAGGTGATTCTGCCGCGCATCGCCGATCCACTCGTGCCGATACTCGCGGCGGCAGCCCGGGGCGACCTGACGGGTGTCGCCTGCCATCTCAATGACGAAAGGCTCGTCGGCGTTGTGCTCGCCTCCCGCGGGTATCCGGAGTCGGCGGAGTTGGGGCAGTCGATTGTTGGCATCGACAAGGCCGAGAAGAGCGGTAGTGTCACGGTGTGCCACGCCGGTACGGCACTGCAGGACGGTCGCTTGGTCACGGCCGGCGGTCGTGTGCTGACCGTCGTTGCCAAAGGCGCCTCCTTTGAAGATGCGATCAGGCGGGCGTACGAAGGGGTTCAGCGGATACATTTCGACGGCATGCAGTACCGCAAGGACATTGGCAGGAAAGCGTGAGATACGCCGTCCTGACGTTTGGGTGCCGCGTCAACCAGGCGGACTCGTTTGGTTTCGAAGAGGAGCTGCTGTCGGCCGGTCATACGCAAGGCGATGTGTCTAGCGCGGACTTGGTCGTCGTGAATACCTGCTCGGTGACGGCCAGTGCCGACCAGGCCGCACGGCAGGCCATTCGGCGAGTCACCCGACTAAACCCCGGTGCGAAGCTCGTCGTCACGGGTTGTTATGCCACGCGGCGTCCGCAAGACGTGATCGACTTACCAAATGTCCTGTGCGTCGTTCCCAATGAAGACAAACCGCGGTTGATCCAAATTGCGCTCGGCGAGCCGTCACTCGGCGAGGTCATGCCGGCCATGACAACGGCGTCGAGATTCGGCGTCGGTGACGGCAGTTGCGGTGCGCCGATAGCCCCCGGGGCGGGCGGTCGAACCGCCTTCACGCTGCGAGTGCAAACCGGCTGCGGAGAGCAGTGCAGTTATTGCGTCATCCCGACGACCCGAGGGGTTCCGCGAAGCCGTTCGGTTGTCGAGGTCGTTGCGGAGGCTCGGCGGGTCGCGTCGGCGGGCTTCAAGGAAATCGTTGTGACCGGTGTCCACCTCGGATCCTACGGCCGTGACTTCGATGTCCCGGCGTCGCTGGCGGATCTGCTGCGTGCGCTCGAGTCCGTTCAGCCAGAGCTGCTCTTTCGTATCAGCTCGCTCGAGCCAATGGATTGCACGCCCGACATCGTCTCCCTCGTCGCGACGAGCCGGGTCTTCGCTCCACACTTCCACCTGCCGCTTCAGCACGCCACTGACCGGATGCTAAGAGCGATGAAACGTCCTTACACGTTCAAGTACTACAGTGACCTCGTCGCCGGAATCCGAGCCAGACTTCCGCATGCGTCGATCGGTTCGGACGTGATTGTCGGATTTCCCGGGGAGACCGTCGAGGATTTCGATGCGCTCGCCGGATACCTCGAACAATCGCCATTGACGCATCTGCATGTCTTTCCCTACTCGGATCGTCCAGGAACCGCCGCCTCGGCGATGACAGAGAAGGTCTCTGGCACGGTGGTTCGTGATCGGGCCGCGCGTCTGCGTCAGATCTCCGAGCGCTTGGCCAAAGAATTCAAACGCAGGCAGGTCGGAGCCACATATCGCGCCCTGACCATTGATGATGGGTCGATGGCGGTGACTGGGAACCACCTCAAGCTCCGCATCCACGAGGGGCGGCCACGAAACGTGTGGCTCCAGGTGAAAGTCGAAATGGAGAACGGAGTGCTCCGAGGGCAGGTCGTCTAGCGCAGCACTGGCCTAATGCGCTATCGGGGAAGCAGAAACCAGACGAGTGGCAGCCAGAGCTGACGTGCGTATGGCACCGGCCGGTCGTCGATAAGCACTTCGGTCGCGTCCCAGGCACCGACGACCTGGTAGACGTCACGCAGGCGCTCGGCGTCAGAGGACCAGAATCGAACGCGATACCGTGCGGCGTGACCCTGGCCAACTTGCCGGAAGTCTGCGGCCCCTCGTGCGCGATCCATCGCCCGCTCGAATTCTGGTTGGTCGGATGGAGGAAACACCAAGGTGATCGAGAACGGACGTGACGTGCTCCCGAACAGTGCCGTGTGCAGGTCGGGATCCAACGCCGTGAGTTCTTCGACAGTGGGCTGCTCGGGCAGCTCCGCGTACGGCCAGAAACGCTCGAGCGGGCGAAATTTCGGAGGGTCCGGAGTCATCACGGTCTCAGCAGAGCCGTCAGCATACCATTGACTCCATGCGCATGGCCCGGTCTGACCCCTGGGAAGACTTCGTTCGGCGAGAACCGTTCTTCTCGATGGCGCCGCTTGAGCGTTATCGCCGCGCCAATCTGAAGCCCGCTGAAGAGACGGCCTACTTCGCCGCCGGTGAAGCTCGCCTGGCCTGGATGTTTCAAGTGCTCAAGCCACTCACCGAGGGGGCGATTTCGGCGCTGGACTACGACTGTGGTCTCGGCCGCCTGACGATCCCACTTGCCAAGCGCCTGCATGCGGTCACCGCCGTCAGCCGGTCGTCTGCGCTTCTCGAACACACGCGAGCGCACGTTTCGAGGCGCGGCCTTACGCATGTCAGGTACCAGGCGGCGGACGAGTTCGACCAGTCGACCGGCACATTCGACTTTGTTGTCTGCGAGTTGACGCTCCAACGGTTGCCACGATCCGAAGGGCTCGACACGCTGCGATGTTTGCTCCAGCGGGTTGGTCCCGGCGGAGTCGGCGTGATCGAGTTTCCGTACATGAACACGGCCGGGCCCGCAGTACGGCTGTCGCGTTGGCTGCGCGTGCACGTGCCAGGCGTAGCTCGTCTTGCCAACTGCCTTCAAGGGAAGCCGATCGCGGACCCCTTCATCCCCACGCACGCTTACCCTTTGGATAAAGTTCTGACTCTCGTGCGAGAGGCGCGGATGGAATCTACCATCGCCTTCCTGGATCACGAGTCCGACCCGCCCACGGCGACGGTTTTCGTTCGCGCACCGCTTGCCCCCGACGCGGCGGCCGCGTCTTTCGTGACCGGGACAGACTCGCATGATGTCAGTGGCGTAGGGGCTGTAACCCCTAGCACGTTTATCGATGTGCGCGAACTCATCGCCGCCACCCCGATCGAGGAACTCAATCGCAAGGCCGAAGCGTATTTCTCCACGCTGACCGATTGGGGGCATCACCTCGTGAAACCGTTTGCCAGTGCCGACGAGGCCGCCCCGTTGCTCGGCGACACCGCGATCTTGTTGCAAGGCCTGCAACTGCGCCCTGGCCTTCGTGTGCTTGATTTTGGCGCCGGTTCAGGCTGGTTGTCGCGCTGGATGACGGAGCTGGGCTGCGCCGTAACTCTGCTCGACGTGTCTCCGACCGCCCTTTCAATGGCGCGCAGGCTCTACGAACGACTACCGGTGATCGGCGATCGACCTGCGCCGCGGTTTCTCCAGTTCGATGGTCGGCGAATCGATCTCCCTGACGGCAGCGTCGATCGCATTGTCTGCTTTCATGCTTTCCACCACGCGGCGAATCCAGACGAGATGCTACGGGAGTTTGCGCGCGTGCTTGGACGCGATGGAATTGCAGCGTTCATCGAGCCTGGCCCACAGCACTCAAAATCAGCTCTCTCGCAATTTGAGATGCGCACTTACGGCGTGGTTGAGAACGACGTCGACGTCAACGCTATCTGGAACACCGCGAAGGAGGCAGGGTTCTCCGACATTAGGCTGGCGGTCTATCACCAGCCGCCGTTTCACGTGTCACTGACCGAGTTCCAGGACGTCCTCGCGGGAGGCCCAGTGAGCGGGCGGTGGACGGAGTCGACGCGTGTGTTTCTTCGGGAAGTGCGCAGTTTCTTTCTGATCAAGGGAGTCGAGTCTGTTGGAGACAGTCGCAACCGTGAGGGGCTGAGTTGCGAAATTCGAGTTGAGCTCGCCAGCGGCCCCCTGGTCGCCGGCACGCCCATCTCTGTCGACGCCACCGTCACGAACTCGGGATTGGCTCCATGGCGTCCCTGGGGACTGGAAGGCGGCGTTGCGCTGGGCACCCATGTCTACGAGGACGGCGGAACGTTGGTGGATTTCGACTTCCACTGCGAGCCGCTGACGAACCCGACCCGCGAAATCGCCGCAGGTGAAACCGTGCGTGTGCTCATGGGGCTGCCGGCTCTGCCGCCGGGACGATACCGGCTGGAATTCGACTGCGTCGCCGCAGGTGTGACATGGTTCGCGCAGGTGGGGTCTCGCCCGGTGAGCGTGTTCGTGAGGATATAACCCCGCATGAGACACACCAGCCGAAACGGGCGCAACACCCTTCGACGCGAGCCCGGAAGCCAGCGTTAGCCAGCCCGGAGTTCGCGCTAGAACAACTCGTGCAGGGTGTAGAACAACGCCGCGTTGAAACCCTGGATGGCCATGAACGATGCCATCCAGCCCACTCGATGCGTCGCGGGAATCACCGCCGCCAGATAGAGGAACGCCGGGAAGACAACCGCCGAGAGACGTCCCGCCGATAGGAAACCACCTGCAGCGAGGGGTGGCAACAGGTTCAGGAGGACAAAGGCGGCATAGGGAAGGCCCAGTCGACGCCACACCGGAATGGCGAGCGCAAGGACGAACAGCGCACCCATTGCATTCAGCAGATCGTACGGCCGGTTGACGATGACCACGTAGAAGCCTTCGTCGTGGAAGTACGAGTAGTACTGGTGTAGCAGCGGGAGCAGTCCGGCGTAGGTGCGGCCCCAGGCGGCGTGGCCTTCCAGCCACGCTAGTGGATTGCCCGTTACTCTCCAGACGTAGGTCGAATACAGCACGAGTCCGAGCACTGGAGTCGAGGCCGCAGCGAGGCTCCACACGACTTGCTGCGGCGCGAGGAGGTCGGGCTCGTGCCGGTCGGCCGCTGTGGAGACCGCTCCACCGTACCCACTGCGTGGTATCCAGGCCCGAAGGGCGATGAGAACAAGGGGTACTGTCATGAACGAACCGTTGGGCCTGGTCAACCCCACAAGCAGCCCCCACGCCGCGACGGCCCAGTATTCCCGCCGCCGCATATGGTAAAAGGCCGCAACAGCGCCGAGCAGGAACAGCGATTCGCTGTAGACCGCACCGTAGAAGACGGCGAACGGATAGGTGGCCAACAGCAGGACCGCTGCGCGCGACTCCTCGGTGCTTTCAAGCAGATCGCTCGCGAGTTTGTGGAAGTAGAACAGCGCCCAGAAGAAGGCAATCAGTGACACGGCGGTGCCGCCGAAGAGGTACGCACGCACTCCGCCACCAAACAGCCGGCCGGCGATCCGAACCGCCATCGGGAAGGCTGGAAAGAACACGATGCTCTGGGCCTCAGTGGCCGGTCGGTCACTGAACTCGTACCCATTTGTGGCGATGTTCAGGTACCAACTGGCGTCGAGCCTGCCTTGCAGGTTGACGAACTCGTTCTCCGAGTAGCGCACGGTTGGCTGGCCCTGCGCGTAGCCAAACGTGATCACCGCGCAGAACCCTACGCACAGGATTACGGGACGCGTAGCGAGCAGCGCGCTCCAGGCGATCTGTGACGCCGGAGAGCGTGGGTTCACGATCCAGCGGGCGATTCGTTCGTACAGCGGACGACGCCGATCTCTGACATGGCGCACGATACCGATCGCGAGCGCGCCGGCGAGCAATCCCCATGGTGAGGTGACGGCGATCCTGATACCGCCCAGGCGTTCGCGGAATCCACCGCCGATCGCGACCGCGAGCGCAAGCCCGATGAGGGCTACCGTCACCGCATCCGCAATACGAATCCACCGCGGCAACGACGTCAATTCAGGAGAGGCTCGACTGGGTGACGGGGCCGGCATGGTGAAATGGAGCGACCGGAAGAATGGGCGAGATTGTAGCACTCACACACGCCTCCACTGGCCTGCACACGACGGCCTGTTGGCAGTGCGCCGCAGAGTGCGGTGGGCCATCAGGCTGAGCGCGCCGCGCCCCGAGTGCACACATGCCAGATATATACTGCGGCGCGATGATCAATGCCCGGCACATTGGTCGCCGAATCATCATCGCCATCCTGGACCTTGCCATCGTCGGCATGATTCTCGCGGGAGCGGCGGCGCTGCACTTCGGCGCTTACCGCGTCACGATTTTCGGCGTGCGTATTTCGGCCACAAACGAATGGCGACCCTGGTTGAATGCCGGCATTCTTCTCGTGTTGCGGACGTGGCTGGCTCCCGTCGTCCCCGCGTTCAAGCGACTCGGACTCGCGGCTCTGCGCGGCCTTCGAAAGGTCGGCTCCGCCGGGCTCGGACTCTTCCAGGGCGCTCGTCGCGCACCAATGGGAGAGGTCGCGTTGTTCGACATCGGTTCCGGACGACGATGGTCGGCCCGTCTCTCGGAACTTGCGATCGTGACTGCCGGATTCGCGTCGCTTGTTGCCGCATTCACGTGGCCGCAGGTGCGCGAGATGCACTCTGTGGCCGACATGGGCGATCCGCTGCTGTCGATCTGGCGCCTCGCGTGGGTGAACCACCAAATCTGGCGGCATCCGAGCGCGCTGTTCGATGCGAACATCTTCTACCCCGAGCGCCTGACCCTCACCTACTCCGACCCCTTCATTGTCCCGGCGCTGACGAGCGCGCCGCTGTTCTGGCTTGGGGTGCAGAAGGTCGTAATCTACAACGTCGTGTTCCTGAGCGGGTTCGTCTTTTCAGGGGTCACGACCTACTACCTTGCAAGGAGCCTCACTGGCCGGCGGGATGCCGCGGTCGTCGCCGGCGTGGTCTTCGCTCTGCATCCTTATCGTCTCGAGCACTACAGTCACCTCGAGCTGCAGATGACGACCTGGATGCCGGTGTCGCTGTGGGGGCTCCACCGCGTCCTGGCCAAAGGCCGCCTGCGGGACGGGCTGATCACGGGCGGTGCCTTTGCCCTGCAGATGCTCTCGTCGTTGTACTACGGCATGTACTTCGCGGTGTACCTGGTGGTCATGAGTGCGGTGCTGTGGCTTGGTCGGCGATGTCCAGGACGGCCGATCTTGATGCTTGCGGCGGGTGCTGCCCTGGCTGGCGTACTCGTTGGGCCGGTTGCATTTCAGTACGTGGCGAGCCGTCCGATGATGGGTGACCGCGACCTGGGCACCGTTGGTTTCTACAGCGCGGCTCCCGCGGACTATCTGAAGCCCCACTTTCGAAGCTATCCATACCGAGAGTGGTCGAGCGGAGGAATGGCGGAGCGCCAGTTGTTCCCGCACGTCACGCCGGTGGTCCTGGCTCTGGCAGGGCTCGTCGTCCCTCCGGTCTCGGTCGCGCAGGCCGGCTACGCGATGGCGCTTGTCGCCACTGTCGACGGGTCGCTCGGTGTGAACGGGTTCATCTTTCCGTGGCTTCGTGCCCATGTTCCTGGGTACGCCGGACTTCGTGTGCCCGCCCGATTCAGCATCCTGGTTGGCTTGTCGCTCGCGGTCCTCGGTGGGTACGGTGCCGCGAGGTTGTTGGCGCGCTGGCCACGCGCGCGCGTTGGACTCATGCTCGCGATGCTCGCACCCATGCTATTCGAATCGTTGCCGAACATCCCGCTCGAGCG
The DNA here is from genome assembly GCA_040081555.1 of Vicinamibacterales bacterium. Lineage (GTDB taxonomy): Bacteria > Acidobacteriota > Vicinamibacteria > Vicinamibacterales > CAVVIG01 > CADEEX01. The sequence goes on from JBEBGG010000058.1 coordinate 10,884, forward strand.
GGTTTGGTCGCAACCACCGGACATCTACGATTCGCTGGCACATCAGCCAGGTGCGGTGGTGGCCGAACTCCCCGTGCCATCACGCACACAGCTTGTCTGGTCCGACACGCGCTACGAGTACTTCTCGACCTTCCACTGGTACCGGATGGTGAACGGCAACAGTGGATTCGCACCGCCGTCATATCTCGAACTGCTCGAACGGGAAGTGGACTTTCCGAATGACGATGCATTGGCGTATCTGAAGGCGCGTGGTGTCACCCACATTACATGGCACGGGGCGTTCACGAACCCGGGACGCGACCACGACACCGTCGCCATGCTCGGCGCGCGGACCGATGTCGAACTGGTCGCGGTCGCACCGTGGGAAGGCAGCGAATCGCGGCTCTACCGGTTCAAGTAAGGGCCCGCCGATTGTCGAAGTCACTGGTCCGTAGTTATCGTTCCCCAAAGGTCACGCGTGCGCCCGAAGCAGATCGCGCGCAGTCCGGATGTCTGCATTGGGTCTACATCGTCCGCTGCGCGGATGACACTCTCTATACGGGCTATGCAAGGGACCCTGAACGACGCATCGAACAGCACAACGCTGGACGAGGGGCGAAATATACGGCCGGCCGTGCGCCTGTGTTTCTTGTCTACCGAGCGTCGTTCCGATCGCGAGGGCAGGCGCTCAGTCGCGAGATTGAGCTGAAGCGACTGACTCGTGTGAAAAAGGAAGCGCTGGTCTCAGAGAGCCAGCGACAGCTTCTGCGCCGGTGATGGCTTCTGCCCCTCGACGATCAGCTGGCCGCACGCCGCACGAATATCGCGCCCGCGGCTCTTTCGCACAGAGACCAGCGCGCCGTGGTCGGACAGCGTTTTTGCGAAACGCTCGATCACGACGTCCGACGGACGGCTAAAAGGAATTCCGGCCGTCGCGTTCAGCGGAATCACGTTCACCTTTGACTTGATTCCTGACAGGAGCTTGGCGAGGCGAACGGCGTCCTCCGCTGTGTCATTTACGCCCGCCAGTAATACGTACTCGAATGTGATTCGGCTGCGCTTCTTCAAGGGAAACTTCTTGCAGGCGGCCACGATGTCCTCGACGCCGTATTTCCTGTTCAGCGGCACGAGTTCGCCGCGCTGCGCGTCGGTCGGGGCGTGAAGGGAGACCGCCAGATTCGGCATGAACGGCTCTTGGGCGAGCCGTTCGAGTGCCGGCAGTAGCCCCACCGTCGAGAGTGTCACGCGCCGCGCGGGCAGGGCAAACCCTTGAGGGTCCGCCAAAATGCGCAGCGCCTTCATGGTTTCGTCGTAGTTATGCAGCGGTTCACCCATGCCCATGAGGACGATATTGAAGGCCTTGTGGCGGAGGTTGGCGGCCGCCGCGAGCACGCGCACTTGGCCGACGATTTCGCCAGCTGAAAGGTTGCGGACAAGCCCCATCTTTCCCGTAAGGCAGAACGCGCACGCGATGGCGCAGCCGACCTGGGTGGAGACGCAGAAGGTTTGTGCAGGAGTGTCGGGAATGAAGACCGACTCCACCTGCCGGCCATCGCCCAGTCGCAGCAGGAACTTCTCGGTCCCGTCCACCGATCGTTCTCGAGCGGCGATCGTGGGCGTCGCGAGGATGAATTCAGTTGCCAGCGTCGCACGCAAGGTGTGCGGCAGGTCGGTCATCGCGTTGATATCCGCGACGCCACGGCGGTAGATCCACTGGAAGAGTTGGCGGGCGCGAAACCGCTGGTGCCCGCGCTCGGCGATTACGTCTTCGAGGGCGCTGAGCTCAAGCTCGTGAATGGGAATGGTGGGCACGGAATCTGTCGCCTGCTGAAGCACTCGGCGTCTGATGATTGTAACTGTCCCGTGCTACCCCGGTGTCATGCTTGCCGCCGCGCTCGGCGGCGTGCTAAGATGACAATCGCCTTTTAATTCCTTTTGATTCAATAGTTTGCGGACTTTATTGTGCCCGTGCCCAATTCGCCCATCGTTCGCGACGTTCTTGACAACGGTCTTCGGGTCCTGACTGAGCGCATGTCCGAAGTGCGTTCGGTCTCCATCGGTGTCTGGCTGACGCGGGGATCGCGTCACGAGACTGTCGATCGCGGCGGCATGGCGCACTTTATCGAGCACATGCTCTTCAAGGGGACGCACACGCGGTCGGCGGAAGACATCGCTCAGGCGGTCGACTCAATTGGCGGTCAGCTCGACGCGTTCACCGCGAAGGAATACGCCAGCTACTACATCAAGGTGCTCGATGAGCACCTACCTCTAGCGCTCGACGTCCTCTCGGACCTGGTCCTCAATCCCGCGTTTACGCCCGACGACATCGAGCGCGAAAAGAAGGTCGTGGTTGAAGAAATCAAGATGGTCGATGACACGCCCGATGACCTCGTGCACGAATTGTTTACGCAGGCCTTCTGGGAAGACCATCCCCTCGGCCGGCCCATTCTCGGCACGCGTGAGACAGTGGAATCGTTCACGGCCGACGCGCTGCACGAGTACTTTCGCGGTGCATACGCACCACGTAATTTGATTGTCTCCGCCGTCGGTAATCTCGATCACGCTCGCGTTCGCGATCTAGTTGGCGAACGTTTCGGCGATGTGAGACTTGTTGGCGAAGACGTTGAAGAGCGTGCACCGCGCATGATGCCGGCCATTCAGGTGCGTCAGAAGGATCTGGAGCAGAGCCACGTGTGTCTAGGCTCGAACAGCTACCCGCAGGACCACGGCGATCGGTACGCTACCTACGTCATGAACACGCTGCTTGGTGGTTCGATGAGCTCCAGGCTGTTTCAGAACATCCGCGAGAAGCGCGGTTTGGCCTACGCGGTATTCAGCGGGCTGAGCGCCTACCGTGACGCGGGGAACTTCACGGTCTACGCCGGCTGCGCGAACGACGCGGTCGGCGAAGTTGTTGATCTTGTGGTCGACGAACTGAAGACGATTCGTCGAACGCCCGTACCCGAGCCTGAGCTGCGGCGGGCCAAGGACCATCTGAAGGGCAGTCTGATGCTTGGTCTCGAGAGCACGGCGAGCCGCATGTCAAATCTGGCGCGTCAGGAGATCTACTTCGATCGCCAGTTCAGCCTTGATGAGACAGTGGAAGGGGTTGAGCGCGTGACCGCTGCCGATCTCCAGCGTGTGGCCGGCGAACTCTTCCGGACGGGCGAACTGGCAGCTACGGTGCTTGGTGATGTCAACGGATTCACGCTCCCGAGGGAGCGTCTCGATTTAGAATAGCGATCTCCCAGTGATTCCACGCTACACGCACCCTGAAATGGGGCGCATTTGGAGTGACCAGCGCCGCTACGAAACGTGGTTGCTGGTGGAGGCGGCCGCAGCTGAAGCCATGGCCGCCGCCGGCATCGTGCCGCCTGCCGCCGCGCTCGATATTCGTGAACGCGGTGCCTTCGACATCGCACGCATCGAAGAAATTGAACAGGTGACTCAGCACGACGTCATTGCCTTCACCACGGCCGTGGCGGAGAAGGTCGGGCCGTCGGCGCGCTGGATGCACTTTGGCATGACCTCGTCAGACGTGATCGATACCGCGCAGGCGTTGCAGATGCGCGAGGCGTGTGATGTCCTGCTGAAGGATCTCAGTGGTCTCGGTGAGGCTATCCGCGTGCGCGCCTTCGAACATCGGCGCACGGCCATGATCGGCCGCACTCACGGTGTCCACGCTGAGCCCATGACGCTCGGACTCAAGCTGGCGCTGTGGTACGCGGAAAACGCGCGCAACATCGAACGCGTGCGTCGGGCTCGCGAGGTGATCGCTGTCGGCAAATTGTCCGGCGCGGTTGGCACATTCGCGCACCTCCCCCCTTCGATTGAGGACGACGTCTGCCGGCGTCTCGGACTGAAGCCGGCTCCGGTGGCCTCGCAAGTGATTCAGCGTGACAGGCACGCAGAGCTTTTGTGCACGCTGGCCATCACCGCGGCGTCGCTTGAGAAGTTTGCACTCGAGATCCGTGGGCTCCAGAAGACGGAGATCGGCGAGCTCGAGGAACCGTTTGCCAAGGGGCAGAAGGGGTCCTCGGCCATGCCGCACAAGCGCAATCCGATCGGCTGCGAGCAGGTCGTCGGTTTGGCGCGTCTTCTTCGTGGCAATGCCCACTCGGCCATGGAGAATGTTGCTCTGTGGCATGAGCGCGATATTTCGCATTCGTCGGTGGAACGGGTGATTCTGCCGGACAGTTTCATCGCGCTCGACCACGTGCTGCGCCGTTTCACGCGTATTGTCAGTGGCATGGTCGTCTATGCGGACCGCATGCGCGAGAATCTCGAGCGCTCGCGCGGTGTCGTGTTCTCGGGCACGGTGCTCTTGGAATTAGCGCGCAAGGGCCTGTCTCGCGAGGATGCCTATGCCATGGTCCAGCGCAACGCGATGAAGTCGTTCGAGGAGCGCCTGGATTTTAAGAGCCTATTACTCGCGGACCCGGAGATCACGCGCGTATTGTCGCCGGCCGAGATTGCGCGGGCCTTCGATCTCGATGAGCAGTTCCGCTATGTCGACACGATTTTCGACCGTGTGTTCCCACCCGTAGAGGCGAGGGTCTGACCAGCTATGCGCGCGAGAGTCTTCGTCATGCTGAAACCGTCGGTATTTGACCCACAAGGGCGCACGATCGTGGAGGCGCCGCATACTATGTGCTACCTGCATCGGCGATGTCAGACAGGGCAAGTACCTCGGCGTCCAGAGTCGTGGTCTCTGCGAGCGTAAGTCTGGTCACCGAAGTCCTGCAGCGTGCGGCATTGCTTGGCGTGCCAGCCCGGGTGATTCGTGAGACTGGTGGCAACCGGCTGCGGGTCGCCGTGGCTGGTCATTCCGGCGTCGACCTTGCGATCGACGATGCGGAACGGGCGTGGTCGGGCGCGATTGAAGAGGTCTTTGCGATGAAGGTGGTCTGACATGCTCGACAAGTTCAAGGACGAGTGTGGCCTCTTCGGCATCTTTAATCATCCCGAAGCCGCCAACATGACATACCTCGGTCTGTACGCCCTCCAGCATCGCGGACAAGAGAGCGCCGGCATTGCGGCGTCGGACGGCACGACGATCCGCGTGTCCAAAGCCATGGGCTACGTGGCGGACGTGTTCAATGGCCAGGCGCTGGCCGCGGTCCCAGGTCGCTCAGCCATCGGTCACGTTCGTTATTCGACAGCTGGCGAGAGTCGCCTCGCGAATGCGCAGCCGTTTCTGATTGACTGCGCTCACGGTCAGATCAGCATTTGTCACAACGGCAACCTCACCAATGCGGATGGTCTACGCAACGACCTGGTGGCCCAGGGCTCCATCTTTCAGTCAGGCAGTGACACGGAAGTCGTCTTGCACCTCTACGCACGATCGCCCGCCAGGTCCGTCGAAGAGGCCGTCGTCGAGTCGGTGACGCAGGTGCAGGGGGCGTTCTCGTTCCTGATGATGTCGGCGGATCGGATGATCGCAGTGCGCGATCCGCACGGGTTTCGGCCGTTGGCCCTCGGTCGTCTCGGTGACGCGGTGGTCGTCTGTTCGGAGACGTGCGCACTTGATCTGATTGGCGCCACCTATGTTCGCGACGTTGAGCCTGGTGAAGTGCTGATTGTCACGGCTTCCGGCATGCGATCGATTAGGCCGTTTGCGCCGGCGCAGCTCGCGCACTGCATCTTCGAGCACGTGTATTTTTCACGCCCAGACAGCTACGTCTTTGGTAAGAGTGTCAACGAAGTTCGCACTAGCCTGGGACGCATTCTGGCGCGTGAGCAGCGGGTCGATGCCGATGTGGTCGTGCCGGTCCCAGACTCTGGGGTTTGTGCCGCGATGGGCTATGCGGACGAAGCCGGACTGCCGCTTCGCATGGGACTTATCCGCAACCATTACGTGGGTCGGACCTTTATCCAGCCCCAATCCGCGATCCGCCACTTTGGTGTGAAGATCAAGCTGAATCCCGTGCGAAGCATTCTGGAAGGGAAACGGGTCATTCTGGTCGACGACTCGCTGGTGCGCGGCACCACGAGCCGCAAGATTGTGCGCATGGTGCGGGCGGCCGGCGCCAGCGAAGTGCACGTGCTGATCAGCTGCCCGCCGACCATTTCGCCGTGTTTCTATGGCGTCGATACCCCCCGTCGTTCCGAGCTCATTGCTGCCACCCACACGCTTGACGAGATTCGCAGCTACCTTGATGCCGACAGCATCGGCTATCTCAGTCTCGAAGGGCTAATGACGGCAGTGGGCGAGGGGCGCGAAGGCTACTGCAGTTCCTGCTATACGGGTCGATACCCGGTCGCTTTCCCTCGAGACGAGAAGAGCTACCTTCAGCTGGCGCTGAAGCTGGACAAGGAACCTGTCGCCAATTGACTATGGCGGCCATGCTGTCCCCTGCGCGACCGCTTCGGCTCCTGACGCTCTGCTGTGGTCTTGCCTTGGCGTTCGTGGGCAGTGGGGCCTCTCTCGCGGCTCAGGAGCCGTCGGCGCCGCAGACGCCTTCCCCAGATCAGTTGCAGAGCGCCGTTTCCAGGCTCGGCGAGCTCGACTACGCGTCTCGCGCCGCCGCATCACGAACGATTCGACGGACGCCGGCGCCGCAGGTAGTCCCGGCGCTGTTGAGGGCCGTCGAAGAGCACATCGATGGCTACGTCCGGTATCGGGCGCTGGTGCTGCTCACGGGTTTCAACGACCCGCGGACTAAAGACGCGATGGTGGAGTCACTCGTCAGCCCAAATGATCGGCTCCGCGCGGTCGCCTATAGTTACTTCGAACGCAATCCGGACCCTCAGGTTGCGCCGCGCCTTCTTGGCGCGCTCGACACCGAGGGCGCCGAGTTCGTCCGTCCGGCGCTGGTCCGTGCGCTGGCGGCGTTGAGCGCGGTCCCCGCGGTGCGCCCGGTGCTGATCCGGGAAACGACACGCGGAGAGGACTTCTTCAGAAGCGCGGTGATCGAGGCGATGGGCGACCACAAGGCACAGTTTGCCTTCGATGCGCTCGTCCCCATTGCGCGCCTGGATGGCCCACTGGTGGCCGATACCGCGCTCGCGATAGGGAAGCTCGGCGACCCCAGAGGTGTCGCTGTGCTGTCCGACCTTCTCCAGTCGGCGTCGAAGGCCGTGCAACCGTTCGTGGCCGCTGGCATTTGCTTGTTGGGCGTTAACTGCGCATCTCACGAGACGTTTCTCGTTGATACCCTCGCCTTTGCCGACAAGAACTTGGGCCACCAAGAGGCCCTGCGCGCTTCCGCAGCAGGCCTCAGCGCCTTGGCCGTGTCCGGGCGAGGCTCGTCGCTTAAGGCTCTGTTTGAGATTGGGATCGACTCGCGCGATCCGACACGCGCGCCTGTGTCGCTCGCGGTGGCCACGGTGGCTCTTCGGAACGCGCCGCTCATGCTTGATGCACTGTCGAAGTCTGCGCAGGGGGCCGGTGCGATCAAGCTCGTTGCGGAAGGTTTCGACATGCTCGAGGAAGACCTCGAAAAAGAACGCTTCTTTGCGGTCGTGCGAAAGACCTACTGGGCCTCACCTGAAGGGTCGCCGCAGCGGGAGCTGATGCGCACCCTGATCAGCCAACTGGATTTCTGATGGATTACAAACAGTCCGGCGTTAACATCGACGCGGGAAACGAGACAGTGCGACGGATCAAGTCGCTGGCACGCAGCACGTTCACCGCGGGAGTCCTCTCTGATATCGGTTCGTTTGGCGGATTATTCCGGCTCGACTGTTCAGATATGACCGACCCTGTTCTGGTGTCTAGCGCCGACGGAGTTGGCACCAAGCTTAAGGTCGCCTTTATGACCGGTCGGCACAACACGGTCGGCGCGGATCTCGTGAATCACTGCGTCAATGACATCCTCGTGCAAGGGGCCCGGCCGCTGTTCTTTCTCGACTACCTCGCCACGGGTCGGTTGTTGCCCGATGTTGCGGAACAGGTCATTGCGGGGATTGCCAAGGCCTGTCGTGACAACCGATGCGCGCTGATCGGGGGGGAGACGGCGGAAATGCCAGGGTTCTACGCCGCCGGCGAGTACGACATCGCCGGATTCATCGTAGGACTCGTCGACCGTTCCAAGATCGTGGACGGGAAGTCGATCACAGCAGGCGACGTACTGATCGGACTGCCATCGAAGGGACTGCACACGAATGGGTACTCGCTTGCCCGTGCGGTGTTGTTCGATCGCTGCGGATTCACTAGCGACACAGTGCTGCCGGAACTCGGGTGCAGTGTTGGTGAGGCGCTCCTAGCCGAGCACCGTTCCTACCTACACGCCGTGACACCCTTGCTCGACGCCGCTCTCGTGAAGGGGATGGCACACATCACGGGCGGTGGCATTACCGAGAATCTACCTCGGGCACTCCCGGTTGGTCTTGGCGCTGAGGTCGATCGGTCGTCGTGGCAAGTGCCTGCGATGTTCCTCACGCTGCAGTCCAAGGGCGGCATTTCCGACGAGGAGATGTTCAGAGCCTTCAATATGGGTATTGGTCTCATCATCATTTGTGCTGCGGCGCACCAACAGCAGTTGACGTCGCTCTTGACGGCCCAAGGCGAGAGCCCGATCACCCTCGGCCGGATCGTCAGTGGCGATTCGGATGTACGCTACCGTAACCCGCTGTGACTGGACGGCTCGGCGTCCTCATTTCCGGCCGCGGTTCGAATCTGCAAGCGATCATCCAAGCCGTTCAATCTGGTGCCCTGCCGGCCAGCGTTGCGGTTGTGATTTCGAATCGACGAGAGGCCGGCGGGCTAGAGCACGCAAGGGCTGCTGGCGTCGAGGCGTTGTTCGTCAATCCCAGGGACTATCCGGCGCCGGGAGCGTTCGACAAAGCGATCGTTGAGGCGCTTAGGCAGCGGCGCGTCGACCTAGTGTGCCTGGCGGGCTTCATGCGGCTCGTGGGCGCGCCGCTGCTCGACGCCTTCCCTGGGCGGATTCTGAATGTGCACCCGTCGTTGTTGCCATCGTTCCCTGGACTCGACGCTCAGCAGCAAGCGCTCGACTACGGTGTGCGGATCAGTGGCGCCACCGTGCATTTCGTGACGGCTGAGTTGGACGGTGGACCGATCATCCTGCAGGCGGCGGTCGATGTGTTTGAGAACGACGATGTCGCCGAGTTGTCGGCGAGGATCTTGGTCGAAGAACACAAGCTGTACCCAGAAGCTATTCGCATCGTCCTCGAAGGCCGCTGGCGGATTGACGGCCGGCGCGTCGTGCGCCGCGTGACTGTATGATTCTGATTCAACGCGGCCCGCGCCATCTCCGTTTCCCGCTCGTATCGCCAGCGTAGTGCCAAGACCGCCCGGGCGGTTGCCTCATGGTTCGATGGCAAGCCGGATGTAGGCCGCATCGAAGCTCGTGGCGTGGAAGTGAACAGCTGAGCTATCGTCCCCGGTATCGGCGGCTGCGGCGAGACATAGGTCGGCTGGGCCGCCAGGCTCCCACTGCCGAGCGTCACTCCTGCGGATGCTTTCCGGGCCATCCCGTCCGTCGCCGCCGCACTCAGCCAGTCGATGGAGCGACCAAAGTCCGGTCGGGAGCGACTGCTGTGACGTCGATCGCCGGGCAGTTGGTGGCCTAAGTCACGACATGTCGTCCCTGACGAGCAGGTAAGCGCGCCAGCGGTCCAGTCCCCGGGATTCTCGCTGTCGGCTGATATAGTGAATTGCTTACTCATGACAAACATCTTCGAGGAATTCCGCTGGCGTGGCATGGTGTACGACGCAACCGAAGGGCTCTCAGAGCTCTTCGCCCGGGAGCGCGTCACGGCCTACATCGGGTTCGACCCGACTGCCCCCAGTCTGCATGTCGGCTCCTTGTTGACCGTGATGGGGCTGGCCCGCCTCCAGCGTTTCGGACACACACCAGTCGCCATCGTTGGAGGCGGCACCGGCATGATTGGCGACCCTAGCGGCAAGTCGCTGGAACGGGTGCTTCTTTCCGCGGAGCAGGTGGATGCGAACGTCCGAGGTATCCGTCAGCAGCTTGAGCGCTTCCTTGATTTCAGCGCTGGCGCCAACTCCGCACGAATCGTCAACAACCTTGAGTGGCTCGGCAGCATCGACTTACTCTCTTTCCTCCGCGAAGCCGGCAAGCATTTCACTGTCAACTACATGCTGCAGAAGGAGTCCGTGCAGCGCCGGCTAGAGAGCGCGGACGGGATCTCGTTCACAGAGTTCAGCTACTTGCTGCTGCAGGCCTACGACTTTGTGCAGCTCTTCGACCGGTATGGGTGTGCGCTGCAGATGGGCGGGAGCGACCAATGGGGCAACATAACCGCGGGCATTGATCTCATTCGCAAGCTTCGTGCGAAAAAGGCCCACGGGCTGGTGTGGCCGCTGTTGAAGACGTCGGGCGGGGCGAAGTTCGGGAAAACAGAAGCGGGCACGATCTGGCTCGATCCGCAGCGGACGTCGCCGTTTAACTTCTATCAATTCTGGCTGAATACCGACGATCGAGATGTGGTTGCGCAGCTCAAGTTCTTCACGCTTCTTTCCTCTGATGACATCGAGGCGTTGGCGCAACCGGAGTGC
>JBEBGG010000189.1:0-6047 GCA_040081555.1 Vicinamibacterales bacterium
GTGCGTGAGCGGTGGCCGGAGACGCGCATCATCGGCATCGACAGGAGGGACGTGCTCGACGAGGCCCTGCGGTTGGGCATTGTCGACGTGGCAGCCGACGGACTCGGCGCGCTTGCCGACAGCGACCTGGTGATTCTGGCGGCGCCGGTAAGACAGAACGTCGTCCTGCTCGATCAGCTCGAGCGCCATCTGCCACGGCCGGCGGTCATTACGGACGCCGGGAGCACCAAGCGCGATATCGTCGAGGCCGCCAGCCGCCTGCCGGACCGGTTGACGTTTGTCGGCGGGCATCCGCTCGGTGGCGCCGCTGCGGCGGGCCTGACTCACGCGCGGGCCGACCTGTTTGTGGACCGCCCATGGTTGCTGACACCGACAACGGGGCAGCAGCAGAGCGAGGCGCTCGAGAAACTGACCGTGTTTGTTCGGGCGCTCGGTTCCACCCCCCAGATCATTGACGCCGGGACTCACGACCGCCTGGTTGGCTTCTTGAGCCATCTGCCCCAGCTCACCGCCAGTGCACTGATGGCGGTGGTGGGCGAGGCTGTCGGACTCGACGGCTTGACCCTGGCGGGCCGTGGTCTCACGGATACGACGCGATTGGCGTCGAGTCCTCCGGCCATCTGGTGCGACATCGCGGCAAGTAACGCCGACCACCTCGGCCCGGCCCTCGATATGTTGATTGGCAGATTGCAGGATCTGAGGGACGATCTGACGGACGGTCAGCGGCTACGCGAGACATTCGATCGGGCCGTCTACTGGCGCCAACAGCTTCCGAAACTGAACTGACAGACGCGTCATGAACAAGGTCCTGCCGAATGTCGAAGCCGCCGTGGCGCTGGTGCCAGACGGCGCCACGGTCATGATGGGAGGTTTCGGCCTCGCCGGCATTCCTGAGAATCTGGTCAAGGCGCTGCACGCCCGCGGCACGAAAGATCTGACCATCATCAGCAACAATGCGGGAATCGACGGCTTCGGCATTGGTCTTCTGCTACGCGGTCGGCAGGTGCGGAAGATGATTTCCACCTACGTTGGTGAGAACAAGGAGTTCGAGCGCCAGTTCCTGGCCGGTGAGCTCGAAGTCGAACTCGTCCCTCAAGGGACGTTCGCTGAACGGATTCGCGCGGCTGGTGCAGGAATCGGCGGCTTCTTTACGCGGACGGGATACGGCACGCTGGTCGCGGTGGGAAAGGAGACACGGATCATTGATGGGCGTCCGTATGTCTTCGAGCATCCGCTGAGGGCCGACTTCGCCTTCGTGAAAGGCCACCATGGTGATCGTCTGGGCAACCTGACGTATCGGCGGACGGCCAGAAATTTCAACCCCATGATGGCAACCGCGGCAGCCGTGACGATCGCTGAAGTCGAGACCCTGGTCGAGCCTGGTGGTATCGATCCCCACCACGTCATCACGCCGGGCATCTACGTGAAGCACGTCATCGTTGGCGCGCACTACGAGAAGCGCATCGAGAAGCGGACGGTCAATCCATGAGTGACGACCGAGAACGCCTTGCCGTTCGGATCGTGCGCCGTGTGGCGCGTGAAATCCCTGACGGCTCCTACGTCAACCTCGGCATCGGCATGCCGACCATGGTGGCCAACCACGTGCCGCACGGCATCGACATCATCCTGCACTCGGAGAACGGGATGCTGGGCGTCGGCCCGTATCCGCATGAAGAGGATATCGATCCGGATCTCATCAACGCCGGCAAGGAAACCGTGACAGAAACGCCGGGCTGCTCGTACTTCAGCAGCGCCGAGTCGTTTGCGATGGTCCGTGGCGGGCACGTCGACGTGACCGTGCTCGGCGGGCTGCAGGTGGACGAGGAAGGCAACCTGGCCAATTGGACCGTGCCCGGCAAGATGATGAAAGGCATGGGCGGCGCGATGGATCTCGTGGCCGGCGCTCGCCGCGTCATCGTCGCGATGGAACACACGGTGAAGGGCCATCCCAAGATCGTGCCGTTGTGCACCCTGCCGTTTACCGGGCTCAGGTGCGTGAGCGTGATCGTCACGGAACTGGCTGTGATTGACGTGGTGCCCGAAGGACTGCGGCTCCGGGAGATCGCGGCGGACACCACCATCGAGCACGTGGTCGCCTCCACCGGCGCGACGCTCATCATTCCCAGCACGGTGGGTCGCTTTGAGTAGTCGCGACGTCGTCATCCTGTCGGCGTGTCGCACGCCGATTGGCTCGCTGGGTGGCGCACTGAAAGACGTCAGCGCGGCGGATCTTGGCGCGGTCGTCATTCGGGAGGCCGTGGCCCGAGCGGGCCTCGCGGCGGCGAGCGTCGACGATGTGCTGATGGGATGTGTGTTGCAGGCGGGTGGTGGCATGAACGTCGCCCGGCAGGCGGCACTCAAGGCTGGTCTTCCGATCGAGACGCCAGCGGAAACCATCAATCGGGTCTGCGGGTCAGGCCTCCAGGCGGTGATTCACGCGTCTGAGGCCATTGCTGCAGGGTGGACCCGGTGTGTGGTCGCTGGTGGCACCGAGTCAATGTCCGCCGCCCCTTACCTGCTGAAGGGCGCGCGGTGGGGCTATCGGATGGGCAACGCCGAGGCGAATGATTCGGTGCTCTCCGAAGGGCTCACGTGTGCCATTAACGGCGGCCACATGGGCATCACCGCGGAAGAAGTGGCGCATGCCTACGGGGTCTCGCGTCTGGAGCAGGACGCCTTCGCGGCGCAGAGTCAGGAGCGAGCCGCGCGGGCTGCGGCTGCTGGTCGCTTTCGTGACGAGATAGTGGCCGTCGATATTCCGCAGCGCAAGGGCCCAGCGGTTCGCGTTGAGGTGGACGAGTATCCACGAGCGGGCACCACGGTCGAACGGCTGGCGGCCCTGAAGCCCGCGTTCACGCCCACCGGTACGGTCACCGCCGGCAACGCCTCCGGAATCAACGACGGCGCTGCTGCGTTGGTCATCGCGCGCGAAGACGCGGCGCGAGAGTGGGGAAGCGCGCCGATGGCGCGCATCGTGTCGTATGGGGTGACAGGCGTCGAGCCCAAGGTGATGGGTATCGGCCCGGTGAGTGCGGTCAGGCTGGCGCTCACCCGCGCCGGTCTGACGCTCGATGCCATCGACCTCTTCGAGCTCAACGAAGCGTTTGCCGCGCAGTCGGTGGCGGTGGTTCGCGAGCTTGGTATCGATCCGCAGAAGGTCAACGTGCACGGCGGCGCAATTGCCCTGGGCCATCCAATTGGTGCGAGCGGGGCCCGCATCTTGACGACGCTGCTGTATGCGTTGCGCACCCGAGGGCAGCGCGTCGGCGTGGCGTCGCTGTGCATCGGCGGTGGCATGGGCATCGCGGTCGTGATCGAGGCGCTGTGAATATCACGCGCCGGGCGCTCGATGACATCGTGGCGCACGCCCGGGATGCCGATCCCGAGGAGTGCTGCGGTGTGCTGCTCGGTGTGGGGGATCGGATCACTACGGTGGTGCGGGCCCGAAACGTCGAGGGCAGCACGACGCGCTTCTTGCTCGACCCGCACGATCACATCGCGGCCAGAAAGCAGGCCCGCGCCGGGCATCAGGAGGTCGTGGGGTTCTACCATTCGCATCCGCGCAGCTCGCCGCAGCCCTCGGTGTCAGACGTGGCGGAGTGGAGCTATCCGGAGGCGATTTGCGTGATTGTCGGTGCGGAGAAGGGCCGGCGGCTGGTGCACGCGTTCAGAATCGTGGCCGGCGCGGCTCGGGAAGAGGCGCTCGAGATCGAATGCGAATGATGGCCGTGCTAGTCGGGGCCCGCACCGCCTGGCTGGACCTGCACTGTCGTTGACGCCGACCCGAGGACCTTGTCCCTCCGCTTCAGGTGTACGTAGACCTTGAAGGCGCCCTCGCGGCGGAAGATGTGCTGGATGGTGTGGCGGCGCTTGATTGCGCTCCTGCCCGCCTCGTACGGCTCGCAGTCGACGCTCGACTCCGATCTCGTATCGTCACCCCACTCCCACTCGATTGCCGGGCAGTAGTACTCCTCAAAATCGTCGGCGCCACCGACCAGCTCCGCTGTGAGCACGACCCTCGCCGGTGCGATGGCCACTGATGGTTGCGCCCTCAGGACAATTCGCGGTCGCTTTGTGTCGGCGTCCTTGCCGTTTTGGGCGAAGACAGCGCCAGCAGCCAGAAGCGAGAACGCGGCGGCAACGGCAATACGGAGGAGGCCTGTGGGGTCAGTCTGCGTCATGGGTGGCTCCCAGGTTCACGGCCATTGTAGCCTTCACGGTGAGCCCGGCGCTCCCCTTCGGGGATAATGAACCCAATGCCGACTGCCGCCCTGCCGCCCATTGCGCTTCGCACCTCGCCGCTTGCTGAACTCGAGGCCGACCTGATGGTCGTGCCCGTCTTCTCCAGCGAGTCCCCAACCGCGCTGACAGGTCTCAATGACGCGGTCGGACTCGAGCTGGCGCGGGCACGAGAATCTGGCGAGTTCGGCGGCCGTCTGTTCGAACTCTTGGTGACGCCGATTGTCGACCGCCGGTGGAGGGCGACCCGCGTCATGCTGATCGGCGCTGGCACACGCGACGAGTATGGAACTGAAGTGGCTCGCCGGGTCGCGGCGGCCGCTGGCTACGCTGCTCGCGCGCGCCGGACTGATCGGCTTGCGTTCGTGCTTCGCGCGGGACTGCCGGATGCTTCTGGCGATATCGACGTGGCGGCATTTGTTCAAGCCACCGCCGAGGGCCTGACGCTCGCCGAGTTCCATGGTGGGAGCTACAAGACCGTGGACAAGGCGCCGTCGGCGCCGCCGCAGCTCACATTGAATGTCAGGGACCTGGAGGACGGGTCACCGGAAACGCCCCGCCGACTGCAGGCCGCGCTCGACCGCG
Source organism: Vicinamibacterales bacterium (assembly GCA_040081555.1). Classification (GTDB taxonomy): domain Bacteria; phylum Acidobacteriota; class Vicinamibacteria; order Vicinamibacterales; family CAVVIG01; genus CADEEX01. The sequence goes on from JBEBGG010000189.1 coordinate 4,825, forward strand.
GCCGACTGCTCGGCGAATGCAGCAACCTCGCCCGCGGATTGGCCAACGAACCAGGCAACACGTTGACGCCTCGTGAGTTTGCCGATCGGGCCTCGCAGATTGTGGCCGACGGCGGAGCGTCGGTCGACGTCCTCGACGAGAAGGCGATCGCGGCGCTCAACATGGGGCTCCTGCTCGGGGTGGCAAAGGGTAGCAGCGAACCACCTCGCCTCATGGTGTTCCGGCACACGCCTCACGGAGTCACCAGCGGTCCGGTGCTTGGTCTCATCGGCAAGGGGGTGACCTTTGATACCGGCGGCATTTCGATCAAGCCGGCCGACAACATGGACAAGATGAAGGACGACATGGCGGGCGGCGCGGCGGTGGCCGCGGCCATGCGCGCCATCTCAGCGCTTGGCGCCCCGATTCGCGTCGTCGCCGTGGTGCCGACGACCGAGAACATGCCGGGTGGGCGCGCGATGAAACCCGGCGACATCCTCAAGAGCGCGGAGGGGAAGACGGTCGAGGTGATGAATACCGACGCCGAAGGGCGTCTCATCCTCGGTGATGGACTCTGGTACGCGAGGAAGCTCGGCGCGACACATCTGGTGGACGTGGCGACGCTCACCGGCGCCATTACCGTGGCGCTGGGCAAGTCGATCAGTGGTCTTTTTGGCACGCCGCCCTGGTGGGTGGAGCAGATCAAGCGCGTGGCCGACCGCACTGGCGACCGCGTCTGGCCGATGCCGCTCGCCACCGACTACTTCGAGCAGCTGAAGAGCGAAATCGCCGACTTCACCAATACCGGCGGTCGTGCGGCGGGGTCCATTACGGCGGCGTTGTTTCTGAAAGAGTTCACCGGCGGACTGCCGTGGGCGCATCTCGATATCGCCGGCACCGCGTGGTCTGAGGAGCAGAAGCCGTTCCAGCCGAAGGGGCCGACGGGCGTGACCGTGCGGACGCTGGCCGAACTGGCCTTCAGCGCGGACAACTGGAAGTAGCCAAGGAGGCGGTTATTCAGAGCCATCCAGCGTCACCGATCATCATCAAGATCGCCGATCCACCGAGCGAGTTGCAGGGGCTGTCAGACCTGTTGCTTGGTTCGCTGGGACTGGCCGGTGCGCTCATCCTTTGCGCACTCGTGCTGGCGGCGATATTTGCGGGCGTGCTGTTCCTGTGGCGGATGCGCAGCGCGGGCGAGATCAAGGACGACGGCGGCGACTTGCACGTCGTCTAGCGCCGAG
>JBEBGG010000190.1:0-6041 GCA_040081555.1 Vicinamibacterales bacterium
GCGGGCGGACGTACCGGTCGGGGACACAAGTTCGATCCCGATCTCGCCGAGGAGCTGCTGCGATGACCTTTGACGAGCGTGTCAGGGAGGTCGCTGAGTTCGGGTTCTCTGAGCGCCAGGGAGGGTTCCTGGTCAACGTGATGCTCCATTCCGGCGTGTTCGTAAGGCGCCAGTACTGCGCGTGGGCCGGCGTGACTCACGGCGAGAAGGTTCATCGATTCATCAAGCTCCTGGACGGCAGGCGAATGGCGACGCCTCAACGCTGTGGACACGGTCGAGGGCGTCTCTATCACCTGCATTTCAAGCCCCTGTACGACGCCATCGGGGAGAGGGACAACAGACTCAGGCGGCCGGCTCAATTGGGTCGAGCCGTTGAGCGACTGATGCTCCTGGATGCGGTCCTGGCAGACCGTTCGGTGACCTGGCTCGCGACCGAGCGCGAGAAGGTGAGCCATTTCGTGTCCAGGTGCCAAGTACCGAAGGACCACCTCCCGTTTGCGACGTTCGGCTCACCCGCATCCCCCGCCATTCGGTACTTCGCAGAGAGGCTACCGATCGGCGTGGCCGCCGACGGCCAGCGCCATGTGTTCATGTACTTGGCGACGCGGAGCCGGACGCATCGGTTTCGTATCTTCCTCGAGCGGCATGCCGAACTCTTTCGGACGCTCTCGTCGTGGTCGGTGCGCGTCCTCTTCCCTCGCCACGTGACCGATGCGCAAGGTGCCTACCGAAGCGCCTTCATCGAGCAGTTGGCGACTCCACTTCCGGCAGAGACAGTCAACGAACTGCGTTGGTATTTCACGGCCCGGCGCACCGCGACGGGCGGCGAAGACGAGAGGTATTTCGATGCCCAAATTGGCTTCGCGCGACCTCGCTTCGAAGCGCTGCACCATGCTTGGCGGGAGCAAGGCGACCGGGTGCTCGACGCGGCTACGTCCCACGTCCTCGGCGACGCAGTGGGTCGCGGCGCGGGAGGGCTTGAGTGCCATGTTCTTCCACACCCTTACCTTCATCTCCTCCCCCTGGTGGGCAGTGCCTGAAATTGGCCCGCAGGGGATGAGGACCGGGATGAGGGCCCAAGGGAGTGTCATCCCCCTCGCCTCTGGCCCTGCGCGGCGACTCTCCGCGCGCCGACGTGCCCGCATCGCTTGCGCCCAGAGCGACGAAGTCGCGTCGCCCCAGGCAGTTAGCGGCGCGCTCCCCGTCGGCGCGCTCCTGGACGGGCGGCGGTCTGTGCCGCCCGGAAGCAGCCGGTCGGTGCAGCAGCCAGGGCGTGAGCGACCCCCCTCGTGTTTGCGCCGAGTTGTCCCGGCGTCGTCCCAGGAGGGTCGCTCACGCCCTGGCTGCTTGATGCAATTGCACTGTAGGCGTCCCGTGATCTCGCAGGTGTTACACCGCGTGTCTACCGACGCATCGCGCCGCGTATTCGTCGCCGGAACCGGCCACGGATCCCCGCGGGAAACAGGTCACCGTTTCCGTCCTGAGGGAGGTCCTATGCCCGTCATCAAAGCGCGTACGCGCGGCAAACACATCGTCCGGTACATCACGCGGCTCGATCGCGAGAACGTCGAGACGCTCTTCGCGTACGCGGCGTTTCTGAGCGAGCCGCCGGAGTACGTGCTGAATCAACTGATCGATACGCTCCTCGCGAAAGACAAAGAGTTCCTCGCGTGGCGCGAGGCCAATCCGGGTCCACACACACCTCGCTCACCGCTCTACAAGGCGAGACCCGGCGCACGTCGCGCGGCAATCGCGATATCAGCGGCTGACCGCGTCGCTGCACCGGCTGGGGCGTCCGTGAGCTGAGGGAGGTAGCAGTCGATGGTGCGAAGTCTCATCGAGATGCGCGGGCTCGCCGCAATGCTGATCGCGGCGGCAGTGGGCGTGTGGGGACTGACGGCATTCCCCATGTCGCGCGACAACCCGTTCCTCGAACTGGTCGCGCTCCGGAATCCCACGGTGTTTCGGGCGCTGTCCTACAGCTACGCCGCTCTGTGGTTCAGCAGCCCGTTCTTCGTCGCCACGCTGGTTCTGTCCGTCGCCACGATCTCGGTCTATCGGCGTGAGCCAGCGCAGCGAATGCGCGCCTTGCCCCTGTACCCACCCCCGGAGACACGACCTGCGCCAACCCTTGTCTTGGGCGAGACGCACTTTCACACGACACCCGGCCGTGCGCCCACGCCGACGTGGCTCACTATCCCGGAGCGTGGGCTCTACACCGGCGTGATGATCCTCGGTGCCGTCGGCACGGGAAAGACGTCTGCCTGCATGTACCCCTACGTCGACCAGCTTCTTCGCTGGCGGTCGCAGGACCCGGCACGCAAAGTGGGCGGTTTGGTCCTGGAGGTCAAGGGCGATTTCTGCAAGCAGGTGCGGGGCATCCTGACCAAGGCTGGACGTGGCGACGACTACCTGGAAATCGGGCTCGATACCGGGTTCTGCTACAACCCGCTGCACAACGATCTCGACCCGTACGCCGTGGCCTATGCCCTGGGATCGCTGTTGAACAACCTCTTCGGGCGGTCCAAGGAACCGTTCTGGCAGCAGGCCTACACCGACCTGCTGAAGTTCGTGATCTCACTGCGTCGAATCAGCGACGGGTACACCACGCTGTCGGAGGTCTACCGGTACGTGATCAACGACAGCCTGATCGACCAGAACATCCGAGCGCTACAGGCACAGTTCCGAGACCCTCCGGAGGCCATCTTGATCTCCACCCGCGATTGCGAGGCCCACGCGCAGAGGGCCTGGCCTCTGTTCCGGCGGCTGGGATCCGATGTCAGCGCCCATCCGTACAGCGCCGATCTCGAAGGCTTCCTGATCGCGCGCGACATCCCATTCACTGTCAAGAAGGGGAGCGAGGTCATCTCAGATGACCGCCGTCATCGCCTCGAAGCCATTCACCGCTGGTTCACCGGGCCCTGGGCGAAGCTCGATGGAAGAGTGAAGGCGTCCATCATCGAAGGCATCGCGGTCTTCCTGTCGCTGTTCGACGAGAACCCGGAGGTGTATCGGTCGTTCTGCCCGCCCAGATCCGTGTACGCCGACAGGCCTCAAGCGGGTCAGCCGAGGGCGCTCCCGCCGCTCGAGGAACTTCTCGAGTCCGGGTGCGTCCTCGGTCTGAACTTTCCAGTTGCGCTGAACCCGGCTCTTGCGCGCGGGCTCGGCGTGATGTTGAAGCTGGATTTCCAGCGGGCAGTGCTCGGGAGGATTCCCAGAATCTCGGCGAATCCCGACGCCACGTGGCGCGACATCCTGTTCGTGGCAGACGAGTATCACGCTTTCGCCACGGTTGGTGAGACCGACCCGACGGGCGACGAGCGCGCCTTCGCTCTGTCGCGACAGGCCCGGCTCATTCCCATCGTCGCCACGCAGAGCATCGCGTCCCTCCGGTCCGCACTGGCCGGCGAGGATGGCTGGCGCACCCTGCTTCAGTGCTTCCGGACGAAGTTGTTCCTTGCGACCGCCGACGAACTGACGGCCAGGGTGGCTGCCGAACTGTGTGGCCGCGCCGAGCAGTTGAAGACCAAGTACACCATCACCGAGTCGGGCGTGGGCGCCCACATCTCGCTGCTCAGCGGCAGCGCGACGGCGTCCGAGCAGACGATCGGGGCAAGCAAGTCGTACACCTTCGAGTCCGACTTCATCTTTCCGGCGCGCGTCTTCATGGAGCTGCAGAACGCGCAAGCCGTGGCTTTGCCCTATGACGGGCTCAACCCCCTGCCGCCGCAGTACTGCTATCTGAAGCCGCACTACCTTGACGCTCAGACCAGCTACTTCGATCACGTGGCCGGAGGCGCGCTATGAGCAGTCTGGATCGAATTCTGCCGTTCCTCCGACCGATCGAAGACCTGCTCTGCGATCCGACGATCACGGAGGTGATGGTCAACGAAGGTGGGCGACGGGTGTTCGTGGAGCGCGACGGGAGACTCGAGGCCGTCCCCGACCGCACGCTGGAGCCGCGAAACCTGATGGTGGCGATCAAAAACATAGCCCGGGCGTGCGGCGACGAGATCTCGGACGTGCAGCCACTGCTGGATGCGCGGCTTGAAGACGGGTCGCGTGTGGCGGCGATGTTCCCGCCATGCGCGGTGGCCGGCGCTGCGCTGACCATCCGCAAGTTCACCAAGCGTTACAGCCTCGACGACCTGGTGCGGCTCGGTTCGCTGTCGCCGGACGTGGCGGGCCGACTTCTCGCCGCCGTGCAGTGCCAGCGGAACGTCCTGATCTCCGGAGGAACTGGCACGGGGAAGACGACGCTGCTCAACGCTCTGGCGGCTCATATCCCCGACAACGACCGCCTGATCGTCATCGAGGAGACCGCCGAGATTCACCTCGAGAAACCCAACGTGCTTCGGCTGGAGGCGCGCCGAGCCCAGACACCTCTTGGGCAGGAGGCGCCGCTGCCTCCCGTGACGATCGCGGACCTGCTGCGCGCGGCGCTGCGGCATCGGCCCGATCGCATCCTGGTTGGTGAGGTGCGCGGCCCTGAGGCGTTTGACCTGCTGCAGGCCCTGAACACGGGCCATCTCGGCAGCCTCAGCACCATTCACGCGAACTCTGCCGAACAAGCCCTGACCCGGCTCGCGCATTGTGTGCTGACGGCCAATGTCGGCCTGCCTCATCGCAGCACACGGGAGGCGATCGCCCTGGCCATTCAGGTGATCGCGCATGTGTCGCGGGTTGACGGGCGGCGCCGCGTGACGGAACTCGTCGAAGTCCGCAGCTATGACGGTCAATCTGACCGGTTCGAGTTGAAGCCCCTGTTGGGGATGGTGCTGCCCATCGAAGGAGCCACGCCATGACGCTACGAAGATCCGTCAGTCTCTGGCCGGTGCCATTGCTGGTTGCGCTGGCATCGTGCGGCCGGGAAGGAACGCCCACTCAGCCCTCGGCGTCCCGCTCGTTTCTCGAAGGAACGTGGACAGGAGCCCTGGTCATTGAACGCGCGGGGCAACCGCCCTCCAGCGGCGCCGCGACCTGGACGTTTGTCGCGGTGCCGGGGACCAATCAACAGACGTTCAATGTGACGATCCAGTCGCAGCACGCCTGGCTGCCGATCTCGACGACCGTCACGAGCGCGATCACGCCGTCGAACCAGCCGCCGGCTCGAATCAGCACGCAGGGCGCCTACGCCTCGCCTCGGGGCTGCAGCGGCAGCCTGTTGAGCGTCGGCAATGCCGAAACCCGGACAATCGAAGCCGATTTCTCCGGGGTGGACTGTCCGTCGCCAGAAGGCTCCACCTTCATGGGCCGCGTGTCGTTGACGAAGAGCGGAGGGTAGGCGCGCCATGGAAGCCCTCGATCGCGGAGCGCCTCGGGCCTTTCTTCAGGCGGCGTTCCAGCCGGATGACGCGGTGGCCGTCTTTCTCAAGTCGTACGCGACCGGGGCCACAGCACAGCGGGTTGTCGCCCTTCGACAGGCGACGTCGGAGCGCTTCCTGGCATGGCTCCGTGCTCGGAACGCGGAGCGGTGGAACATCTACGTTGGCATCAACGCCGTTGACGGGCGGCGACGGTCGCGATCGCGGGATGCCATCGTCGGCGTTCGGCACGTGTTTGTCGAGACCGACTGCGACGCGGACAGGTTTGTCGCCGCGATCGCCGGGCGCCGGGATCTCCCGCAGCCGTCGTTCTTGATTCGAACGTCGGTGGGTCGGGCTCACGTGCTGTGGCGAGTCCGCGGCTTCAGCGCCGATCGCGCTGAGGTCCTTCAAAAGGTTCTGGCGCGGGAACTCGGCGGCGACACGGCAGCGACGTCGTGCGCGCAGACCACGCGGATCCCTGGCTTCTTCAACCACAAGCGCAGCGAGCCGTATCCGGTCACTCTGCTTGTTGGCGGCCTTGGCGTTGCCTACGGTGTCTCAGACTTTCCGGCCACCACCGCACGCCGGTGGCCTCGAAAGCCTGTGCGTGCGTCGATGACGACCGCTGGGGACCGGTGCGAGCGCGCCCGCGCCTATCTGGACGCCGTGCCGCCCGCTGTCTCTGGAGCGCACGGAGACCAGCACACGTTTCGTGTGTGCTGCCGCGTGGTCCGC
>JBEBGG010000191.1:0-6021 GCA_040081555.1 Vicinamibacterales bacterium
TCCCGAGCCCGTTCTGATGCTCCGTAGCCACGTACTGTTCTCCGACGACGGCGAGAAGCTCTGGGAGTCGGCCGCTCTGATGCATCGGGCACGGCGAAGCCAATGCAAGAATTGGTGGAACGACGATTGGCGAGACCGCCTTCTCGCGACGATGACGTGGCTCGGGGATGGTGAGCTGACGTTCGCACTACCGCTCGGGAGCTCGGTTCGTGGCAGCGTGAGCATCCGTCCTCTCGAGTTCGCGAGCCCAGTAACGCTGAATGAGCATGCGCGTGATGAGCCGGAGCCCGAAGAGGAAGTCGCCGACGGGGACGAAGAGGAAGACGACGAGCCGGAGGATGAGTCGTGATGCAGATGCTCCGGCTCCCCGAACCGAAGCTGCTCTTCGGTCACAACCAGACGATCGAAGACCCGCGAGACGGCCTCACTCTCTTCGGTCCCCTTGACGTCGGAAGGACGTATGGAATCCGTCCGGCCGTCATCGGGACACGCGCCGGAATCGCTAGATTCTGGCGCTGGGTCCAGTCGATTCAGGGACCTGTCAATGACGACAAACGTTCGCGGCCACCGTTCCCGGGCTTCGAGGCCGCATTCGGTGTGCCTTTCGGTGCGAGCGGTGTGTTCGAGCGCGTTGTTGACGAAGAGAGCCTGACCAACGCGTGCAACATTGTCGATGTGCATCAACGGGTGCATACCGTGGTGCACCTGTACTCCGATCCGATCAGGAAGACGCTCGACGAGGACGAGCGAGCTGACGTGTGGTTCGTCGTCGTGCCTGACTTGGTTTACGAGCGGTGCAGGCCTCAGTCGGTCGTCCCGCGATGGCTGCAGGTCAAGTTGCCGACGCGGCTCAGTTCGGGAATGGCTAGAAAGCTGCGCACCGAAGTCAGCATGTTCGACGAGCTCAACCAGGACGTCGTCCCATACAACTTCCAGCCTCACTTCCGCAATCAGCTGAAGGCGGTTCTTCTCGACTCGAACACTCCAACACAAGTGGTCCGTGAGAGCACGCTCGCTCCGTACGATTTCCTCAACAAATTCGGCTATCCGCGCCGCCGCATCGGTGGGGCGTCGGAGGTGGCCTGGAACGTCTCTTCGACGGCGTTTTACAAGGCCGGTGCGCGCCCATGGAAGGTGGCGGATGTTCGGCCTGGCGTGTGCTACCTAGGAATCGTGTTCAAGCGCGACGATCTTGCGGAGGATGGCCGGTGGTCATCCTGCGGTGCTCAGATGTTCCTCGACTCTGGCGACGGCCTGGTGTTCAAGGGAACCGGAGGTCCGTGGTACTCCGAAGCGACGAACAGCTATCACCTCAGCGAGGGCGCGGCCCAAACGCTCGTCGAACGTGCCGTCGCGTCTTTCGTCGAAAGGACGGGAGCTCCGCCGCGTGAGCTGTTCATTCATGGCAAAGCGCGTTTCGACGACGACGAATGGCGAGGATTTACGAGCGGAGCGCCGAGAACCACGGACGTAGTAGGCGTGAGGATTCGGCACGCAGAGGACCTGCGCGTCTATCGCCCTGGAACGAAGGCGCTGCTCCGAGGGCTTGCCTATCAGCGCGACCAACGTACGGCGTTCCTCTGGGCGCAGGGGTTTATCCCGAGGCTGTGGACATATCCCGGGCGTGAGGTCCCGAAGGGTCTGTTGATCGACGTCTGCCGCGGCAGAGCAGGGATGCATACGGTGCTTCGAGACGTCCTGGCGCTGACGAAGCTTAACTACAACGCCTGCACCTACGGCGACGGAGAGCCCGTCACGCTGAAGTTCGCCGACGCCGTCGGCGAGATTCTGACGGCGGGCCCGGTAACAGGGGTTCCCCTTCCGTTCCGTCTATACATCTAGAAGGACGGCCCCTGCCGCGGCGGTTGCGGAATGATCATCGTGCGCGTTCTCGTCGGCCCCGATGATCGCCGCCGAAACTGGCATCGAAGAAGTGCGCGCCGAATTTGCTCCTGGCCGACAAGGTCAAGGCGGTGGAGGAACTGGTGGCGCGGTTCGGAACCGTTGCGATGATTGGGGACGGCGTCAACGACGCACCAGCCATGGGGCGCACCGGCCTGGGAATCGCTATCAGCGCGGCCGGCAGCGATGCCGCCATTGAAGCGGCGGACGTGGCGCTGATGTCGGATGACCTGTCGAAGCTACCGTGGCTCATCCGGGCATTCTCGCCGTACTCTGCGCATCATTCGACAACATGTAGTTCTTTCTCTTGGCGTGAAGGCGGTGTTTGCGGGCTGACGTTCGCGAGAGCTGCGACCCTGTGGGCCGCCATTGCCGCGGACATGGGCGTGTCTCTGATCGTCATCGCCAATGCCCTCCGCCTGTTGCCTTCGGTTGATTGCGAATCGCTCCGCTGCTTTACTTCATTCCACAACGAACGTCCCGCGCAGCACGTTCCTGCCGCACGCGATTCCTCGTGCCAAGCATGCAGAAACGGGATGGCTGGTGCATCCCGATATCAAGTAGGCTGGCGAGGTCCTGAAGCGAGCCGACTCGCCACGATCGAGCTCTCCGAAGGGCATCTTTCCGGTTTCCAACGGCTGGTGTCCTAGCCGGGTTTTAGACCCCGCTCGCGTACGCCGCTCACAACAAACGCGAGGAGCCTCGCCGTACTCTCGCGGATCGCCAGCTCGTTTCGCTCCCAGCGCGCCACGGTGTTCTTATGGACACCGACTTCACGCGCTAGCTGCTCCTGCGTGAAGCCAAGCTTGTCGCGGATCTCTCGTACTTCTTGGCCATTCATCACACACCTCACTCACCTTGCCGAACGGCGTCGATGGCATTCAGCAAATGCAAACGCGCCTCGCCGCTGGGCCTCCCAAACATCCCACCGCCAGCCGCTGCAAGGCAGGCCCTTAGAAAGCTGGTCTGGTCGGTCTTGCCAAATCGCACCTTCCGCTTCGGTCCGAGAGTGTCCACATGAGAACGCCAGTGCCTTGTAGCTCTCCGAGCTGCCTCTCGCCCCGATACTGGCGGAACAGCAGTGGTCTTCCGAAGTACAAAGACCGCGTCCCATTGGCACGTGCCGTCGTCGACGTGGGGACCTGCGGCGCTGTTCCCGAGAATTGGAAACACTTGAACGACGCGCATACGCTGCTCCGCGATTGCGGTCAACAGTGCCCGCCACGCCTGCGGAGTGCGATGCTGATAGGTGAACACGGCTGTGCCGCTCGGATTCAACACCCGGGCCATCTCAGAGAAACACGTTCTAAGAGCCGTCGCGTAATCGTCAACAGAGGCGCCACGTCGTGACGGCGCGGCTATGCTCTGACTCATTCCCTTGTTCGCTGACCGCTCGCTCCGAACGAGACCAAAGTGTCGTAGCCACGGGACGTAAAAGTCAGACAGCTCGGAGTACGCGATGTTGTCAAAGTAGGGAGGGTCCGTCAGAACGACGTCAACGCTTCCGCTGGCGACGCCGGACAACGCCCGGCTGTCGCCCTGGACGATCGTGCTTCGCGAGTCTGAAGCAAGTCTCTTACCCATCGCGGCGCGCGCACTAACGACCGTTCGCAGCACCTGGCGTACTGCATTCGGGTATGTGCCCCGTCCGGTGCCATCGAGCCACGGGTTGATTTCCACTGGTCTCGGCACATGCCGAAAAGCACGAATTGAGAAGAGAGGAGCAAGCCGGCGCCAGCCAAATGCATAGTTCGTCATCATGCAGTTGGTCGTCAGGTGATCGCTGAAGGCGATGGCTAGAGGCTCCCGCATGTCTTCCGGCTGTTCGCCGATCGCCTCAGCTAGCAGGGAAAGATGCAATAGCTGTCTAGCATTGAACAGCTGTGAGTATTCACGGTATCCGTAAGCAAGCAGCCGTTCGTCGGTGCGATTGCGGCTCGGAATTGCCCTGACGGGCAGGGCGTTCGAGCCGAGACGCGACACTCGCCGCGCGAGCGCGCGCCGAGCCGCATCGTACGTATCGAGGTCCTTTGCCTCCACACGCTGAAAGCGCCGTTCGGAGAGCGGCACCCTGGCGCCATGTTCCTTGGGCAATGTCTCAAGAGCGAACGGACGCCACCGGGGCGGCTGTTTTGTCCGTCGAGCCAGTTCGATCAAGGCTTCCGAGAAGTCGCATTGAGGACAGGCGAAGACACCACGTTCGACAACACCGCGTCGTGGGTCAAAGGTGCAACCGCACGCGCAGCGGTGACGACGGGCACTCTTCGCAAGTCTGCTGATCTTCGTACATTCACGGCAGAACACCCACTGCTGATGTCCTTCCGCCTCGTACGCGAGTTGATAATGCGGGTGCGCATCTACCTGCAGGCCGCAGCCACCGCACTCTACGACCTGGACCCAAAAGCAGTGCAGGATAATCCTCGGCGCCCCGCCTTTATCAGTTGTCAAGTAGTGCGGCGCGATCTTCGCCCCGACTGTGCGTTTGAGCTGGTCGAGCGACGCAGTCAGGTCGGGCACCTTGTGAGCGCGAGTTTCGAATGACGTGATCGCACACGCAACTGCATCTACGTCTATTCCAATGACGTTGGCACCAAGGCGCTGTGCTTCGATAACGGACGTTCCGCCGCCCACGAAGGGATCACACACCGTTATGCCACTGAGATCGATGCCGTCGCGGTAGCCCCGCCAAAAATCATCGACGGTCGACGTCTGAGAAGCGACCAGGAGGCCCCGGACAGCCGACGCAAGGCGACGCGCAAACCAACGGTGCGCGGAGTAGGTCTCGGGCGGACGCCAGCCCTCACGCGCTCCTAACGCGGCAAGTTCCGAGATCGGTAGACGACCCTTCGCCAGGAGGGATCCGCTCATTGTCCACCGTGCACACGTACGAGCGCATCCACGCGATGCACGCGTCCGTCGTGCGCCCATCCGAAAGACGCTGGCGTCGATTGGTTACAAAAGGTTTCGACGAACGTTTTCAGCAGTCGCGACTCCCTCAGCACCTCAAGGTCACTCGCGAGGTGATCCACGATCTGTTGAGACACGAGGACGACCAGCTTCGCTCGCGCTCTAGATGCCATTACGTTGAATCGATTCAATGAATGCAGGAACTCGTCTTCCTCGGCGATCTGATCAGGATCTCCCATGGCGAACGTGCAGACGATGACATCCCGCTGCTGTCCTTGAAATCGTTCGACGGTGTCGACGGCGTCGCGTATGAGTTCGGGATTGCCTCGGCCTCTGAACAGTTCCTGAAGGCGAGCCGTTACCAACGCTTGCTGCGCCCGATGCGGCGTGACGATCCCGAGAGCCTCTTGCCAGAAACGCTCCGCAGCGTACGCGCCATCCGCGGCCGGGATGTTGATGCCGGTAACTGGATGGCGCTCGTTAGCGAGTTGTTGATGGAGCCGACCGCCGATCAGCCACGCCAGCGAGGCGACCATGTCCGCCTCAAATCGATTGCTCTGGCTGCTCCGGCCGTCGTCATAAACCACGCAGACACATCGATGCGCCGGATCTAGGATTCGACGAAAATCCGCAGAGAACACGAGCTGGGCTGGCCAGTCGGCGGGTTGTGCATCTGGAATGACGTCTGTGTACCGCACCATTAGATCTGGTGACCAGCTTCTGAACGTATCTGGGTAGCCGGCTTGGCGACAGAAGGTGACGATCTCGCCGGCTGACCGGTAGTTCTCCTCAAGCATGTCTTCGCCGACGCCATGGACATCTCGGAAGAACACGTAGGAAGGGCCGAGCATCGCCTCGAGTCCAAGCGGAGGTTCCGCTTGATGAATCGGCGGCAACTGTTTCGGGTCCCCTGCGAGGATCACGCTTCCGCGCGGCGCCACGGTGCATAGCGGAAGGACGGCGTGAGCGACGTCCATCTGAGTCGCCTCATCGATCAGAATCAGATCAAAGAGCGATTGAACCGGTGAGTTGTCGTCAAGCGTTGCCAAGTTGAAAGTCTGTTCTGGCGTCGCTCCGACGATCACGGAGTCACGTCCCGCCAGGAGCTGATTCCGGAGGTCGCGCAGCTCCACCATCGGTCGACCTCGGTTCACGCTGAGGTCCATCGCGGCAGGGACGTGGCCTTCTGGAGGCCGGTAGTCCGAGCGGAGG
>JBEBGG010000192.1:0-6019 GCA_040081555.1 Vicinamibacterales bacterium
TGCCAGCGTGTTGTCCGCTGGAAGAGTCGCTTCTTCGGCAGCGCCTGGGCCCGCTACGACCTGGCCGTCCAGCCGACGTTCAGGCTCGTGCCTCCGCCCGAACGGGAAGCAGCGCTCCGCCGCGACTACCAGGCGATGCGCGACATGTACCTGTCCGAGCCGGAGCCATTCGAGCGGATTCTCTCGACCCTTGGTGACGTCGAACGTCGATTCAACATGTTGGAAGGGAGAGGCTGACCAGTCATGCCGGCGACAGCCTCCCTCCCACAGCCGCTGACGCCCTACCACGCGAAGTACTACGCGTACGCGCTGACGCGCCGCTGCCCGCCGGACAGCGACGACCGGCTGGCCAGCGCCCTGGTTGATGCACAGGTCGATCTGAACCCGCACCAGATCGACGCGGCGCTGTTCTCGTTCCGGTCGCCGCTCTCGCGCGGCGTGCTGCTGGCCGACGAAGTCGGCCTCGGGAAGACTATCGAGGCGGGGCTGGTGCTCGCTCAGCGTTGGGCTGAGCGCAAGCGGCGCTTCCTCGTCATCACGCCGTCGAATCTGCGGAAGCAATGGCATCAGGAGCTGACAGACAAGTTCTTCCTGCCGTGCCGGATACTCGAAGCAAAGTCCTACAACGACGCCATCAAGGCCGGCCAGTTCCGGCCCTTCGAGGCCGACGGGCACATCGTCATCTGCTCGTACCAGTTCGCGCGGAACAAGGCGGTTGACGTCCACAACACGGCGTGGGACCTGGTGGTGATGGATGAAGCGCATCGGCTGCGCAACGTCTACAAGCCATCCAACGTCATCGCCAACACGCTGAAGCAGGCCCTGGCGTCGGCGCCGAAGCTGCTGCTGACAGCCACGCCGCTCCAGAACTCGCTCCTCGAGCTGTTCGGGCTCGTCAGCATCATCGATGACCAGGTCTTTGGCGACCTCAAGAGCTTCCGCGAGCAGTTCAGCGACCTGACGCAGGAACAGGTGTTCGCCACATTGAAACGGCGCCTGGCGCCGGTGTGCCATCGCACGCTGCGCCGGCAGGTGACGCCCTACGTCTCGTACACCAGGCGCCTCCCGCTCGTCGAGCAGTTCACGCCAGACGCCTCCGAAGACCGGCTTTACGACCTCGTCTCGGAGTACCTGCGCCGCGATAATCTGAAAGCCCTTCCGCCCGGCCAGCGCACGCTCATGACGCTGGTCATGCGCAAGCTTCTGGCCTCCTCGTCGTTTGCGATCGCTGGCGCCCTGGACACGCTGGCCAAGCGCCTGAAGGGAACGCTGGCGAAGCAGACGCCGAAGGAGTCGCTCCCCGATGAGCTGCTGGCCGAGCTCGACGAGGACTACGAGGCGTTGGACGAAACGGCCGAGGAATGGGAAGACGACGATCCCGGACCGCCGCTGTCGGCGGAGGACCGCGAGGCTCTGGCGCGCGAGATCGCCGATCTCGAGGGGTTCCGCGACCTGGCCACCTCCATCACGCAGAACGCCAAAGGTGACGCGCTCTTGAAGGCCCTGCAGGTCGCGTTCGACAAGGCCGCGGAGCTGGGCGGGGCGAAGAAGGCCATCATCTTCACGGAGTCTAGGAAGACGCAGCTCTACCTCCAGCGGCTGTTGGCCGACAGCCACTGGAAGGATGGCGTGGTTCTGTTCAACGGCTCCAATACGGACGAACAGTCCCGCGCGATTTACGCCGAGTGGCGGGCGCGCCATGAGGGTACCGACCAGATCACGGGCTCGAAGACGGCGGACATGCGTTCGGCGATCGTGGATTACTTCCGCGACCAAGGCCAGATCATGATCGCCACCGAGGCCGGCGCCGAAGGCATCAACCTCCAGTTCTGCTCGCTCGTCGTCAACTACGACCTGCCGTGGAACCCGCAGCGGATTGAGCAGCGCATCGGCCGGTGCCACCGCTACGGTCAGAAGCACGACGTGGTGGTCGTCAACTTTCTGAACCGCACGAACGCGGCGGACCAGCGCGTCTTCCAGCTCCTGTCCGAGAAGTTCAAGCTCTTCGAGGGTGTGTTCGGTGCCAGCGACGAGGTCCTTGGCGCCATCGAGTCGGGCGTCGACTTCGAGAAACGGATCGCGTCGATCTACCAGCAGTGCCGGAGGACCGACGAGATCAAGACGGCCTTCGATGCACTGCAGCAGGAACTCAACTTCGAGATTTCGGACACGTTCAATAAGGCCCGCCAGCAGTTGCTGGAGCACTTCGACGACGAGGTGCGGGAGAAGCTGCGCGTCAGGAACGAGTCGTCGCGCGCGTCGCTGAACCGCTACGAGCGGCGCCTGATGGCGCTCACCAGGTTCGAGCTGGGCGACCGTGCGACGTTCATGTCCGAGTCGTCGTTCGATCTACACCAGGCGCCGAACGACGCCGATGTGCCGACCGGGCGCTACGAACTGCCGCGCCGGTCCGGTGAGGCGCACTTCTATCGTCTCAGCCATCCGCTAGCAGAGGCCCTGATCGCCCGTGCGAAGTCGCGGCCGACGCCGGATGACCCCAGTCTCGAGTTGCAGATCGACTACTCGAACCACGTCGGCAAGATCTCCGTGCTCGAGCCCCTGAAAGGAGCGGTGGGAATGCTCCGGCTCGACTGCCTCACCGTCGAAGCGCTCGGACAGGTTGAGGATCACCTGCTTCTGAGCGTCGTCACAGCGCAAGGCGACGTCGTCCCTGCCGACGTCTCGGCTCGGCTCCTGACCATTGCCGGCGCCGTGGAACGGATCAGCGGCCAGCTCCCCCTGGATGCGCACGAGCAGCGGGACGCCCTTCGGGGCGCACTCGCCGACGCCGCGCGGGTTCAGGAGGCGACAGTGAGGCGGGGCGTGTCGGAGCGCTCGGCGAGCGCGTTCGAGGCCGAAGCCGAGAAGCTGGATGGTTGGGCCGACGACCTGAAGTTGGGTCTGGAGCGCGAGATCAAGGAGCTGGACCGCCAGATCAAGGAAGCCCGCAAGGCGGCCCGCGTCGCCGGCTCGCTCGAAGAGAAGCTCGCCTCGCAGAAGCGTATGAAGACACTCGAATCAGAACGCAACAGACGTCGCCGGGCGCTCTTCGAGTCGCAGGACGAGATCGACCGCAAGCGAGGCGACCTGATCGCGCAGCTCGAATCGCAGCTCACGCAGAAGGTGACGAGCGAATGCCTGTTCAGTGTGCCGTGGAGCGTCAGATGAGCCTGCTAACTGGCGTCCCAGCCATGTCGATCGCCGTCGGAGTCCGCAGCGAAGGTGTTCGATGAAGGCGAGCCTCCACCTCCAGAACCCGGGCATCGACAAGCGCTACGCGATCGATGCTATTGGCGACGCCGCCCAGGGGGCGTCACACGGCATTGCGCTCTTCGCGTTTGCCACCGTGTCTGGCGTGGAACTCCTCCTCGACCATCCCTCGATCCAAGACCTGACGACCACTGGCACATTCGAGCTGATCGTCGGACTCGATGCGATCACGAACCGTGAGACGCTGGAGCGCCTGCTCAAGGCCGCGAAGCGCAGTAAAGGATTGCAGCCTCGTGTGTTCTGGAATTCCTCCGATGGTCTGTTCCATCCAAAACTGTGCTGGTTCTGGAATGGCAGCCGTGACGCCATCGTCGTCGGCTCCGGCAATCTCACGCCCCGAGGATTGCGCGACAACTACGAAGCCTTTGCGCTGCTCGTTGGCAACCGTAGTGAGCTACGGCCCCTCATTGCTGACCTACAGGCATTTCTCGATTCTCAGCGCTCAAGTATCCGTGAGATCGACGGTGATGCCCTTGAGCGGGCGTCGAAGAACACCTTTGCCAAGGCTGTGGCCGTCATTGAGCCACCCCCGAGCCTCCCCCAACCGCGCCGACGCAAGTCAGCCTCCGCGTCGCGAACGCTGGTCGCCGAGTTACCCCGCGGCGGCTCCAGATGGCAACAGGCGAACTTCGACTATGAAACAGCGCGAGACTTCTTCGAAGTCGAACCGCACAACGACTCCTTGGCATCCGAACTGCTTCTGAACGAAGTGGACGCATCCGGTGTGCCGATCAGTCAAGAGACGCGCCGCTTCACGTTCACGCAGAGCAAGAACCTGCGCCTCCACCTCGGCGCGCAACGCGGCAAAGCATACCCAACGTCCCGACGCCCAATCGCTGTCTTTTGTCGCGTTAAGCCGAGGCACTTTGTCTACCAGGTCCTTCTGCCTGGCGACCCCGGCTTTCGAGTGCTACGGGGCGTGCTCTCGGCACACTCGGCCAGCGGCATTCGCCGACTGGTCACCACGCTCGCATTCCTGCGGACAGCGTGGACAGAGTGCCCTTTGTGAGACATTTGTGCAGTCGCGAAAAGGCACTGAAGACATGAGACGGCAGAAGCTAGAACTTACGTGGGTGGGAAAGAACGAACGGCCCAGACTCGAGCCGCGCCTGCTGCTAGAGGACTCAGGTCACGCGTACCATGCCCGACGTCGCGTCCAAGAAGCCGACAGCTTCGACAACGTCCTGATCCATGGCGACAACCTCTTGGCGCTAAAAGCGCTTGAGCAGCAATACACAGGACGCGTGAAGTGTGCCTTTATCGACCCGCCATACAACACAGGAAGCGCGTTCGAGCACTTCGACGATGGCCTCGAACACTCGATTTGGCTCTCGATGATGCGTGAACGCGTCGATCTATTGAGACGACTGTTGACAGAGGATGGCTCCCTCTGGGTAACCATTGACGACAACGAGGTGCACTACCTCAAGGTCGTGTGTGACGAGTTGTTCGGTCGCCCGAACTTCGTCGCTAACATGGTGTGGGAGAAACGAACGTCGCGAGAGAACCGCCGCGTGTTCTCATTCAACCATGACCACTTGTTGGTGTATGCCAAGGACAAAGGGCGATTCGAAACGATCCGTAATCCGCTTGGCCTGACACAGGAAGTCCTCGCGCGCTATCGGAATCCTGACAACGACCCCAGAGGCCCGTGGCAGTCAGTGTCGGCCAATGCCCAGGCCGGTCACGCCACACCGAGCCAGTTCTACACTCTAAGGCTGCCGTCCGGTCGCGAGATCGATCCGCCGAAGGGCAGATGCTGGCTCTACACGCGTGGCCGGATGGACCAGGAGATCGCGGCAGGAAACATCTGGTTCGGGTCGGAAGGCGACAATGTTCCGAGGGTGAAGAAGTTTCTGAAGGACAACGAGGACAAGGGCCTCACTCCAGCGACGATCTGGCCGGCTGCCGAAGCGGGCACCAACGACGAAGCGAAGAAGCACCTCCTGTCTTTGCTGCCAACGTCTAGTGTGTTTGACAACCCCAAGCCAGAGAGCCTCTTGCAGCGAGTAATCAACATCGCGACGAATCCGGGCGAGATTGTGCTCGATTCGTTCGCTGGCTCAGGGACTACAGGTGCCGTCGCGCACAAGATGCGCCGTCGGTGGATCATGATCGAACTCGGCGAGCATTGCCACACGCATATCACTCCGCGCCTGCGGAAGGTCATCGATGGCCAAGATCCTGGCGGCGTCACGGAGTCCACGGGCTGGAAGGGAGGCGGCGGTTTCCGCTACTACCGGTTGGCGCCGTCGCTCCTGGAACGGGATAAATGGGGCAACTGGGTCATCAACAAGACCTACAACGCCGCGATGCTCGCCGAGGCGCTTTGCAAGCTCGAAGGCTTCGTCTTCGCGCCGAACGAGGCCGTCTACTGGGAGCACGGGCACTCAACCGAGCGGGACTTCATGTACGTGACGACACAGCACCTGACGCACGAGCAGCTTCTGCAGTTGAGCGCCGACGTCGGGCCCGAGCGGTCCCTTCTCGTGATGTGCACGGCGTTCCGTGGCGGGGCGGACGCCTTCCCCAACCTGACGATCAAGAAGATCCCGAAAACCGTCCTGTCTCGCTGCGAATGGGGCCACGACGACTACAGCCTTGAGGTTGCGAACCTCGCTCCGGCGCCTGAGCCGCCAGGCCAGCAGGGCCTCGGATTCGAGGACTGACATGCATCGACAGGTCAACGCCATCGCCGGCCGGCTCAGCCTTCGTGCCCCTCAGCGTGACTCGCTGAAGATACTGGACC
>JBEBGG010000193.1:0-5994 GCA_040081555.1 Vicinamibacterales bacterium
TCAAGAAGTGCGCGCGCTTCATCCAGTTTGCGCTGGCCGCCACGGAGATGGCGGTCACCTCCAGCGGGCTGAAGATCACCGATGAGAACGCCGAGCGGGTGGGCGTCGGCATCGGCAGCGGCATCGGCGGATTCGAAGTGATCGAGCGGGAACATCAGACGCTGCTCGAGCGCGGTCCGGATCGAGTGTCACCGTTCTTCATTCTTTCAGCGATCGTCAATCTCGCGGCCGGCCAGGTGTCGGTTCGATACGGGGCGAAGGGGCCCAACTCCGCGGTGGCCACGGCCTGCACTACCGGCGCGCATTCCATCGGCGACGCCTTTCGGCTCGTGCAGCACGGCTACGCAGACGCCATGATTTGCGGCGGCAGCGAGGCTGCTGTCACACCGCTTGGCGTTGCGGGGTTCGGCGCGATGCGCGCCCTTTCCACCCGTAACGACGACCCCGCCCACGCCAGCCGGCCATGGGACAAGTCCCGCGACGGCTTCGTCGTCGGAGAGGGAGCAGGCGTTGTCGTGCTGGAAGAGCGAGATCAGGCTCTGGCGCGCGGCGCGCACATCATCGCCGAAGTGGTCGGCTACGGGATGAGCGCCGACGCTCACCATCCGACCGCTCCGCCCGACGATGGCGACGGCGTCCGCCGTGTCATGCTGGCAGCGCTGCGCGATGCGGATCTTCCGCCCTCGGCCATCGGCTATCTCAACGCGCACGCCACGTCGACTCCGCTTGGCGATCGCGCGGAAGCCACCGCCATCGCTCGCGTGTTCGGCGACCACGCACGCACGCTGCTCGTCAGCTCAACCAAGGGCATGACCGGGCATCTCCTCGGCGGTGCCGGAGCGCTCGAGGCGGGTATCACCGCGCTGGCGCTGCGGGATCAGGTCGCGCCCGCAACGATCAATCTCGAATCGCCTGACGACGACCAGGGACTCAACCTCGTGCCGAACCACGAGGCACCCGTCAGCATGCAGTACGCCATGACGAACTCGTTCGGGTTCGGCGGCACCAACGCCTGCCTGATCCTCAAGAAGGGCACGAGCTAAGGGTCTGGCTGAGGCCAGACGCGACCGACAACCTAGCCGCGGCGACCGAGTTTTACGACGATGTCGTACTCGGGTTTGGTGACCGGTTGCACCGACAGACGGCTGCCCTTCTGCGTCACCATCATTTTCTCCAGTCCGCTAGTGCGCTTCAGCGTTTCGAGCGACACGATGTTCGGGAAACGCTCGACAAACGCGATATCCACGAGGAACCACGTCGGCGACTCCTTCTTGCTGGCCTCGTCGTAGTAGACGTGTCCCTTCTTGAAGGCGGTCGGGTCAGGATAGCCAGCCTTCGAAATCGATGCCAGGCCGGTGACGCCTGACGGATCGGCGTTCGACGCGTAGAACAGCACTCCATCGCCATCCTGCATCTCGTCGCGCATGAAGTTTCGCGCCTGGAAATTGCGGACACCTTCCCAGCTCGTGGAGCCGTCGCGCGCCAGATCGTCGATCGTGTACGCCGCAGGTTCACATTTCATCAGCCAGTAACGTCGCGCCACAGCCCATCCGTCCTTTCTGCACTCGTCGAGACGACACACTCTTGTACACCAGAGGCTGGCTGACCGGACCGCTCCCGAGGCTCGGCAAGGAGCAGCCGATTCTTCTCCGTGATCTCGCGCGGCAGCGTTTGCGTCCAGACACGATAGCTCGCCTGCTCGAGTCGCACCGCCCGCATCGTATCGATGGCGAGCGCGCCGTCCAGCCAGCCAGTCAGCGGGCCTCGCTCGCACGTGTCGAAGTCGTGACAACACGGCAGCACCACGATGCGCGCGCGAGCGACGACCGCGTGCGCGATCACCCGATCGGTCAGTGCGCCACAGGCGTGACTCGAGACCACGAGATCGGTCGCATCGAGGGGCACGTTCTCGATCGACGCGACAAGGTCGCTCACCCGGCCGCCGAGGCGTGGCCATCGAGCCTCGAGACACGAGCGCAGCGCTTGGCTCGAAGGCGGGATGTGCGGGTCGACGACGACGGCTGACGCCGACGTGTCATCGAGTAGCACCAGCAGCAGCGCGAGCAGGCCATGACCGCCGCCAACGTCGACGACCCGGCCCCCGCGAAACAGCCGGCGTGTCCGCCGGGCCGTCTCCCAGGCTTCGTAGAGCTCCTTGCGTGGTAGGCAACCGGCGGCGCAGACCGCACGTGCGATCCGGTCGAACATCGACTCTCCGGTAAAGCGCCCCGTATCGCGTTCCGTCAGGCGGTTCTTCGATCCGTGAGAAAACACCCGTTCACCATGCCTTGCCGACCGCCCTCAAGTCCAGCCGCATGACCGCGCGTCAGCATGCGCAGTTTCGAGCGCGGCGTCTACTGCATGTGCGGCTGCATCAAGGATTGCAGCGGTGGGCCGATTCCGGGAGCAGGACGTTCCCGTCACATCATGCACAAAGACACTGTCGACACGCACTCGAAGGCGCTGACGATCAATCTCGACAGGGCGAAGTACGGCACGCTGGCCGAGATTGGTGCGGGACAGGAGGTCGCGCGCTGGTTCTTCCGCGTCGGAGGCGCCGCCGGCACCATCGCCAAGGCGATGTCGGCGTACGACATGCTCTTCTCAGACGCCATCTACGGCCAGAGCGACCGCTATGTCAGCCGGCGCCGGCTGCAGACCATGCTCGACCATGAGTACAAGCTGCTGCACGAGCGGCTCGACGACACTCGCGGTGAACGGACCGCATTCTTCGTGTTCGCCGATACGGTGGCCACGCGCAGCTATTCGCGTCAGGAAGACGGCCATGGCTGGCTCGGCATCCGCTTCCAGGTCGACCCGCGCGGAGAAACATCCGACATCACATTGCACGTGAGACTGCGAGACGGCGAGGCCCAGCAGCAGCAGGAAGCGCTCGGCATCATCGGTCTGAATCTGGTCTACGGCGCGCTCTTCCAGCACGCTGATCCGCGCGCCCTGGTCCGGTCACTGCTCGACAGCCTCACGCGCGAGCGGGTAGAGGTCGACATGATTGACTTCTCGGGGCCGGCATTTGCTGGCGTTGACAATCGCCTCATGAGTCTCGAGCTCGTGCAGTGCGGGCTCACGCACGCCGCCATGTTCGCCGCCGATGGCCACGTCGTGCAGCCCTCGGATGTTCTCAGAAACAAGTGCGTCCTGATTCAACGCGGGTCGTTCCGCCCCGCCACTAGGGTGACCGTCGACATGCTGCGCTGCGCGCAGGCACAGTTCATCCAGGAGCCGAACGTCAGGGGCGAGGACACCATTAGCTTGTTCGAGATGACGCTCAAGAATCTGAGCGACGGCGAGTCGACGACCATCGACGCGCAGGACTTTCTCGACCGCGCCGACATCCTGGCCACGCTCGGTCGCACGGTGCTCATCTCGAACTACGCCGAGTATCACCGGCTGGCGGCCTACATGTTCCGCCACACCAATAAGCCGGTCGGCTTGGTGATGGGCGTGCCGACGCTGCGCGAGCTCTTCGATCACAAGTACTACGCCGATCTCGAGGGCAGGATTCTGGAATCGTTCGGCCGGCTGTTTCGTCACGACCTGAAGGTCTTTGCCTACCCGCTACTCGACACGGCTACCGGCGCGCTCGTCACCGCCGGAAACCTCCGCGTCTCCCCGGAACTGGGTCACCTGTATGCCTACCTGGTCGAGAACCAGCTGGTTCTCGGCCTTCGGGACTTCGATGAGAGTTGCCTGTCGATCCTGTCGCGGGACGCGCTTGCCAAGCTCCGGACCGGCGATGAGCGTTGGGAGACGATGACGCCGCCGGAAGTGGCGGAGCTCATCAAGCAGCGCGGACTCCTCGGCTACTGCGCAAAGCGAGACTCCGAACAGGCCGCATAGCGGAGACCTCGAATTCACGGAAGCGCAATTCCTGGGTCGAAGGGCCGCACATCGACGACCGCACGCAAGGGGAGGGCTCCGTACAGGTGGGGGAACAGCGCCCCGCCGCGAGACGGTTCCCACCGTAGCTCGAGGTCGGCCGTGCGGACCGCGACCAGCAACAAGTCCGCCTGATCGGCAAAGTGCCGGCGTGCCGTCTCAGCGACCTGCGACGCCGTGGAGAAGTGAATGAAGCCGTCACGGCGATCAACGGCGGAACCGTCGAACACACCAGCGCCTTCCGCGACGCGCCACTCCTCTGCCGACACAATCTTGTAGATGAGGGCGTGATCGTTTCGGCGCTCCACCATAGGTCGGCGGAGCATAGCGCAAATCGCCCAAAGGCCGGATCGACGACAGAGCTGACGCGTCGCTCGACGGCCGGGCGATAATCACGGCCTTGGCTCTGCACGATCACTCCAGCCATCACACCGCCTGCAGAGGGATCCGCCCGTGACGGTTCGCTTCGGCCGCCACGCGTTCGCGAACGTCTCCGGGCAGATCCTGGTATCGGCGATTCAAGTCCTCATGATCCCGCAGTACGTGCGGTTCATCGGGATCGAGGCCTGGGGACTCTTCGGGTTCTACCTGACCGTTCAGGGATTTGCCCAGATGCTCGACTTCGGTATGAGCGCAACGGTCAATCGCGAGATGGCTCGCGCCGCGACGCTTCCGGGGGTGGCGGCTCGCACGCGCAACTTCATGAGGACGAGCGAGCTGGGCTACGGCGCCATCGGACTCGCGATCGGTGCGGCACTGTTCCTCGCAGCGCCGCTGATTGCCGATCGCTGGTTCCGGCTCACGACACTGACGCCGGCCACCGTCACCGTCGCAGTACGGCTGATCGCGGCGTTGACGGCGGTGCAATGGCCGATGACTTTCTATCAGGGGGCGTTGCTCGGCCTGAATCGCCACGGGTTAACCAACACCGTACGGGTCGCGACGACCGTCGTCTCGGCGGGCGGATCTGTCCTGCTCCTGGCTCGAGTGTCGCCGACGATTGTGACGTTCTTTGCATGGCAGGTCATCGTCTCGACGGCGCAGACCGCGCTGGTCGCTGTTCTGGTGTGGAGAAACCTGCCAAAAGCCGCCACCGGGACGCCACCGCGCGTTGAGTGGTCCACCGTGAGAGGCGTGACCCGTTTCGCGTCCGGGATGATGGCGCTCACCATCGCCGGGGCGGTCTTTTCGCAAATCGACCGTGTGGTTCTCATGCGGCTTGTCGCACTGCAGCAGTTTGGATACTTCACCCTTGGAGCAGTCGCAGGACAGGGACTCAACACCATGGTGAGCGCCCTGTTCGCGGCGATGTTCCCGACCTTCTCGCGCCTTGTCGCCGCCGACGACGCGGCGGCGATCGACGCGCATTACATCCAGGTCTCTGGCATCGTCACGGCGGTACTGGTCCCAATTGCCGCGGTCGTTGGGCTGTTCAGTACCGACGTGATCATGGTGTGGACTGGAAGCGAGATCACAGCGCGTATCGCTGCACCGGTGGCGGCCCTCATGGTCGTCGGTTCAGCGCTCAATGGATTGATGAGCGTCGGCTACGCCCTGCAGCTGGCGCGCGGCGAGACCGGCCTCGCACTCAGGATCTACACGACCCTTTGCGTGGTGGCGGCTCCCGCCGCAGTGGTGCTGGCGCGCCGCTACGGCATCGTCGGCGGCGCACTCGTGTGGCCGCTGATTAACTTGCTGTACGTGCTGCTGGCCGTTCGGGCGGGCGCGCGCTGGTTCCCGCGGCAGTCGCCGGTCGCCTCAATGGTGCGCGCGTGCGTCATACCAGGCACGGCATCTGTCCTCGCCGTGTGGCTGCTCCGCATGACGATGCCGATGGCTGGTGGACGCGTGTTCCTGTTGCTTCAGCTCGGCGCCGCCTGGCTAGTCGCGGTGGCGGCGGCGGCTCTGGTCAATCCCGACCTCCGAACGGCTGCGCTGAGGTACTTCCGGTCTCGATTGAGGCGGCCTGTCACCATGGCGGCGTTCACGACCGACGCCGAGGCGCCGGTGCGCAAGCGAAAGGTCTGATGCGCCTGCTCTTTGTCGCCCCGTATGCGCCTTTCGCGGTTCACTCGGGACATTCAGTCATTCTTCGGA
>JBEBGG010000194.1:0-5986 GCA_040081555.1 Vicinamibacterales bacterium
GATCAGGACCTTGTCATTCACGGCCAGTTCGGTTAGCGGCACATCCTTCACGCTGCCGTCTGGCATCAGCTTGTGGGCATCGGAGGGCATGAGTTTGGCGAGCTCCTCCAATGCCCGCGACGCGCCCATCACCGACCTCATTTCGATCCAATGCCCGAGCAGCATGATGTCGATGAGTGAGGCCAGCTCCCAGAAGAACAGCTTCCCGGTCAGGCCGAATACCACGGCGCTGCTGTAGAGATACGCTGTGGCAATGGCGACCGAGATGAGCGTCATCATCCCGGGACGGCGGGATCTGAGTTCCTCGACAAACCCCTTGAGAAACGGCCAACCGCCATACCAGAAGACCGCGGAGGACAGAACGAACAGCACGTAAATGTCGCCAGAAAAGCTGAGGGCTTCTCCCAGACCCACCAGGGATTGGAGCATCGGCGACAGGATAAGAATCGGCACGGTCAGGACCAGTGAGATCCAGAACCGTTTCCGGAAATCCGCCGCCATGTGCGCATGGTGCGCCGGTCCAGCGTGTGGAGTGTTCGCTTCAGCCTCCAACCAATTCTGCACGTCGCGTCCTTGCGGGCGTCCTTCTTTCAGATAGATGGCGTATGCCTTCTTGGCCACCTGGTCATGCGACGGCTTGGTTTCGGGTTTGTTCTGCGTTGCGTGTTCGTGTTCCTTCATCGCGCGTCTCCTGTCATCTCACGGCAAAACAGAACGTCTGTCGTCACGCTAGCGATCGGTGCGCGCACTCAACACGTTGTACAGGGGCACCCAGATCAGGGCGACATACCACCCATAGCCGTAGCTCTCCAGAAGACCGAGCAGGAAGCTCGACCAACTGATCCACGTGAATCCGGGAAGCAGGGCCTGCCAGCTTCGATACATGGCCATGTGCGGGAATACGAGATCAAATCCCACGCACAACACGAACGTGATGGCCAGAAACAGGCTCGTAGCATGGCCAAACGCCGCCAACGAGAGACCGTGCTTCATTGGGCACCTTCCTGGACCGACCCGTATTGGTTCGGATTTGCGTCGAACTTATCCAGACACGCCCGTGAGCAGAGCCGATACTCACGGCTTCCGTACATCTTGACGTAGCCTTGGCCAGGCGCCACCTCCATCCCGCACACCGGATCCCTGGCGGCCGGGCCTTTCTCATGCCCGCCGTCGCCACCATGACCAGAGTGCTCGCCTCGGCCACCGCCGTGTCCGTGCACCAGATGAGCGCCGCAACCGAACCGCATCATGAAATAGAACAACGCCGCAAACAGCAGCAACGAGCCCAAGCCTTCCATGGCAGTTCCTCTTTTCTTGAGTTCGGGTTAGGTGACGTTTCCGCTCCGCACGTGCTTCGCCGGCAGCTGGTCATACTGGCGGTGTCCGATGGTCGCGCAGCGCCGGGACGACGTGCCGTCGACAGCACTCGGGCAGCTCGCCGCGAAGAATCTCGAGCGCCCGTGCAGCCTTGTCGAGGAACTCGGCGGACGACTCGACAATGAACCGTCGGGGGTGTGGTTCCCAGGCCCGCAGGAGTCGCTCGTCAATGTCAGCTGCGGCACCGGCTGACTCGGTCCGCAGCGGATTCTGGTGGTTGTAGCCGTGCTCCAGGGCCGGAGTGCGGAGATGGATGACGGCATCGTACCGGGCGAACTGCTCATCTTGCGTGGTGCCAAGCGACGACCAGAATTCGCCGATCGGTCCCGGCCAATAGGCCAGGCCATCAAGAGTGCCGCGGTCGCAAAGCACGATCGCCGGACGGTGGCCGTCCGCTGCGTTCTCCAATTCGCGTTGAACGTAGAAGATGGCCCGCTGCGCGGCGCGCCCACAGGCTGCATCGTCTTCCCGCGGGAACCCGCCGCCAAAGACCAGGCTGGCGGCTTCCTGCAAGACTCTCACGTGATCACAGAACGACTGCCGAATCAACTCGAGCACTGCCGTCTTTCCGGCACCGGGTCCACCTGTCAGCACGACACGTCGTCGCTCATGACGTTCGGTGCACTCGCACGTCACCATGCGCCCTCCTCACGTCTGGTCTCTCGACCTGCGCTGCGCCTTGGGCATCCAACCGCCAGCTCACGATCACGATGAGCACACCGAACGCCGAATCTGTGACCTGCGCTTGCCGTACGACGTCCAGCCCACACCCGCCGCGCCTGGTCGATGCTCAGCGCAAGCCCGGGCTTCTCCCGGTATCCGCCCAGTACGCGTTCGATCACACTGGCCTCGACCGGATCGTCAGTCGGCCATGGTGTGCACCCCACCTCGAGCTTCACTGCGACGTTCCCCGCGCGCTCCAGCGGCGGACAAGCTTCGACACTTCGATGACCGTCACCGGTCCAAGCCCCACCAGCACTGTCAGCGCACAGTCAGCGGCCGAGAGGGGGCCGACCTCAAACACGGCTTGCGCAGCCGGGATGTAGTGGATCCCGAGCTGCATCAGGACCGAGAAGAAGACGACACCCAGCAGCCGGAGGTTCGTGAACGCGCCGACTTCCCAGAACACTTTGGTGGTGCTGCGCGCAGCGAATGCGCGGAACAGCTCGCCGAAGACCAGCACCGAGAACGCGAGGTTGCGCGCCTCGGACAGATCGCGCGCGTTCAAGGCCCAGACAAACACACCGAGGGTGGCCGCCGCTTGTAGAAGCCCGGTCGTGATGATGAAGCGCCACTCCGCGCGGCCCAGCATGGGTTCGTCGGGATGACGCGGGGGCCGCTGCAGGACATCGTCTTCGGGTGGATCGACGACAAGCGCCAGCGCGGGCAGCCCATCGGTGACGACATTGATCCAGAGCAAGTGCAGTGGGAGTAGCGGCAACGGGAGTCCGCCGAGCGCCGCCACGAGCATCACGGTGAGCTCTGCGGTGTTGCCTGACAACAAGTAGACGAGTGTTTTCCGGATGTTGTCGAAGATCCCGCGCCCCTCGCGAACGGCTGCGACGATGCTGGCGAAGTTGTCGTCGGCCAGCACCATGTCCGATGCTTCGCGCGTCACCTCTGTACCCGTCAGTCCCATCGCGATCCCGATGTGCGCCTCACGAAGCGCTGGCGCATCGTTCACGCCGTCACCGGTCATCGCCACGACGGCTCCCCGCGTCTTCCACTCACGGACGATTCTGATCTTGTCCTCGGGCGTGGCTCGCGCGTGGACGACCTCGTCTGGGGCGTCGGCACTTGACAGGATTCCGAGCTCCCGCGCGATCGCGCGGGCGGTCACGGGATGGTCCCCGGTGATCATCACCGTCGTAATGCCGGCGGCACGCGCGGCAGCCACCGCCTCGATCGCCTCGGTGCGTGGCGGGTCGGCAATGCCAATCAGTCCGAGCAGCGTGGCTCTGAGCTCCGGACCGCTGGGCGCGACCGCGACCGCGAGGAGGCGCAGACCGCGCTCCGCCATTTGGGCGTTCGCCTCCGAGGCGTGATCCACGCCGGCCACGCAGAGGGGTAGGACGCTCTCGACGGCGCCCTTGATGTACACGCGACCATCGGCGCGCTCGATGGACATCCGCTTTTGCACCGAATCGAACGGGACGACGGCGACTCGATGATTGGTGGCTTCAATCTCGTCGCGGTGGATCCCCCGTTCGGCCGCCGCTATCAGGATCGCCAGCTCGGTCGGATCGCCGACGCCGCCACCTCCGTCGTGCCCAATTTCCGCGTCGGAGCAGGCCGTTCCCGCGAGCAGCAGGCCGGCGTGGTCGGGACCCCAGAGCTCGCGCACGCGCATGACGCCGGTCGTGAGCGTGCCCGTCTTGTCGGTACAGATGACGGTCGCGCAGCCCAGGGTTTCGACCGCCGGCAGCCTCCGGACGAGGACCTTGCGCGCAGCCATGCGCTGCACGCCGACGGCGAGCGCGATCGTGACCACCGCCGGCAGCCCCTCGGGCACGGCGGCGACCGCCAGCGAGACCGCCGCCATGAACACCTGCAGGAGCGGCCACCCGCGCAGCAGGCCCGCCACCGCCACCAACGCCACGATACCGCCGCAGATGTACAGCAGCGTCTGACTGACACGCGCAAGACGCCGTTGCAGCGGCGTCACGCTCTCTTCCGCTGTCGCCAAGAGGTGGGCGATTCTGCCGAGCTCGGTCTGCATCCCGGTCCCGACGACCTCGGCGAGGCCGGTGCCGGTCGCAATGGACGTGCCCATGAACACGAAGTCGTGACGTTCAGCCAGCGGTGTGTCCGGCGTCGTCGGCGCCGTCTGCTTCTCGACCGGTGTGCTTTCGCCGGTCAAGGGGGCTTCATTCGTGGTCAGGGCGTGTGCCGTGTGCAGCCGTGCGTCCGCCGCAGCGACGTCGCCCGCCTCGAGCACGAGTAGATCACCGGGAACGATGGTGTTCGCTGACACCATGACGCTGTGGCCATCTCGCGTGACCCGTGCGCGTGGCGCCGTCATCGAGCGCAGCGCCATCACCGCACGCTCCGCCCGGTGTTCCTGGAGGAATCCGATCACCGCGTTGACGACGACGATCGCGCCGATCGCCATCGCATCGAGCAACTCGCCGAGGACCGCGGACAGGACGCTGGCGCCAAGCAGGAGCCAGATGACGGGGCTCGCAAACTGGCGGGCCACCAGCGTGAGACGAGTGGTCTTCTGCTCGCGGCGGATTTCGTTTGGACCGAACTCGGCCAGTCGTCGCTGCGCGTCCGTGGAGGAAAGGCCAGCCGCTGGATGCAACACGCCACTGTTCGCGTCGACCGCGGGCGACGGGGAGGCCGGAGGCGACGTGACTGTAGCCATGCCCATCTCCTATGCGCGATTCCAGAAGAGCAGCATCGCCAGGACGACGGCCAGGAGTAGCCAGCACACCCAGTACAACGCCATCACCCACGGCGGACTTTCGGCTGGGCCGACTGCTTCCAATCGATGCTTGTCCCACATCCCGAACGCATGAAGAAATAGACCGGCGAACGTGATCAGGCCGGCGGTGGGACCGAACCGGTGCGGAAATAGGGCTCCTAGACCAACGCCCACCACGAGCGCCCCGACTCCGGACGTCAGCTCGGCGAGCTTCATGCGATTCACGCGGCACCTGGAGACGTCGCAGACGCGAGCGGCAACGCCGCTGGAGACGATGTCGGATCGGCGGCCGCGATCGGCGATGGTGCCATCCCGACACGTACCTGGTGCCGTCGCCACATGGCGTACGCCGCGGGGAGGACGAGGAGGGTCAGCAGCATGCACGACCACAGGCCACCCACCACGGGCGCCGCGGTCCTCGCCGACACGTCGGCCCCCACGCCGGATTCCCAGAGCAGGGGTAGCAGACCCAGCACCGTCGTGGCGACGGTCATGATCAGCGGGCGAACGCGGGCCGCCGCACCCTCCACGACGGCGGCATCCACATCCTCGGGTGTCTGGATGCGGCCTTCACGCATGTACCGTGCGAACGCTTCGTCGAGATACACCACCATCACGATGCCGGTTTCCGCCGCCACCCCCGCGACCGCGATCAGCCCGACCCAGACCGCCGTGGACAGGTTGTAATCCATGAACGCCAGCAGCCATACGCTGCCAGCCACCGCAAAAGGCAGACTGGACAACACCAGGAAGGTCTGCGGCCATCCGCGCATCGACAGGTAGAGCAGTGCCACCACGAGGAGCAGGGTGAGCGGGATGACGTAACGCAGCCGAGCTTCCATCTCCGCGAGGAACTCGTACTGACCGGTCCATTGCAGCCGGTACCCTGGGGGCAGGGTGAGCTGGGACGCCACGATCGCTTTGGCATCGGCCACCCAGCCGCCGAGGTCGCGTTGGGTCTGGTCAATATCGGCGAACACGTACCCGACGAGCACGCCGTTTTCGTCTTTGATCATCGGCGGGCCCGTGGTCACGCGCACCTCGGCGAGTTGCCCGAGCGGAACGGCGGCCCCCGGCTGGCGCCACTGCTCCATGAAATCTGGTGACGCCGAGACGCCACCCATCGGCGGCGCCGCGAGACCTCCAGACGTGCCGCCGGACGGCCGTGCCGCGCCTCCGCCC
>JBEBGG010000195.1:0-5935 GCA_040081555.1 Vicinamibacterales bacterium
GTGCAACAACATCACCGATGCCGATCCGTGCGAGTACTGCCGGAACACGGAGCGGAACCAGCGGATCATCTGTGTGGTGGAAGAGCCGCAGAACGTGTCTGGCATCGAGAAGACGCGCGAGTTCAAGGGTCTCTACCACGTGCTCATGGGCGCCATCTCGCCCTTGCAGGGCATCGGGCCTGACCAGCTGAAGATCAAAGGGCTGCTGGCGCGCATTGGCGACGGCAACGTGTCGGAAGTGATCCTGGCTACGAACCCGAACGTCGAAGGCGAGGCCACCGCGCTCTATCTCGCCCGCCTGCTGAAGCCTCTCGGCGTGAAGGTGACGCGCATCGCGATGGGCGTGCCCGTGGGCAGCGATCTCGAGTATGCCGACGATGTGACGATGCACAAGGCACTCGAAGGGCGTCGCGAGGTTTGAGGTGATGCTGCCGCACGGGTACGAGCAGCCAGCGGCCGCTTTGATGCTGCTGGCGGGCGTTCTTGCATGCTTCGCCGGGCATCGTCTCTTCAGGCTGGTGTTCGGCATCTACGGCTTTCTCGTGGGCGCCATGGTCGCCAGTTCCATTGTCGGCGTGACGAACACCACGGGCATGGTGGTGGCGGCGCTCATCGGCGGGTTCCTCGGTTCGGTCGTGCTCGTGTTCGCGTGGTTCGCCGGCGTGTCGCTGGTCGGAGCCGCCATTGGCGTGCTTGCCGTGCACGCGGTATGGAGTCGGATCGCTCCGGGCGATCCTGCGGCACTCGTGATCGTTGCCGTGGCGATAGCGGGTGCGGTCGGCGCACTCTTCGCGCAGCGTTACGTGATCATTGTCGGCACGGCCTTCGGTGGTGCGTGGACGATCGTGCTCGCCATCGTGAACGCCATTCCGCGCGGACTGACGCGCGGCGCGTCGAGCACGGAAGTCTGGATTCTCTATCCCACATCCGCCGGGGCGAGGTGGGCGCCGTTCGCGTGGGTGGTGCTCGGTGTCATGGGCGTGCTCGTGCAGCTGTCGGCGCGAGGTAAGAGGCGGTAGAAAGGATTCATCATGGCAACGTTCGAACGTCACGTCGAAGTGAACTGGCAGGGCGGGTTGATGGATGGGCACGGCGAGGCGAAGGCCGGAACTGGTGCCTTCGATCTGCCGGTCACGTTCGCGTCACGCATTGGCGAGCCGGTGGGGAAGACGAGTCCGGAGGAGTTGATGGCGGCGGCGCACGCGGCGTGCTACGCGATGGCGCTCAACGCGACGCTTGGTGCCAAGAAGGCATCGGCAGAGCGCACTGTCGTGACTGCGCGGATTTCGGCGGACCTGGGCACGGGCATCAAGATTCACGCCTCGCACCTGACCGCCACCGTGTACGGGCTGAAGGGGATCGAGGCGTCGGAGTTTGACGCCGTGGCGCGCGATGCGGAGAAGGCGTGTCCGGTGAGCAACGCGTACCGCGGGTCGTTGCAGATTACGCTCGAAGCGAAGGTCGGCTGAAGGAGTTCGAACGGCGCGCTGCCAGAGGGTTGCGCCCTTCACAGCGCGCTGAAGCCAGGCGCCACGGGCTTTGGCTGCGACGCGAATTGGCCTGCGCTCGTGCACCGACCTGCACGTCGTCATTGACGCTTTACCGCGCGATTCGCTACGATGATTGTCTTGCCTGCGCGGCCACGACGGCGCCAGGAGCACGTCTCGCCTGATATTCCTCGGTAGCTCAACGGCAGAGCATCCGGCTGTTAACCGGAGGGTTGCTGGTTCGAATCCAGCCCGAGGAGCCATTTCCGGCAAAGCCGGAAAGGCACCCCGGCCTGTCTTCCAGGCTTCGAACCCCCTCGCTTCGCTCGGCGTTCTCGGCGCGAATCCAGCCCGAGGAGCCACACCCGTAAGCTCAATAAACAGAGTGAGTTGCGGGAAACATGTTCTTGGGTCCTGTCTAAACCATTCACATCAAATGGTTTGCGGTCGGCGTAGGCCGCGTTGGACGATTCTCGAACTGACCGACGTCTGCGAAATCAGCAGTCGGATCCGGCACCAGCGGTCCACGTTGCGATGCACGTTGTCTGGTGTGCCCCCGACGACGACAGCGACTGGTCGCCGATGGCGTTAGAAAGGGCGAACGCCTTCACAATCGCATCCGCGGCGATTGCGGGCGGAATTCGCTCCGGTTCGAGCATCAGCGGTGCGCTGAAGGCAGCTCGAAGGGCGGCGTGCTCTGGTTCGGTAATGCGTAGCGTCTGCAACAACAGAAGTGCGGTTGGATACTTACTGTTTGGGTTCGATCGTGGCCGAAAACCCCTCGTCCACGATGACCTTCCAGTCTTCGTTGGCCGACTCCACCTTGAGGTAAAACGTACGCGCTTCCTCGCTGACGTACGCGACGTCGCGACTCGTGCCCTGGCTGTCCACCACCGCCTGGATTATGCGGCCGCTGATCGAGCTTCCCAGGAGGAGCTTGAACCGGCCTTCGCCCGGCTTCGTCTCGTTGCTGGTCTCCCACGTAAATCGGAGGTATCCGCTCGAGGAAGGGAAAGAGTTGGTTTCCAAGTCCCCGCGGCCAGACCAGGACCCTGCATGGTCCCAGATGATGGTCTGTTCAGTTCGCTTGGGTGGTGGCTGCGTACACGAGGGAAGGAGAAACACGACAGCCATGAGGAATGAGACACGAGGGATGCGGAGAAGTTTTCCAACCTCGTACCTCATCCCCCGAGTCTCGCTCACCTGACCGCCGCGCTTCCTATACGTTTGCCGTCAGCGGAACCTGGCCCATCTTCTTGGTGTCGAGCGCTGTGACGAGGTGATCCACCAGAACCGGCGAGCGAGCGAATGCCTCGTCGTCGCCGAGTGCATCAGCAATCGCGTTCAGCACCGAATTGCAGGCGGCCGCGACCGGAGGTTCGCCGATGCCTCGCGCGCCGACCGGCGTTTCCGGATCTGGCAGGCCCACGGCGTCCCAGGCCATCTTTTGCGGCGCGTCGAGGATCGTCGGCGTGCCGGTGTTGTAGAACTTCTTCGCGAGCATCACTCCGTAGCGCTGGTCATACGTCCACCGGTGACCGATCGCGTGAGCGATGCCGAGCATCGAACGGCCCAGAATCTGGCCACCGAGCGCAGCTGGGTGAATCACGGTGCCGACGTCGCCCACGGAAAGAAAATCCGTGATCATGTATTTCCCGGTTTCGAGGTCAACTTCGACCTCCGCAAACGCGGCGGCGAAAGACCGGGTGGTTCCGTCGCGCTTGTAGTTGTCCTTCGCCACGCCCATGAGACCCTGCCCGGCCAGAGCCGTTGCGGAGCGTGTGGTCATCGCGTTGATGTCTTTGGGCAACTCGTGGCCATCGTAAATGCCTCCGAGCTCGATGGCGCGCTTGGCCGCCTGGGCGAGCGTCATTCCGCGCCCCCCACCCTTGTGATAGACACGTTCGCCGCCGACGACGTAGTCCTCAGGTTTTCCACCGAGATCCTTGGCGGCAATCTGCTGCAGCTTCTTGATGGCGTCCGTCGCGGCGGCATGCGACGTGCGCGTATGCGCGTGTATCGTCTGGCTGCCGCCCGAGTTGCAACTCCACGGCAGGTTCTTCGCCGTATCCCCCCAGACGATCTCGACTTTTTCCCACGGGATGCCGACCATCTCCGCCGCCACGCGCTGGCAGTCGGAGAACGATTCGGTGCCGAGATTGCCGATGCCCGTATGGACGCGCATCCCGCCCTCTGGCGTGATGATGAACAGGCCGTCGAACCCGACCGAGCCGCCGCTGTAGGCGCTGATGCCGACGCCGACGCCGCGCACCTTCGACCCGTTGCGTTGCGGGCCACGCGCCACACGTTCGTTCCAGTTGAACCGCGCCGCGCCCTTGTCCAACGCTTCTTTGACGAAACAGCTTGTCAGGTAGCCGCGCTCGCCTCTCGCATTAACCGGCCCGTATTTCGCCTTTCCTTCAGGCGCATTCAGCTTGCGCATGGCCACCTGATCGATGCCTAGCTGACGCGCTGCTTTGTTGATGACCTGGTCGATTATTTCGCAGCCCTGAAAGCCGCCCGGCTGGGAGAGCGCGCCGCGCGGCGGCGTGTTGGTGATCGCGGTGATGCCGCGGTGACGGAACGTCTCCGCTTGAGACATCATTTGCGCGTACTGGCTCGCCGTATTGCCGTCGCCGCCAGGACCGTACGGCCCGCCGTCGGTCACGGTAAACATGTCCACAGCGGTGACGCGGCCTTCTTTCGTGAAGCCCACCTTCACCCGGCTGTGCATCCCCGGACGCGCGCGGCCGATCGCATGCTCCTCTTCACGGCTGATGCGCATCATCACCGGCGCTCCGCCGAGCTTCTTGGACAGCAGCGCGGGAATGATGTCGGTAATCGATCCGCCGCCCTTCGAACCGTAGCCGCCGCCTGTGTAGGCGTTCACCAGCACCACGTCTTCCGGCTTCAGCTCGAGCCAGCGCACGAACGAAAAGAGCGCCTGCGCCACGCCCTGCGTGGAGTTGTGGATATGCAGTTTGCCGTTCTGCCAGTACGCCATGGCGGTGCGCGTCTCGAGGCACTGATGGCTGACGTTGGCACTCACGAACGTGTCGTCGAGGATGAGGTCCGCCTTTTTGAAACCTTCTTCGACGTCACCGAGCGTCCATTCGGGATCGGTGAACGTGGTCATCGGCAACCGGCCTTGCCTGAATTCTGCGGCCTCGGCGTCGTTCCACTTCACGCTGATCGGCTCGGGAATGCCGGGCGGCTGACCCTGGGCGGGCGGAGCCGGCCGCTTCCAGACGTTGCCTTCAAGGCGCGCGTCCTGCGCTCGCGGCATGAGCGACGCGACGGGGTCCACGTTGAACGGCAGCGGCTCCCACTCAATCTCGATGAGTTCGATCGCGTCGGCCGCGATCAGCTCACTCACCGCACAGACGGCGAGTACGGGCTGACCCTGATACACCGGTTCGCTGGTGAGCGCCGTTTCGCTGCGAGGATTCGCCCTGATCACCTGGCCGTTGTCGTTGATCGAGTCTTTCGGCCCGGGCACGTCGTCCCCTGTCAAGATGGCCTTCACGCCGGGCATGGCCAGCGCGGCGCTCGTGTCGATGCGCTTGATCCGGGCGTGCGGCATCGGGCTCAACAGCAGCCGCGCGAACAACATCCCGTCGGCACGATAGTCTTCTGCGTACTTCGCGCGGCCTGTCACCTTTGCGACCAGCTCCGGCGTCGAATAGTTCTCCCCGACGAGTTTCTTGTCTGCCATATGAGTTCCTAGTTCTACGTTGCCGGTTGCGTGCCGGTACTGCGGATGGCGCGCGTCACGAGGGGCCGCAAGAGACAAAATTTTTGTAAAGATACGCCCAATCAGGGAAAGTTTCAATCAGACCGTGGACTCGGGTGCCAGGGCGCGCAAACCTCCTCCAGTGACTCGCAAACGCGCCGCAAAACGGTCGTGTCTTCAGCGCTTCGCGAGAAGACGGAGGACGTATTGAACGTTCAGGTCCACCAGAGCCACTGCCTCGCTCGTGAACCCCTTGCCGGAAAGCGCTGCGACTTCTGTGCGCAGCGCACGCAGGGTGTTCCCGGACGCGTCCACTTCACTCCGTGCGATTGCCGCTCGCGCCGCCTGCAACTTGTCGGTCACGTTGCGGGTCATCGTGTCGTTCGAGATCCATCGCAGTGTGCGTGCTTGGGCCACTTGGCTGGCGAGGTGGGCCAGCAGGGCATCGGGCGTCATTGCCCGTGGAGCGGAAGGCGCCAGCGTGAGGCCTGTCACACTTTGTGATTCAACGTACTGGTCGAACTCCTGCTGGAATCGCTCTACTTCCAAGGCATCGGGCTGCGGAGGATCGACTGGCGCGAGTAGAGGATCGATGTGGGGAGCAACGGTGAATCGCCTCAGCGACGGCGGTCCATGACTCGCCAGTGAAAAGCCAGCGAGCCTTTGCTTCGGGGAGATGAGGGCGGCGTCGTTGGCCGCGATCCAACGGGCTGTC
>JBEBGG010000196.1:0-5911 GCA_040081555.1 Vicinamibacterales bacterium
GCGTACATCTGGCGGTAGAGCTTGGAAATGAGCACGAAGGCAAGCCGTCCTTTGATGGAGGGGGCGAGGCGCGAGCGCTTCCAGACCGCAGACCAGCTGTAGAACTGGTCCCAGACCGCCTGAGTCCGAACGCGGATTTCCTCCGCCGCCATGGTCGGATGCGGGGAGAACGCCTTGGGGCGGGTCGCCTGAGGAATCAACCAGTGCGCCGTCACTGGAATACCGTCGATCTCGCGGCCCGCCTGTTCCGGGCTGGCGGCCCACTTCTCAAAGTCGACGGTCCCAGGAAAGGGGGTCAGCAGCACGAACTGCGCAAAGGTGAGGTCGGCGCGTTTGGCGAGCGCCACCGTGGCGTCGAAGGTGTTCGGACGATCGCTCGGGAGGCCGAAGATGAACGAGCCCAGCACATGCACACCGTGCCGGCGAAACACGCGCAGCCGATCCACCAGTTCCTCGCCCGCAAGGTTGAAGTCCTTGTAGACGTCCTTCAATCCCTCAGGAGTAACGGCTTCTATGCCAATCAACGCGCCGCGAATATGCGCGCGGTGCATCGCGTCGATGAACGCGGCGTCCTCGGCGGCCTCCATCGTGATTTGCGTGAAGAACACCATGTCGCTCGGCAGTTGCGCGAGCGCGTCCATCAGCTCGAACCGTTCGGCGCGAAGCGCTTCGAGCTCCTGGAGCCGCGTCGGATCCTTGCGCCGTCTCGCTTTTGCCAGGTCATTGAGCGCGACCGGATAGAAGTTGTCGTCGGCTAAGGCGATGAAGCGGAACCCGCGCCGACGCAACTCGACGATTTCGCCCAGCACCATGCTGACGGAACGCTGTCGTGGCTCCTGGCCGTCCGTGCGCCACACCGAGCAGAACGAACAATGCTTCGGACAACCGCGCACGGTCTGCACAGAGGCCCACATGTAACGCCCCTCCGGCAGCAAGTCCCACCGCGCCGCCAGAAACTGGCTGCCGCTGACGCGACCGCCGTCATACACCGTCAGTGGCGCGCCGGCGAAGCAGGCGGCGACAACACTTGGCCAGACCAGATCGCCATCCCCCTTCACGACGGCATGTGCCTGCCCGCGGGTCAGCACCTCATCGGGAAACAGTGTGGCGTGAATCCCCCCGTAGACCACCCAGGCGCCGCGCGCACGGGCCAGATGTCCAATCTCGTAGCCACGCAGGGCATTCCCAGTATG
This sequence comes from Vicinamibacterales bacterium, assembly GCA_040081555.1. Lineage (GTDB taxonomy): Bacteria > Acidobacteriota > Vicinamibacteria > Vicinamibacterales > CAVVIG01 > CADEEX01. Next base: position 1,194 of record JBEBGG010000196.1, read on the forward strand.
AATGCCAATGCCGACGACGTCGCCCTTCGCGATGGTGGTGATATCGATCTGCTCGAGCGTTTCGTCGACAATCACCGGGTCGCCCCAGGCTCGTCCGGTCGCGGCGGCCAGCACATACAACCACCGCGGTGTGATCACGGCCACACCAAACGAGAGATGACTCGGATTCACGAGATGAACTCTTGGCATCGGATACCCTTTTGAAAAAACTGGCGAGCCGCGTCGGCGGAGGGACTTAGAACCTGGTGAACCAGCGGCCGACGGCCCTGCTCGCGCGCGCCGTCGTCTGGGCCGTCTGGACGCCGGCACCCGCAACCGCGCTGCCGAGATCCACGAAGGGCGATGCGAACGCCTCTCGCCTCGTGTCCCGTTCCCGGCCGCTCACCGGCAACCCGATCGGCGTCTGCAACATCGTCGATGGCAGCGGCGGGATCGTGCGCCCGTCGACTGGCCCTGATGGCGGTGCCACCGGTGGCAACGGTCGCTCAGGCGTGGGGTCGAGCACCGTGGGCGCGGGCGCCGTGGTCCGACTCGCTTGCGTGGTCACCTCCGCTGCCGGTCCGACTGCCGACGACACCAGGACCACCGTCGCACCTGGCATCGTCGCGCCCTCAACCCACGCGTGAGGAACGGCAAAGAGAGACGTCGACAAGGCCGCGAACGTAACAAGTTTTGGAGCCTGGACCGCGAGTAGGGCCGCCGACGCAATGGCAGCCGCACCGCTTGCAGCGCCGGCCCAGATCCGCTGCACCCTCGGCCGGTGCTCTGAGAGCAGCCGCTCCACCCGGACCCTCAACATTGATCCGGTCGTCGAACTGCCCGGTGCAAGGGCTGGTGTCGACTGACCACGGCGCCACGCGGTCTCGGCCGCAGCGGCCAACGACCGGGCATACAGTAGCGGAGCGCCCGTCCAACCGACGACGCGCTGATCGCATGCCGCTTCGCGTTCGAGATCGATCTGACGCGATATCCAGTAGACAGCCGGGTGAACACCGCCAAGTGCGATGCAGAACTGCTGCAGCAGACCACTCCAGTCGTCGCGCCGTTCAAGGTGGGCGAACTCGTGCAGCACAATCGCCTCGAGCTGCGCATCGTCGAGCGACGCCATGAGATCAGAGGACACCAGCAGCGTTGGTTCAAGAAAGCCGACGGCGCAGGCACCTCGAATGTGTCCAGAGACCTTTAGGGCCACGCGGTGATTCCCTCGGGCGCGCTGCCAGATCGGCAGACGCGCCTCTCGGACCGGGTCGAATGGCTGCGCCGCGTCGACCAGCGCTTGCAGGGACGTGGCATTCCGCAGCAGGCGAACCAGGCCCATGACGGCGCGGACAGCCCAGCACGCAAGGACCGCCGGCATCAGCCACGATGCCGGTTGAGGCAGCGTAACCAGACCCGACCCGGCCGAGGGCCGGATCCCTTCCGCGACGACGCCCAGCGCGGGTGTCGCCAGGAGCGGCAGCAACGACACCGCCGGCGACACCAGCACCAGAATGAGCGCGAGCCACCAGAGCAGGTGACGCGCAGCGGCGGCGCCCGCCGGCACCACCCGCGTCGCGATCGTCGCAACCATCGCGACCAGGAGCCCTTGCCACAACCACGCCACAAGAAGTGTCATGCGCGGCGTCCTTTGGACAGGCGGCCGGCTGGCTTCGACGCCTTGCCTGCGCCATCGAGTAGCTCGCGGACCTTCTGCAGCTGCAACTCGCTGATCTCCTCGTGACCGAGCAGATCCATGACCAGCATCTCGCGCGAGCCGTTGAAGAATCGCGACAGCAGCTGGCTCAACGCCCCCCGTCGTGCCTGCGTGTGATCGACCACCGGCGAGTAGGTGAACGCACGGCCCGCCTTCTCGTGAACGACGTAGCCCTTGCGTTCGAGAATGCGAAGGATGGTGAGGACGGAGTTGTACGCGGGACGCGTGGGGCCTTCGATCCGTTCCACCACATCGCCGACCGTGGACTGCGGATGCTTCCACAGCACCGACATGATCCGGTGCTCGGCGTCAGTGAGCCCAGGGGAACGCTTGCGACCAGCCACACAGCGACGATATGCGCGCGGCGCCAACGTGTCAACTAATTAATTAGTTGATAGCGACGCCCAATCGGTCCTCCGCATCAGTGGTGCGGTCCTGACTGACGCTCGACCACATGCCGATCGACGTCGGCACGTTACACTTGAGGGGATGGGAAATATATTCGGCCACTTGTTCAGGGTCACGACCTGGGGCGAGTCTCACGGCGCGGCCATTGGCGCGGTGATCGACGGCTGTCCGGCGAGGTTGGCCCTCTCGGAAACGGACATCCAGCCGGATCTCGATCGGCGCGCGCCAGGGCAAAGCCACCTTGTCACGCAGCGCAAGGAATCGGACACCGTGAAGATCCTGAGTGGCGTGTACGAGGGCCAGACGCTCGGCACTCCGATCAGCCTCGAGATTCCCAATCAGGACATGCGCTCGGGCGATTACCGCGACATGGCCGAGAAGTACCGGCCCAGTCACGCAGACTACACCTACGACGCCAAGTACGGCGTGCGCGACTGGCGCGGTGGCGGGCGTACCAGCGCACGCGAGACCGCCGGTCGAGTGGCCGCTGGCGCGGTCGCCAGAAAGCTGCTCGCGCTCAGGCATCAGGTCGAGATCGTCGCCTGGGTCGCCAGCGTCGGGGCCATCAAGGCGGAGTGCGACGTCGACACCGTCACTCGCGCACAGGTCGATCACACGCCGATCCGCTGTCCCGACCTCGATCGCGCGGCCGAGATGATCAGTGCGGTCGAAGCGATTCGGAAAGACGGAAACTCCATCGGCGGCACCATCGTCTGCGCCGTCCGCGGCACGCCAGCCGGCTGGGGCGAGCCCGTGTTTGATCGGCTCGAGGCCGATCTGGCCAAGGCGATGCTCAGCCTGCCAGCCAGCAAGGGTTTCGAAATCGGATCCGGCTTTGCCGGCACGTTGCTGACCGGACGTGAACACAACGACCCGTTCTACATGGCAGGCGAGCGCGTCCGCACACGTACCAACCGCAGCGGCGGCGTGCAAGGCGGCATCAGCAACGGCGAGACGATCTACTTCCGCGTCGCCTTCAAGCCGACGGCCACCATCATGTCCGAGCAGGACACGGTGAGCATCCGCCACGAGGACACGACGCTCAGCGGACGGGGGCGCCACGATCCCTGCGTCCTGCCCCGCGCCGTCCCGATCGTCGAAGCCATGGCCGCGCTGGTGCTCGCCGATCACGCGCTCCGACAGCACGCGATCTCCTGAGATGCGGCCAAGCGCCGCAGCGCGGCTCGTCGTGGTGGCGAGCCTGTGGGTGGCAGGTCCTGCCGCTGCGGAATCCTCAACGCAGCGGAGGTCCGACGTCAGGGTCTGGTCGACGCAGGTCCGCTGCGCCGCACCCCATCGTGTCCGCGTCGCCATCACCTACGACGACAAGACGGTGTATCGGGGCCAACTCGCGCTCTGCCAGATACAGGCATCCAGCTTGCCCGCCCAGACCGCGCCGCGCGTCACCACGTTCAGCTTCTTCGGCAGGCCGCGCGATCTCGCCCCGATGTCAGTCGACCAGGCGCAGCAGATCGAGGGGCGCCTCTGGGAAGTGTCCGCAGACGTCGACTCCATCCGTCTCGGCATCGCCTTCTCCACGACTGGCGACATTCTCTTGAACACGACACGTGCAGTCCCGCCAGGCGCGGCCACGCGAGACACACTGGCCTCGTCCCTGGCCATCGCCACCGATCCCCCAGCGGCGCGCTAGCCCATATGACCGCCATCGCCACACCCAACGCCCCGACGCGCACACCGCATGCAGGAAACCGTGCACCCATGCTCGACGGCCTCCGCGGCTGGGCGGTGCTCGGTGTCATGCTGCATCACTACTGGCCGGCCGCCACGTTCCGGCAGTCGGTGGCCGGCATCTCCATGCAGGCGTTCTTCGTGATGAGCGGTTTCCTCATCACCGGCCAGCTGCTCCGCAACCGCATCGGCATCGAGCGCGGCACCGACCGACCGTGGACCGTCGTCGGCCAATTCTTCTGGCGGCGGTTTCTCCGACTGACCCCGGTGTTCTACGCTGTGCTGCTGGTGATGTGGCTCATCGGCGTCGAAGAAGTGCGCTACAGCTTCTGGTGGCACGTGCTCTACGCGAGCAACGTCTACGTGGTGCAGATTCAAGACTGGCCCCTCTGGGTGAGCCACTTCTGGTCGCTCGCCGTCGAGCAGCAGTTCTATCTGGTCTGGCCGCTGCTAATCCTCTTCGTTCCTCGTGTCGCGCTCTTGCCCACACTGCTGCTGGCGTTTGCCGCCGGCCCCCTGTACCGCTACATCGGCGCGGCAAACGATGTGACGTGGCTGACGATCTACGTGATGCCGTTCGGGTATCTGGACAGCCTCGCCATCGGCGGCCTCCTCGCCTTCTTCGGGCAGAACGCACCAGGACACGAGCGGGCTCAGACACGCCTTGTGACGATGTGTGGATGGCTCGGAGGGCTGGGCGTCACCACCTCCATCGTCCAGACGCTCTTCGCCTATCCGATGCCGTACCTGGCCATCTGGAATGTCGTCGAGCAAATGTTGTGGGCGCTCTGGATGGCGTGGCTGGTCGACCGCGGATGGCGCAACCGCGGCGGCGTCGTGATGCGCACGCTCATTGGTCTTGAAGTCGAGATTGAGCACGATGAGCGGCCACGTCTCGCGCCGATTCTCGCGCAGCGCGCGTTCCATG
>JBEBGG010000197.1:0-5901 GCA_040081555.1 Vicinamibacterales bacterium
CCGGTCTCACAGCAGACCGACAACGCGGCGGCGGCGGCCTATCGCACCGCCACGCTGCAAATCGTGCCGGCCAAGCCCGGCACATCGCTCGGGGCGATTGTGGCGCCGATCCTATCGGCCGACGGCTGCATTGGCGCGCTGACCGCGGAAATCAGGGACAACGGCGAAGTGTCTGACACGCTGCACGCGGTGGCGACCATCTTCGCGGCGCAGCTTTCCGCTGCCCTCGCACCGACAGCCACCTCGGAGCCGACGACCAACCCTTCCCGAGCCGCCTCAGCGTAGCGGGCACTCACCATTTCAGACTCGCCTATCTACCCGACAAGCGTCACGATCAAATCTCGATCTTGACCGCCACCGCCGTCATGTCGTCGTTGGGCAGCGCATCGCCGCGAAATTCGTCAACCGCCTCGAAGATGGCATCCACGATCGCGCGCGCCGACAGCTCCTTTGACTCATCGATGACCCTCAGCAGCCGGGTGGCGCCGAACTCACGCAACTGCAGATCGTTGGCTTCAAACACTCCGTCTGAGCAGAACACGAACAGGTCGCCAGCCCGAAGGTCGAGCGTCAGCTCGTCGTAGCTCGAGCCGGGAAACGAACCGAGGGGCAGGCCCGCCAGCTCGATCTGCGCTGGAGGCTCCCGCTCTTCCGGCGGACGATTGATACCGCGCACGCGGATGAAATACGGCAGTCCCGAGTTGGCCACGGTCACGTTTCGTCGCTTGAAGTCGAACAGGGCGTAGCAGAGCGTGCAGTAATACTCCTCCAGCTGACGCTCGCAGAGGATCGTGTTGGTCGACGCGAGCACACCGGCCGGGCTGAACAGTTCAGGCGCGTAGCGACGACGGAACGTACGCGAGCGCACCAACTCGCCCACAAACGCGCTGTAGAGCGCTGCCGGGACGCCCTTACCAGACACGTCGCCCACGGCAACGACCAGGCTGTTTGGCTCCGGGGCCAGGAAGTCGTACAGATCGCCCCCAAGTTCGCGCGCAGGCGCCAGGCGCGCCGCCACGTCCACGCCCTTGATGCGCTTTGGCAACTCCGTAGGAAGCAGTGCCGCCTGCACCCGCTGGGCGAACTTCAACTCCCGTTCGAGCCGTTTTTCGTTAGCCCGGATCTCGCGATAGAGACGCGCGTTCTCTATCGCCACCGCGGCCTGACTGGCAAGCAGCGTGAGGATTTCCTCGTCGCTCTTCCTGAAGGCATCGAGCTCAGGGCTCTCGAGGTCGAAGACACCGATGCACCGATCCTTCAGCAGCAGCGGCACGACGAGCTCAGACCGCGTTTCTTCGACCAACTTGAGATAGCGCGGGTCCTTCGAGACGTCCGGCACCAGCAGCGGCACCTTGTGAAGCGCCGAGTAGCCGCACAAGCCCTGCCCAAGCTTGATCGTCGGAATCGAGACCTTGTCGCCAAACCTCACGGCGACTTGCATCTCGAGCTCCTCGGTGTCTTCGTTGAGGAGGAGGATGCCGAAGGTGCGGTAGTCGATCACGCGCCGCGTGAGATGAAGAATCTTGGTGAGCAGTTCGTCAAGATCGAGAATTGAGGCGAACTCGCGGCCGATTTCCGACAATGTTTCGAGCGTGCCTGTGTACTTGCGCTCGCGCTCGAACAGTCGCGCGTTCTCGATCGCCACGGCCACGTGTGCGCCAAACTGGCGCAGCATCATTTCGTCGACTTCGGTGAACTGGCCAACCGTGTCGCTCAGCAGCGCGAGCGCGCCGATGGCCCGGCCCTTGCGACGCAACGGCACCACGAGTTCCGCGCGAATGCCCGGCACGATCTCGACATAGCGCGAGTCGAGCCGCACGTCGTTCACCAGAAGCGGCTTCCCCTCCGCCACAGCCGTACCGATCAGGCCTTCACCGACCCCCACGCGCCTGGCTTGTGCGGCCGCCTGGGGATACCCCACGGAGTAGGCAATCGAAAGGCGCTGGTCCTTCTCGTTGAGGAGGTAGCAGGCAAAGGCGTTGAATTTCGTCAGTCGCGCAATGAGCTGCGGCAACTTGGCCAGCAGTTCATCGAGATCGAGCACACTCGTGACTTCGCGGCCAAGCTCGAACAGCGTGATGACGAGCTCGCGAATATTTGCGGGAGTGGAGGCAAGAGAAGGATTCAAAGGGTCTGTCACGATGTCCCGCCGGTCAGGCCAAAGTATAATCGTAAGGCTTCAATGGATTTGACGCTGCCCCTCGACTATCAGGCGATTGAACGTATCCTGCCGCATCGCTATCCGTTTCTTCTCGTCGATCGCATCGTCGAGCTCGATCTGGACAAGCGGATCGTCGGCATCAAGAACGTCAGCGAGAACGAGAGCTACATGGCGAGGAATCCTGACGGGTCATCGTCGCTCCCGCCGACGATTCTGACAGAGGCGATTGCCCAGGTCGGGGCGATTCTGATCCTCGCCAAACCCGACAATCGCCAGCGGATTCCGCTCTTTGCCGGTATCAAGCGCGTGCGCTATCGGAAGCCGGTCTACGCAGGAGACGTGGTGGAGATCGAGGCCATTGTCATTCGTCTGCGCAGCACGATGGGACTGCTCAAGGGCGTGGCCCGCGTCAACGGCGAACGAGTTGCGGACGGCACGATGACCTTCGCGCTCGGGGACAAACAGTAGAAGGCCCTAGAGATTCTCAATCTGCCAGAGTTCCGCCACCACCAGCACCTGCAACACGTGGTCTGGTGTCTTGTCCCCTTGCTTGGCGGCGGCCACCATCTGTCGCAGTACGTCTGGCTCGCATACGCCTCTGCCGAGCGACTGGGGCGTGAGCAACACCTCGTCAAGGATGTTCACAAACGCCTGACGCATCCAGCCATCAAACGAGTGGTAGTGGCGATAGCCGTAGACGTTCAACCGGCGGAGCACTGAGTTGATCTTGTCGCGGACAAACTCCTCGAGTGGGCCGGCACCGGCTGGCGCGCCCGTATTCGGATTCCGCACCTTCAGGAACTTCGGATTGATCCGACGGACCAGGGTCTGGTGAATCTCGACGCCGTTGCGCCAATCGCGCTGGCCACCGACCACCGCCTCAACGAAGTCTTCGTCGGCCAGCGGCAAACGCACCTCCGCCACCTCCCGGAAGATCTCGAGCGACGGCACTGTGACGCGGCGGTGATACTCGGTCAGGTACAGGTAGCTGCACAGGTCCGCGGGAGCAAGGTCCGCGTCTGCGGCATGACGCAGTGCCTCGAGTGCGACGCCACGCCCTTCCGCCGAGGCCCACTGCGGCGTGAATAGACCCTGCGCGCGGCTGCCGACGTTCAGCGACTCCTGCCTGGCAAACAGATACTCCAGCAGTTCGTCCTTGGTCGTCATCACCTGAATGCGCGCATCGGTGTGGAAGGGATAGGCAGTACCGGCCTTGGCCAGCTCACCAAGGTGTCCGCGCAGCAGCATGTTCACGTCCGTCGCCGCAAACGACTGCAGCGCGAGCAGCTCGGTGAAACCATCGCTCGTATACATGCCATCGCTGAGCGACGTCATCTGCGCGGCCTTGCTGCGCAGATCGGACAGATAGCCCTCCTCGAGCGGCATGAATTGATGGCGCGTGCCAGCCATCTTCGCCAGTTGATTGCCAATCACTTCGTCCGCACAACCACGACCGCCAAGGGTGAATGTCTGCAGGGGCACGCGCTGGCGGTCGAGCACCGCCAGCATCACGCGCGTATCGAGCCCCCCAGAGAGCGACAACCCGTAGCGATGCTCGCCAGCAATGGCGCGCGACATCGACGTCTCGAATGCCGCCGTCACAGCGTCGAGATAGCGCGCCTTGCTTGCGGTATTCAGATTGAACACGCCGCCCCAGGCGTGGTACCTCGTCACGCGCACCGTGTCGGTGTCGCCGTGGAAGACGAGCGTTGATCCCCCGGGCAGGAGTTGCACCTGCGACGCCAACGTGCGGGTACCGGTGGGGAATCCAAACTGCAGCAGGTCGTTCAGCGCCAGTGGATCGATCGCCGCGTGCGCCTGTCCCTTGACCAGTGCACGTACTTCCGAACCGAACAACAACACCCCGGAAGCGTGATGCCAGTAGAGCGGATACGAGGCAAGCCGATCCGTCGCCAGCACCAGACGGCGTCGCGCTTCGTCAACGACGGCCAGGCAGAAGCTGCCTTTCAGTGCACTCGCACAACCGTCCCCAGACTGCGCATAGAGGGCGCGGACGATCGCCACGTCGGTGGCGTCGGTCGGAGCACCAACACGCGAGCGTAGTTCGGTCCGATTGAACAACTCGCCATGGAACACCACCTGCACGCTGTCGGCGGACAGCTGCGGCCGTGGCTGGAGCACACCAAGATGTACGCGCGCGAGCGCCGTTTGCCCGGACGCCGATACGGCACGCTCAGTGGCAAGACGCGCGCCGCGTTGCATTGGCGGCAACATCCTTGCGAGCAACGAAGACGCATCAACCGTTCGATTTGGCGAATACACACCCAGCAGGCCAGCCACTCTGAATCCCCCTCCCCTATCTTCCCTTGACCATCACCGATCCTGCGAACACGATCGCGCCGGCGACGCCAAGCCTCGGACTCAGCGGCTCACCGAGCACGAGCGTGCCGAGCACCACCGCGATGATTGGATTGATGTAGGCGTAGAGCGAGACGGTGGCCACAGGCAGATGCTTCAGAGCATGGGCGTAGGCGAGAAAGCCGCAGATCGATCCGAAGATTGCCAGATACACCACCGCGCTCAGCGTCCGCGGCGTGAAGGAGATGATGCTCCATTCGCCCGCAAGTGAGCCCGCGGCCGCGATAATCAGGCCGCCGAGCACCATCTGCAGGCCCGAGGCGGCAAAGACGTTCTCCGTGGCGTGCCGTCGCCGTGAATAGCTCGAGCCCAGCGCCCAGCCAAAGCAGGCGACCTGCGTGGCCAGGACGCCCAGGAGAAAGCCTCGGCCGGCGCCTGGCGTCAATTCGGGCCACACCAGCAACACGATGCCAGCGAAGCCGAAGAGAAGGCCGGTGAGCTTCTTCGTCGATAGGGGTTCGCCGTCAGGCATCACGCGCTCGACACCCACCATGTAGAACGGAACCGCCGCCACCAGCACCGCCGCAAGTCCGCTCGGAATGTATTGCTCGGCCCACACTACTGCTCCGTTGCCCAGACCCATGAACAGCACGCCGAGTAGCGCATGTCGCGGCCAGGCCCGGCGCTCTGGAAGCGCCACCCCGCGCAGCTTGAGTGCCAAGAGAATTAACAGCCCGGCAGCCGTCCAGCGCAGGCCAGTCATCAGAAACGGGGGCATTGATTCGAGCGCGATGCGAATGGCGAGATACGTGGTGCCCCAGAGCAGGCAGACGGCAGCCCAGGCGAAGTAGGCCGAACGCTTGGATGAGACGGGCAAGGGGTAACGGTAACAGAGACCAGGAAGGTGCGCCCGGTCAATCCAGAATTGGCTAGAATGGTTCGCTATGGCCCGCACCGCTGTAACGAAGCAGTCTCGTCGAAGCCCCTTGCTCCTGGGCGTCGTGATTGTCGCGCTGATTGGCGTGGGGGCATACGTGATGTGGGGGCGCGCAGACAGCTCCGCATCGGCCGCCGCCGACCCGGCCGCGCCGGCGGCGCAGGGCGCGAGCGCCGAGGCAACGCCCACCCAAGCCGCCTGGGCGGCGAAGAACGCGGCTTTCGGTGCCGCCGATCCCGTTTGCGGGATACGAACCACCTTATGGCCGCACCATCGCCACACAAGCATTCGTCTTCGCGGCGGAGCATCCCGAAGTCGCAGGCTACGTCCCTTGCTTCTGCGGCTGTCAGTCGATGGGTCACAGCGGTAATGCCGACTGCTTCGTGAAGACGCGCGGCACCAACGGTGACGTCACCGAATGGGAACCGCACGGCGTCGAGTGCGCGGTCTGTATCGAGGTCGCCACGCGCTCGCGCCAGATGCA
>JBEBGG010000059.1:0-20774 GCA_040081555.1 Vicinamibacterales bacterium
GGCTCGAACAACTACTTTGGATTGAGCTTCCATCCAGACGTCATCGCTGCTGCTCAGCGCGCGCTGACGCAGGAGGGCGCCGGCACCACCGGATCTCGTGCCGCCAATGGCACCCTCGCTTCCCATCGTGCACTCGAGCAGGTCTTCGCCGACGCCTACGGCTTCCCGCATGCCATGGTGTTCTCCACCGGCTACCAGGCGAATCTGGCGCTCATCTCCGGCCTGTGCAGCGCCACCGACGCCGTCATCGTCGACCTCGAAAGCCATGCCAGCATCTACGACGGCGCTCGTCTGAGCGGCGCGCAGCTGTTCCAGTTCCGGCACAACTCGCCCGCAGACCTGGCCAAGAAGCTCGAGCGCCAGGCCACTCCGGCCAATTGCCTGGTCGTGGTCGAAGGCCTGTATTCGATCAGCGGCGACGTGGCGCCACTCAGCGAGATCGCCGATGTCTGCCAGAAGGCGGGCGCCATGCTGATGGTGGACGAGGCGCACTCGTTCGGCATCTACGGCCGACGCGGCCTTGGCTCCGCTGAGGCGCAGGGCGTCCTCGACCGTGTCGACTTCATCGTCGGTACCTTCTCCAAAGCCCTGGCCGGTATCGGCGGATTTTGCGTGTCGCGGCATCCGCAGTTGAAGCAGCTCCACTTCGCTGCACGGCCGTATGTCTTCACCGCGTCCGGATCGCCAGCCACCATTGCCGGTGTGGCCACGGCCCTTCAGATCCTACGACGCGACCTCGCGTCTCTTCAGGGGCAGCTCTGGGAGAACGTTCGGCGCGTGCGCGCCGGTCTCACCGGCGCTGGCTTCACAATCGGCGCCACGCAATCGCCCATCGTACCGATTGTGGTCGGCACTCCCGAGCGCGCCATTGCGATGTGGCGTGCGCTGCTCGAGGCAGGCCTCTACGTGAACATCGTGTTGCCGCCGGCGTGCCGGGCAGATGCGTGCGTGCTCCGCACGAGTTACTCAGCCGCGCACACACGCGACGAGATCGACCGTGCCCTGGCGACCTTCACACGGGTTGGACAAGCGTTGGGTATCATCGGCTCAACACCATGACCCGACGCCTCGTCCTGATCAACCCACGCAACCGCGTGTCGCTCTACGGCGACTATCTGTGGGAGCCACTCGCCTTCGGCTATGTGGCGGCGGCCACGCCAGACCATTGGGACGTGGAACTCATCGACGAACAGTGCGAGGGTGCGAGGGACTACTCCACCGTGCAGGCGGATCTGGTGGGACTCACCGCCTTCACCACCCAAGCACCCAGGGCCTATCAGATTGCAAAGGAGTTTCGCGCCCGAGGCATCCCGGTGGTGATGGGCGGCATTCACGCGTCCTTGGTCTCTGATGAAGCCGCCCAGTACGTTGATGCGCTCTGCCTTGGCGAGAGTGAGAACGTCTGGCCGCAACTCATTGCAGACGTCGAGGCCGGCACACTCGGTACACGGTACGACGGTGGTAGCTCGGGCAGTTCGGTATTGCCTCCGGACCGGTCGATCTTTGCCAAGTATCCCTACGAGTACGTCTCCGCCCAGACCTCTCGCGGCTGCCCGATGGACTGCTCCTTCTGCTCCGTCACCGCCTTCAACGGCCGGGCCTTCCGCATGCGCGAGGTGGAAGACGTCGTCTCAGAAGTGGCCGCCATCCCGCAGCGCGACATCATCTTCGTGGATGATGACCTGAACGGCTTTTCGCCGAAGGCCAAGCGCCGCTGCCTGGACCTGTTCCGGGCGATGACCGCCGCTCAGCTCGGCAAGCAGTGGATCACGCAGGTCACCATCAACTTTGGTGATGACGATGAGTTGCCGAGACTCGCCCGTGAGTCTGGCTGTGCAGGGGTCTTCATCGGACTCGAGAGCACAGACACCCAGTCGCTCGCCATGATTCGCAAGGACGGCATGTCGCAGCGACGCGGCATTGCGTATTACAGGGAGAACGTCGCCCGCATCCGCAGCCACGGCATCGGTGTGGTGGGCTCCTTCATTCTCGGCATCGACACGCAGAACATGGACACCATCGTGTCTGACATTCTGCGGTTTGCCGCCGAGACCGAGCTCGATGGCCTGAACCCCACCATCCTGACGCCGCTGCCGGGCACGAGGGACTACGCGAAGTACGACGCCGAGGGCCGCATCCTTTTCAAGAACTACCCGGACGACTGGGAGAAGTACACACTGGCCTTTCCCGTCACAAAGATGCCGCACGTCTCCGGCGCCGGACTGATGCGTCGCTATGTGGAGTTACTCCAGTACTTCCGCCCCGAGCAGATTGCGGCGCGCTACTGGCGGACCCATGACACCGTCTCACCTGAGGCCGCGTGGCACGCCTTTCTGTGGAACCGCGTCTGGACCAACTACTGCTTGCGTCAAGGGGTGTTCCGCAAGTCGCCGTTGGCTGAGACGTATCCGGCGCAAGTCGCGCGTCAGGTACCGGAGCGATAGGGCGATAGGCGGCCGGATGCTCGGCGCTCGACGCTGGTCGGTTTAGCGTCGGCACACGACGGCACGCGTGCTCGGGTTCTGATCGACGTGACAGGCGGCTCAGACCCAGCCCTGCTCGCGGTACCACGACGCCGTTTGCGCGAACCCATCAGCAAGCGCCGTCTCCGCCGTAAACCCGAGCACATCTCTCGCACGGTCCACTGAGCAGACAAACCCTGCGGCGCTGAACTCGGCCAGACGACCGCTGTCGAACACGAACTTCCATCCCACCTTCCACGCCAGGTCGCCAAGCGACGCGGTGCCGCGCACCAGCGCCAGGGGCAGCTCGATGGGTGCGTAACGGCGCCCGTAGAACTCTGCCAGCGTTCGCATGATCTGGTCGGTGGTCTGCGGCTGGCCGTGTCCGAGAAACAGCGTCTCACCAGCAGCGCGCTCTGCCTCCGCCGCCAGGACGACGGCGCGGGCTAGGTCCGCCACATTAATCAACGTGAACGCCATGTTGCCAGGCGTCGGTCGAACGTACCAGCCGCGTTGTGCCAGACGAAAGAGCGGCAAGAACCCGCGGTCTCTGGCGCCGTAGACCGCGGAGGGTCGAAGGATCACCCACGGCGTCAGCGACTCACGACGTACCACCTCTTCCCCGCCCAGCTTGCTGCGCCCGTATGCGTTCACCGGGGCTGGGGGATCGTTCTCTAGACGGGGACGTGACACGGTGCCTGGCCCGCCAGCCCCCAGGCTCGAGATCAGCAGCAAGCGACCTCCGGCTCGATTCACCGCCTGCACCACGGCGCGTGTGCCATCCACATTCACGCGATTGAACGCGTGCTCGTCCTTCGCGCGAATGACACCGGCGCAATGCACGACGACGTCGCTCCCGGCCAGCGCGGCGGTGAGCGCGTCGGACCCAAAGAGTGAGCCCTCCACCGCTCCGACACCGGGTGGAATCCGTTGCCTGCGCTCGGACCGGACAATGGCCCGCACCCTCCACCCAGCGTCGCGAAACGCTTCGGCGAGGTGCCAGCCAACAAAACCCGTGGCGCCGGTGAGGCTAACCGATCGACTTCTCATACAGGCGATACGTCTTGTAGTGACGCGCACCGGCGGCCTCGATACCGGCGTTGATGGCGTCATTGTCCTCGAGCGTCCACGACAACTCCGCGCGGGTGTAGCCACGTGCCAGACCGCGGCGATGACATTCCGCAATCAACAACGGATACAGACCAATGCGCCGCACCTCAGGCACCACGCCCATCAGCAGCATACGCCCCCGCGTCGTGATCTGCTTGCGTCGCAGGAAATGGAAGAGGCCAAATGGCAGGATCCTTCCGCCCATCTTCTTGAGCACCTGATTCACGTCCGGCACCGCCACCGAGCAGCCGACGGGCCGGCCATGCATCTCTGCGATCAACACCAGTTCGGGATCGAGAATGGGCTTCAGATCGACGGCCAGCTGCCGAATCTCGTTGTCGGTAGGAGGGACAAACCCCCAGTTGTCGTGCCACGCCTCAGTGAACAGCCGCTGCAGCGTCGCCAGTTCATCGTCAAACCGCGCGAGGTTCACCGGCCGTACCGTGATGCCGTGCCGCTGCCTGACGCGATCAGCCAGCCGAGTCACCCGCTCGAGATGCGGATCGAGTAAATCGATATCCCAGGCCCACAGGTCCTTCACCTTGCTGTATCCCGCGTATTCGACAAACGCCGGATAACTCGGCGGGTTGTAAGGCATGAGGATGTACGGATCTTCATCGAACGCATCGATCAGCAACCCCGCACTCTCATTCAGTGACGGGTTGGCAGGGCCACGCACCGCGCGGGCGCCCTGCGATGCCGCCCAGCCCTCCACCTCGCGCAGCAGCAGCGCGGCCTGAAACGAGGTCCTGGCTTCGAAGAAGCCGAACCACGCGAGGGCCTCACGATGTTTCTCGTTGTGAAGCCGATCAATCATGCCGGCGATACGGCCCACCACACGGCCATCTTCGACCGCAAGCCACATCCGCATAACCGCGTGTTCAAAAAACGGGTTGTGCGCACGGTCAATGCGTCGCCTCTCGTCGCGCCGAAGCTGCGGCACGAAATGCGGATCATGCGCATAGAGCCGATACGGCAGCTCCACGAACTGACGCCGCTGCGCCGCGCTGACCACCGGAACCACGCTCGTGCGCGGTTGCGCCTCAGCGGATCCGTGTGTGACACTGCCTGACATGGGTGCGTCGATGGTACCCGCATCTCATCAGAAATGATCGCGCCCCCAAGCACCGGCCGCCCCTTCCGCCTGATTCAGGAGTCGTCGACCACGCGCTTTCTCGGGCTCACCGTCGCCGAACGAAACTGGCGCGTGGCCGCGCGCTGCGGTGCACGTGCCGACGATGCGGCGCTGCCGACGCTGAGCATTCCCGCACGCGTCGCCATCACGCCTGCCCTGCTTCGGTCGCTGCCGACGGCGGCTGGCCTCGTGCACATCACCTCACCCGCCACCGCGCTGCCGATCGTCTGGGCGGAGGCCGGCACAAGTCCCACGACCCCGCCCGTGCGGTGGCCTGCGCCCGAGGGCTCGGTGCTTGATGTCTCCACGCCCAGCGCACGCTATACCTCGTCGTGGCAGTTGTTGCGTGCCTCAGGCAAACCGACTGACGGCTGGCTCTCGCGCGTCGTGCATCGTCGCATCAGCCGCGTGTTCAGCTACCTGTGTCTGCAGGTCGGCCTCACCGCCAACATCGCCACTGGCCTCACCTTTCTGCTTGGCGCCGCTGGCGCCTGGCTCATCGCACAGACCACTCATCAGACGATGGTGTGGGGAGCGCTGCTCTATTGGGCCTCGTCCATTGCCGACGGCATCGATGGTGAGATGGCACGCTTGACGCTGAGCGAGTCGGCGTTTGGCGAGCAACTCGATACGGGCGTCGATCAGGCAACGCACTTGCTCGCGCTGACGGGCGCTGGAGTCGGCTGGTACCGACAAGGCTTTGCCGGAGGGTGGCCCCTGGCCGTGGCCGTGGCGCTCGGCGTGCCATTGATTCTGCTGTGGGCGATGGCGCTGGTGCGACGCGCCAGAAACAGCACCGCATTCTTCGTGGTCACCAAGCCGATCGAACTGGCGATCGAGGACGCCGCCCGACAGACCCGCGCGTTCCCGCTGCGCATCGCCGCGGTCGTCTTCATCCTCTTCCGGCGCGAAGCGTTTTCGTGCTCGGCGTTTGTGGTGGCGCTGCTGACAGGCCAGCGCGTGATCTATCCGATCCTTGTCACCATCAGCCTCGCCATCGTGGCGGCGACGTTTCTTTTCTACCGCTCAGCGCTCAACACCGCGCTGCGGCGCGTCTTGTCGTAGCGCGACAGACGCCTCGAGGAACTGCCGGTCGGCACGTTGCTGATAGGTCCACACCGCAATGAGGAGCACATTCAGCGGGATGAGGATGAAGGCAAAGTACCACTCCAGGTGATGCACACACGCGAGGGCGATGAATCCGAGGCGACGGACGTTGTCGCCAAACAGATTCCAGCATCGCACGGGACGATAGAAGCACTCACGATAGCGATTGCGATCGGCCTGCTGAACCACGCCGCCAACGGCACGGTTGGCAATGGCTCGCTCAACAGACGCATGAAGCCCGGACAGCCGCCGCTGCAAGGCCTCGTAGCCGCGCACCAACCCGCTGCGCCGGTCCGCGCCCGAATCGCTCCCGGGCTCGGGTGTCGCCGTCCGCCCCTTGAGCACAATGGCGGAGTACGCCGTGCGGTGATAGTCGTACATCTGCGCGTGAAGCGCCGTGGCCGCGCCAGCGAGCACTCCGACGCCAACCACCCACCAACTGCCCCCGCCCGACACGACACGGAGCACGATGGCAATGTAGGCCGCGGCGTGCGTCACATACCCGCCAAGGCCATCGAGCAGGCGGCCAAGTTCCGACACCTGCCCGGTCATCCGAGCCAGCTGACCGTCCGCCGAGTCAAACGCACCATGCGCGACAATGAGCGCGACGCCCAGCCACACAAAGCGGTCTGTCACCAGCAGGGCACCGCCGACGCCCCCGACAAGACCAGACACGACCGAGACGGCATTCGGACTGAACCCGATCCCGCGCGCGGCGTAGGCAATGACGATGCCGACGCGGCGAAAGAAGTGGATGTCGACGAACTCTTCAATCTCGTAGGCCTTGAAGGCGAGGGCGGGCACGGGCACGTCCTATAATTCTAGCCACGTGAAGGCTCATCCATGATCGCGATACGACACGGGCTGCACGCATTGACGTGCCTGCTCGTGGCCACAGTGCTGGCCGCGGCAAGCGACCTGAGCGACGACCTCTCGGCCAGGCGCCTACGCCTGCTCGAAAGGCTAGGCCCCGATGCCATCCTCGTCGTCACCAGCGCCCCCGCGCGCCGCTACTCGCTGGACATCGACTACGAGTACCGTCAGGACAGCAACCTGTACTACCTCACTGGCATTGCGCAGCCAGAGACCATGCTCATCCTGCTCCCCGGTGGCAGAGCCCGCCGCGAATTGCTGTTCGTGAAAGACCAGGACCCGTCGCGCGAACACTGGACCGGTCACCTCCTGACCCGAGCAGAGGCCACGGCTCGCAGTGGCATTCAGACGGTTTTTGCAACGTCGCAGTTTGACGATGTGGTGAGCGCGCTGTTGTCCCGTCGGACACCAACCGGTGTGGACCCGGCAGACACGGCGCCATTCTTCGATGCGCTCAGCAACGGCCGTGCCCGCCTGGCACTGCCGCTCGAAATCGGACGGTCGGGAGACCCGCTCACGCCCACGCAGGATCTGGCCCGACGGCTGCGCGAGCGGTTCGTCGGCTTCCAGACAGTAGACGCCACGCCCACGCTTTCGGAGCTGCGCGTGATCAAGACGCCGTTTGAACAACAGGTGCTCAGGAAGGCCGCAGACATCTCCGCCGACGCCCACCTCGCGGGCATGCGCGCCGCGCGGCCAGGCGCCTACGAGTACGAAGTGAGGGCCGCCATCGAAGCGGTGCAGCGCACCCGTGGCGCCCTCTCCACGGCCTACCCTTCCATCGTCGGCAGTGGGCCGAACGCGACGACTCTGCACTACTCATCCGCCGATCGGCAGATGAGAAGCGGCGACCTGCTGTTGGTGGACGCTGCGTGCAACTACGAGTACATGGCGCCGGACATTACCCGGACGTATCCCGTAAACGGCACCTTCTCAGCTGAGCAGCGGGCGCTTTACGAGATCGTGCTGCAGGCGCAAGATGCCGCGTTGGCCGTCGCCACTCCCAGAAGTTCGCTCGCCGATATTCACAACAAGGCCGTAGACGTGATCAAGAGCGGCCTTTTGAAGCTCGGGCTCATTACCGATACATCCGGCAACCAGTACCGCCTGTGGTTCACGCATGGCGCGACGCACTACATCGGCATTGACGTGCACGATGTGGGAGACAACCGCCGCGGGCTGCAACCGGGCATGGCCTTCACCATTGAACCGGGCCTCTACATCCGCCAGAGTGCCCTTGACGCGCTGCCGCTGACGCCCGAGAACATCAGTCTCATCAAGTCCGTCCAACCGATGGTGCAGAAATACGAGGGGCTCGGCGTGCGCGTGGAAGACTCCTTCATCGTCGACGTACACGGCACGGTGCAACGCTTGAGCAGCGCTGTACCGCGCGCTGTGGAGGCCGTTGAAGCCTTTCTTCGCTCACGTCCCGCGTCCACTGGAGCCTCACGATGATGCGTCGTCTGCTTGTGTGCCTTGCCGCGCTCATCAGCGTGGCGGCCCTTCCGCTCTCAGCCACCTCACCCAGTTTCGTCTGGAAGGCCACCGCGCCATCCGGCGGCATCGTCTACCTCGCAGGCTCCGTGCACCTGCTGAGTGCAGACTATTACCCGCTCGCGCCGGCCTTTGACGAGGCGTTTGCCGCCTCGGACCTGTTGGTCGAAGAACTCGACATGGGCGAGATGCTCTCGCCCAACTCGCAGATGAAGATGTTGCAGCGCGGCATGCTGCCTGCGGGCCAGACACTCGACCGACTGCTGTCCCCGGAGACTCTGAAACTGGTGGGCCAGGCACTCTCAACACTCGGCATGCCATTTGAGCCGCTCAAGCAGTTCAAAACCTGGATGCTCGCCATGACCATGCAAAGTCTGGCCTGGCAGAAGGCGGGCTTTGACGCAAACCTCGGCCTCGACAAGCACTTCTACGACCTCGCGAAACCGGCGGGCAAGAAGGTGCAGGGGCTCGAGACGATGGACTATCAGCTATCCCGGTTCGATGAACTGCCCAAAGACGTCCAGGAGCGCATGCTCGTCGAGACCGCCAAGGAGATCGGATCGACCGAGCAAAGCTTCTCGAAGATGACCGCGGCGTGGAAGAGCGGCGACGCGTCTGCCGTGGAGCGTCAGGTTCTAGATGATCTCAAGGCCGAGCCCGAGATGTATGCCCGGCTGCTGCTCGAGCGAAACAAGAATTGGATACCGGTGATTGAGGGCTTCTTCAACCGACCGACACCCACCTTTGTAGTGGTCGGCGCAGCGCACCTGGTCGGCAGCGAGGGAATCGTTCAGGTGCTTCGAGCGAAGGGCTACACGCTGACACAAATGTGAGCGGCGCCTACATCCCCAATTCCTTGAGCCATGACGTGGCGGCGAGACGCGCGGCGCTCACGGCTTCCCTGCCAGCGCGATAGGCCATCTTCCAGTCGCTGGACTTCTCTTCAAGCGCCGGATCCACAAAGGCCATCCGGCCGCCGCGCGAGACCAGTTTCGCGGTGAAGTCGACATCGCCCGTGGCATCGAGCAACCGGTGAAGCCTTTTCGCGATGAGCGGTTGAGGGGTCACGGGATAGCGCTCTTCCCACTCCTTCGTGTCTTGCGCGAATCGCTCCTGTTTGCTCTGGCGGTCTGCCGCGATGCCCTGGCGCATCATCGAAACCATCTCCGGGGACTTGTACATCGCCTCGGCCTGGCGCAGTCCGTCCTCAAGCTCTTTGCGCTGGTTTGCCGGTAACGACGCCAGGATCTTTCGCGACTCGGCAAGATCCGCCGCCTGCTTCGCCTGACTCTTCTGGAGTTCCTGATCGACCGTACCTTCAAACTCCGGCGCCTCGGGCTTCTGCCGCGTGCGGTAGGCGGTATAAGCGGTCTTGAAGGCCGACGACGATGTGGTGGTTTTGGCCCAGGCAAAGAGGTCTGTCATGACCGTGCCACGGACCGCGGGCGACAGCTTCTTGAAGGCGGTGACGCCGGCGCCAAAGGGCGGATTGCCAGCGGTGACGCCGCTCATGAGCTGCTCGTTCGCCTCGCGGGGACTGACCCCCAACTGCGCCAGGGGATCTGCCGCCACCAGCGTGGCCACCAGGCCCGCCACAAAGACCACCGCGTATCCCGCGTGCCGCTGAAGTCGTGCCATCGTCAGGAAAGTTTAGCTAGAGGCGGTGTCGGCTTTCCATCTAAAGTTGAGGAGATGTTCTCCGTGGAGCGGCCGTGCCAGGCACCCTGACAGGCGTGTCCGTAGTCGTTGCGGGCGCGGGCCTTGCCGGCCTGAGTGCGGCTCGCGCCCTCGTGCGCCGCGGAGCCGCGGTGACGGTTGTCGAGGCACGCCAGCGGGTCGGCGGTCGCGTCTGGACGGTTCGTGACGGCTTCATCGACGGCCAGCACGCCGAAGCTGGCGGCGACATGATCGACCAAGCGCACGGCGCCATCCGGACGCTGGCCGAGGAACTCGGTCTGCCCCTGGTCCGCATCCTCTCGAAGGGATTTGCCTTTGCGCGGCCGGATGCGCGGGGTCGCGTGCGCATCATCAAACCGACCGCCAACCGAGGGTGGGCCCACCTGGCTCACGCGCTGGCTCCACTCAGTCACGCCTATCGCCTGGCCGAACGGCGTTGGGACACCCCGATCGCGACCGAGCTCGCCAGCCTCTCGGTGGCCCAGTGGCTAGACGACTGTGGCGCCGACCAGGACCTGCGGGAAACGGCGAGAGGCCTGCGCGGCTTTTTCCTGGCGGATCCGGAACAGCTGTCGATGCTCGCCCTGGTCGATCAGTTTTCGACCGATCTGGTCTCGGAGCGTCACTATCGCATCGAGGGCGGGAACGATCGACTCCCCCAGGCGCTGGCCGCTGAGCTCGGCGATCGCGTGCAGCTGGGCACCGAACTGCTGGCCATCACGCACCGCGGTAAGCGTGTGCGTGTGGCACTGAAGCACCAGCGGGAGGCCTTTGAACTACAGGCCGACTACATGGTCTGCACGCTGCCGGCGTCGTTGCTGCGCCGCATCCCCATCACACCATCACTGCCGGCACGGCAACGTGAAGCTGTGGCCAAGGTCGCCTACGGCCAGGGCACCAAGACGCTGCTGCAGTTTGGCCGTCGATTCTGGGTGAAACCGGGGCGCCCGCGCGCATTTGGCTCCGCGCTCCCGCACGGCGCGGTCTGGGACGGCAACGAAGAGCAGCGCGGCCCGATGGGCATCCTCACGCTGCTTGCCGGCGGGTCCGCCAGCGAGCAGACGGCCGACATCGTTGACCGCGACGGCATCGAGGGACTGACCCGGTCGCTCGACTGGCTCGGATCGCGCGATGAGACCGCCATCGCCTCGAAGCAGGTCCGCTGGGAAGCCGAACCGTGGTCACGCGGCGGCTACGCTGTATTCGACTCGACGTTCGATCCGGCGCTACGCGCCTGGCTCGCACTTCCGCACGGGCGTGTGTTTTTTGCCGGCGAACACACCAGCACGACCTGGCAGGGCTACATGAACGGCGCGGTGGAGAGCGGTCAGCGCGCCGCGGCCGAAGTGGTCGCCACACACCGCCTCGGGAGAGGATAGACAGCCCCATGCATCACAATCCCACAGACGCCGAGATCAGGTCTCTGCTCACGAAGGCGACCACGATCGCGATGGTCGGCGCCTCCAGCAATCCTGAGCGAGCATCTTACGGCGTCATGCGCCGGCTGCAGCGCGTTGGCTACCGGGTGATTCCTATCAACCCGCGGGAGACCGAGATCCTCGGAGAGCGCGTCTACCCGGCCCTGTCGGCCATCGACACACACGTCGACATCGTTGATGTGTTTCGCCGCGAAGAGTTCACACCGGCGATCGCGACAGAGGCGGTGGCCATCAAGGCGGGCGCCCTGTGGCTACAACTTGGGGTTCACAACGAAGAGGCTGCGGCCATTGCCACCGCAGGCGGCCTCGTCGTCGTCACGAACATGTGCATCGCAGTGGCGCACTCGCTGTTCAGCGTCCCCGTCCGCCGCGCGCCCCTTTAGACGCGGAACAACCCGCGCCCCTGAAGGGGCGCCCCGCCGGCTGAGCGACGCATCGCTACGAGATCGCGCGCTCGAGCTTCGTGACCAGGGCGTCGAGCTGTTCAACGACCGCTTGAACGGCTTCGGGCTTGCTCAAGTCCACACCCGCGCGCTTCAGCAGCGCCATTGGGTGGTCGCTCCCCCCGGACTTCAGCAGCGTCAGGTAGCGATCGGTCGCCTCCCGCCGAGACGTCGCCGACCCGGTGGTCAGCTGTCGCATGATCTGCGCGCTGGACGCAAAGCAGGTGGCGTATTGATAGACGTAATACGGCGTGCTGTAGAAGTGCGAAATGCGCGCCCACGTCGAGCGTGACGCTTCGTCGTAGTCGAGCGCATCGCCGTGATAGGCCTGCAGGAGCCCGAAGTAAATCTCGCCCAGCACGTCGGCAGTGACCGGCTTCCCTTCTTCGACGAGCTTGTGCGCCTGCCACTCGTAATCTGCAAACATCACCTGGGTGTAGAACGTGCCCACGATGCCATCGATGGCGTGCTGGAGGAGCACGATCTCTTCGTGCTCGTCTGACGAGTGCTCGAGCATGTGATCGAGAAACAGCCCCTCGCTGAGCGTCGAAGGCACCTCGGCCACGAAGATCGTGTAGCCGGCATAGACAAACGGCTGCGTCTCGTGCGAGAGGACCGTGTGCATCGAGTGTCCCAACTCGTGGGCCAGCGTGAACACATCGTCCAGCGTGTCGTTGTAGTTGAGCAGCATATACGGCTGCGCGCCGTAGACCGGCGCCGAGTAGGCCCCGCTGCGCTTGCCAGGGTTCTCGTAGACATCGATACACTGGCCGCCAAGCACCTCGCGCAGGCGGCGCTGGTAGTCGTCGCCCAGTGGGGCCACCGAGGCGGGCAGACTGTCGAGCACGCGCTCGTAGGGATACTTGCGATCAAAGGTGACCAGCGGAACGAACGAGTCGTAGGTGTGATAGCGATCGACCTTCAGCGCCTTCTTGCGCAGACGATGATAACGACGCAGCGGCTCGACGCCGGCCTTGGTCTGCGCGATCAGGTTCTCGAAGACCGAGGTCGGAATGTTGTTGCCGTGGAGCGCGGCCTCGAGCGTCGAGGCGTAGCCGCGCGCCTGCGCATGGAACCAGTCCCGCTGCAGCACGGCGTTGTAGATCGACGCGTAGGTATTGACGTTGGCCTGGTAGACCTTGTGATGCTCGTGGAACGCCGCCGCCCGATCGGCCTGGTTGGCGTTGGTGTTGAGAATCGCTCGATACTGACCGTAGGTCAGCGTCACTTCGCTCCCACTCGGCAAGATCACCGTCGGATGTTTGACGTCAGCCGTCGACAATGCCGCGTAGGCATCTGACGCAGACGAAGAAAAGCGGCTCGAGAGCGACATCAGCCGTTCGCCCTTTTCGTCCAGCACGTGCTCCTGCTGGCGATAGAGGTCCTCAAGAGCGAAGCGGTAGACGGCCAGCGCTTCGTCTGCCTGCATCCAGTCGCGCACCGTGGCCACGGGCACTGCGAGCAGTTCCGGATCGAACCACGCGGCCGATTCGGCAAACTTCGCAAACAGGATCTGCACTTCCTGCCGCTTGGCATTCACCTGGTTGTCGCGCTGATCTTCGTCGTGGCGGAGCGATACGAAATACCAGACCTTGTATTCGAGCTGACCGATCACATCCCGCAGGGACAGCGCCCGCAACAGCGCGGCACCGCTCGACAGCGTCCCTTGCAGGCTGGCAAAGGTCTGGATGTTCGCGTCGAGCTCAGCATAGGCGGCCTGCCAGGCGGTCCAGTCCGGGTAGATTCTTGTGAGGTCCCACTTGAAGCGGTCGGCAATCTGATCACGTTCACGCAGAGCGCTGGCAGCCAAGGTGTCGGACATCAACTGATCATACAGTCGCTGGCCGCCGGGCGCTCGGCCGGGACGCTAGACGCTTGGCGCGTGGTGGCTGTCGGTCCCATAGCGGCGCAGGGCGGGAGTGGCGGCGGTAATCAACGCGGTGGCCACGAGGCAGCCGAGGCCACCACTGACAACTGCAAACGGCGCGCCCCACCAGTTGGCCACGGCACCAGCCTCAAGCTCCCCGAGTTGCGGCCCCCCCTGGAAGAACACCATGTTGATGCCCATCATCCGGCCGCGCAGGCGGTCGGGTGTCTCGAGCTGTCGAATGACGTTGCGCAGGACGGTGCTCACCGTGTCGGTAGCGCCGATCAGCCCCAGGCACAGAAACGCCAGCCAGAAGTGGTGTGACAGGCCAAAGACAACCGTGGCGGCGCCGTGCCCGGCGACGGCCCAGGCAATGCTGACACCGCGCCGACGAATACGTTCGACCAGCGGCACCATCGCCACGCTGGTGACGAGCGCACCAACGGCTGGCGCCGCAAAGAGCCACCCGTATCCATGCGCGCCGACGCCCAGGATGTCCTGCGCGAAGATCGGCAGCAGCGCCGTGGCCGACGCGAAGAAGGTGGCGAAGAAGTCCAGGAACATCGTCGACCTGATGAGCGGTGAATCCCTCACAAAGCGCAGGCCCTCCATCGCAGCGTCAATCGACACGTCGTCTCGCTCGCCAGGTGCGGACACGGGCCGGGCTTGCACGCCGCGCATCATCAACAACGCCGCGATCACAAAGCCAAAGGACAGCGCATTGAGAAAGTACGCCAGCTGTATGCCGGCCAGCGCGATGACGATGCCGGCCAGTGCCGGCCCGAGAACCGAGGCCAGCTGAAACATGATCGTGTTGAGCGTGATGGCGTTTGGCAGATGCTGGCGCGGCACCAGCGCCGGAATCAGCGCTTGCCTGGCGGGAAGATCGAAGGTCGACACCGCTCCGCCGACCGCGGCCAACGCGTACACAGGCCACAGCGCGTCAACGCCACGATAGGCCAGGGTCGCCAGCCCGAGGGCCACCAGCCCGGCGGCGGTCTGCGTGGCCAGCATCACGCGCCGCCGGTCGAGCGCGTCTGCCACCACGCCACTGATGAGGGAGAAGATGACGATCGGCACCACGCGGGCGAGGCCGACCAGGCCGAGCGCGATCGCTTTCTTTCCGGGCTCGGCCAGCAGAGACACGTGCCACAGCAGCGCCGCGTTCTGCATGGTCGATCCGGAGAACGACAGCAGCAGGCCGACCCACAGCAGCCGGAAGTTGCGTGACTGGAGGGCGACCAAAGCCGAGGGCCAGCCGCGTGTCATCGACAGGCGAGACTCCGCCTACTCACCTCACGCCAGGCAGGTCGACATCGAAGACCAGCGGCAGAGCGACGGCGGTACGACGTCGGCGAGACCGCGTCACGAGGTGGCTGGCCTACTGCACGTTGAGCAGTTCAACATCGAACACGAGCACGGCGTTTGGCGGAATGACACCGCCCGCGCCGCGCGCTCCGTAGCCGAGTGCAGCGGGAATCACCAACGTCCGCTTGCCACCGACCTTCATGCCGGCCACGCCCTGGTCCCAGCCCTGAATGACCATGCCGGCGCCCAGCCTGAACTGGAAGGGCTCATTACGATCGCGCGAGCTATCGAACTTGCGGCCTTGATGATTGGCGGCGGACGGATCGTAGAGCCAGCCGGTGTAGTGGACACTCACGTTCTTGCCGCTGGTCGCTTCGGTACCCGTACCGGCTGCGACCTCAGTGACTTGCAGTGTGGTAATCGAGCTCACGTCAGCACCTCCTGTTGAGACTTGCTCCGCACTGCTGCACGCCACGGTCGATAGCAGCGAGATCAGGACAACGGCCAAGGTCGCCCGAAGCAGAAATCGTACGGTCATTGGAGCGGTGATTGTACTAAAAGGATCAACTTGCCGATGTGGGTGCTGGCTTCCATCATGCGATGCGCCTCAGACGCCTGGTCGAGCGGGAACGTGGCGTGGACCGGTACCATCAGCTGGCCGGAGGCAAATAGCGGCCACACATGGTCGTGCACCGCCCGCGCCAGCGCGCCCTTCTCCGCCACCGGCCGTGCGCGCAGAGTGGAACCCGTCAGCGTCAGGCGCTTGCGCAGCACCGCCATGATGTCCAGTTCCGGGCGGCCGCCACGCTGCCGGCCAATCATTACCAGCCGCCCGTCGAGAGCGAGAGCGTCGAGGTTGCGCGGTAGATAGTCGCCTCCCACCATGTCCAGAATCAGGTTCACGCCGCGCCCACCGGTGGCCCGCTTCACCGCTTCAACAAAGTCCTGAGCGTGGTAGTTGATCGCCAGCTCCGCTCCGAGAATGACGCACGCCGCGCACTTGTCATCGCTGCCAGCGGTCGTGAACACGCGCGCGCCGCGGGCCTTGGCCAACTGGATGGCCATGGTACCAATGCCACTTGAACCACCGTGCACAAGGAAGGTCTCGCCGGCCGACAGCGTGCCGCGCTCGAATACGTTGCTCCAGACCGTAAACGCCGCCTCGGGAATGCCCGCCGCCTGCACCATCGAGCACGGCTTGGGCACTGGTAAGCACTGCCCAGCCGGCGCCACGCAGTACTCGGCGTAGCCGCCTCCGTTCACGAGCGCGCACACCCGGTCGGCCATCCGCCAGCCCGTCACACCCGTCCCAAGCGCGGCGATGGTGCCTGACACCTCGAGGCCAGGCAGATCTGACGCGTCAGCGGGAGGCGGATAGCGTCCCTGGCGCTGCAACACGTCGGGTCTGTTGACCCCCGCCGCCTCCACCCGGATGAGCACCTCCCCGGCCCGTGGCGACGGCGCCGGCCGTTCGACGAGCGTCAGCACTTCCGGACCACCGAAATCGCTGATTTCAATTGCGCGCATACATCACCAGGTCAGCCGATGAGTTGTGTCATTCCACGCCCCGACGCTCAAAGGCCGCGAGCGTCGTGGCTCGTTCGACTAGCACACGGGCCAGGGCCACGCCGACACCCAGTCCCATGATGAGGAGCGACCAGACTTCGTGCCCCGCGTTCACCAATCCGCCAGCGACGATCAGCGCCACCGCAATCATCACGTCCGTCACGCCGGTCACGGCACCGGCGCGGGCGCGTTCGCGCGCAAAGGACTGATGATTCATGCGCTCGGCAAACAACAGGTGGCCGCGAAATACCGCACCGACAATTGCGAGGATGCCGACGCATGGGAACAAGACACTTGCCATGCCCGGCACCCACTCTTTCACCTGCCAGGCCACCCCGCTTGCGAGGAAGTAGAGCGCAATGGCGACGAGCTGGTGCCGCCGCCACCAGGCCGCGACATCCTGTGGGGCGGCAGGCCGCCCCTGCGCCCCGTTCTCGCTCACCACGGCGTCACGAAACTCGGCGGCGGTGGCGAATCGGTCGGCCGCTCGCTTCGACAACGCCCGCTCAATGGCGCCGATGACGCGCGAAGGCAGGTCGGTTCTAAATGTCGTCAAGGCCGCAGGCGTACGCTCGATCACGCCCGCCGCCGTCGCCAGTGGTGTGGCCGCTGCGAACGGGTGCACGCCGGCAGCCAGCTCGTACAACACCACGCCAAGGGCGAACACATCACTCCGCGCATCGGCCGGCTCCCCCTTCAACTGCTCAGGCGCCATGTAGGCGGGAGTCCCCAGCACCGCACCGGCCATCGTCAACCGGGGCTGCGCCGGGTGCGCAGACATCCCGGTGTCCATCAGTGCCAGACCAAAATCGAGAATCTTGAGTCGACCATCCACCGCGCGCATGACGTTGTCCGGCTTGAGATCCCGGTGCGTGATGCCACGCGCATGGGCACTGGCCAGGGCATCAGACAGTTCCACGGCGGCCCGTTCCACGATCGCGGCCGTCGCGCGCAGCCCCTCACCAATTTCCGCACCGAGCGATCGACCCTCGACATACTCCGACACGATCAACACGTGGCCGTCGATCTCTTCAAGCGCGTAGATGATGCAGATGCCAGGATGTGACAGCTGCGCCGCTGCGCGCGCTTCCCGTCGAAGGCGCTCACGCTGGCCACTGTCTGCGGCCACCGCCAAGGGCAGGAGCTTGAGTGCCACGGGGCGATGCAGTCTCGTATCGGTGGCCAGAAACACCCGACCCATGCCGCCCCGGCCGATCTCCCGTTCCACCTGGTAGGCACCAATCCGCTCCCCAACCACGAGCGGCGTATCGTCGAACGCGTCCGCGTCAAGCGCCGCGGCCGGCGTCTGCATGAAGCCGCCAGCGCGACGGTGGTGATCGAGCAGCGATCGCACTTCTGCGGCGACTTCAGGCTCACGCTCCTGAAGACGCTCGAGGGCGTCACGCGCGTCGTCGGCGCTGTGCTCGACCAGCGTCTCAAAGAGATCACGCACGCGGGCCCACGAGGCCGACATCAGGCTGCCCCCCCGAGTTCGCGAAACAGCCACGCCCGCGCAAGCGACCACCGACGCTTGAGTGTGGCCGGCGACATCTGCATCGCATCGGCCGCTTCTTCGTTGCTGAGGCCCACGAAATACCGCAGCTCCACAATCCGCGCCTGCTCGGGGTCAATCACCTCGAGCCGATCGAGTGCCTCGTTCAGCGCCGGGAGGATCGCGTCACCCGGCCGCTCGACGACCAGCGAGTCCTTCAGTGACACGCGGTCTAGCCCGGCCCACCGCTTCTCGGCGCCTCGGGCACGGGCCCGGTCCACCAGAATCTGCCGCATCGAACGCGCGGCAATGCCAATGAAGTGGCGACGATCGGTCCACGGGCTTCCGGCGTCGGCCAGACGAAGATACGCCTCGTGCACCAGCGCCGTCGGCTGCAGTGTCTGCCCTGGCCGCTCGCGACGCATGTACGACGCAGCGATCCGGCGCAGTTCGTCATAGACCGCCGCGACCGCGGCTGCGGCGTCCTCAGGCTGAGCGCTCACGAGGGCTGATTGTAGACAATTACATCAGGGGTGCCAGAGACCCCAACCGCTACTCCACGAACTGGTCTGGCTGCAGCGCAAGCACCGGATACTGGCGTCGCAGCCCATCGACTCTCGCCGCGTACTCGGTGCGCGGAAACTCTTTCCGCAGCAGACGCTCCTTGAGGCGTTGGATCTCGAACTTGTAGAGATCGCGCACGAACTCGCGCACCCGCGAAGGTGGGGTCTGCGGCGTCGGCCGTACACCGTGCCGAATCAGCTCCGCCAGTACCTCAGCGCGATAGACGAACGTGACCGCAGCCGTCACCCCTCTAGCGTCCGGCGCAGGGCATCTGCCGAAGCGTTGATCTTGACGATGTGACGCGGCTGCGCCATCACTTCGGCCAGCGGCACAGGGATGTCTATGGGCCGGCCGATGATCGGCTCTACGATCTCGGCAAACTTGGCCGGATGCGCCGTGGCGAGGAAGATGCCAACCCGGCCAGGATGCGCACCGATGTCGCCGTGGGCCTTGAGCCCCATGTAGGCAATCGCCGTGTGCGGATCCATCAAGTAGCCGCGCTCTTCGTAGACGCGCTTGATCGTGGTCGCCACGTCAGCGTCCGCGTAGCGGCACCCCGTCACGTCCTTCCGCATTGCGTCGACGCTGTCACCGTACAGCCAGCGCATGCGCTCGAAATTGCTCGGGTTGCCGACGTCCATCGCATTCGCCATCGTCTGCACCGACGCGCGCGGCTCAAAGCGGCCATGTTCGAGATAGGCCGGTACGACGTCGTTGGCGTTGGTGGCGGCAATGAACCGCGACACCGGCAGACCGGCGCGCTTGCCAAAGAGGCCCGCCGTCAGATTGCCGAAGTTCCCACTCGGCGTGCAGACCACGATATCGGTGGGTGCGGCCATCTGCACCGCCTGCGCCACGGCATGGAAGTAGTAGACCATCTGCGGCAGCAGCCGGCCCATGTTCACGGAATTGGCGGAGGTGAGCCGCACGCGCTGGCGCAGGTCCGGATCGGCAAACGCTTCCTTGGTCAGCCGGTGGCAGTCATCAAAGCTTCCCGAGACGGCGTACGCGCGCACGTTGCCATTCTCGGAATTGAACATCGTCAACTGCGCTTCCTGGGTCGGGCTCACCCGTCCTTCCGGGTAGAGCACGACGACGCGCGTGTGTGGCACACCGTGGAAGGCGTGGGCCACGGCGCTACCGGTATCTCCAGATGTCGCCGCCAGTACCGTCAGGGGCTGGTCACCGCTATCGAGCGAGGCGAGCAGGCGCGCCATCGTTCTGGCGCCGACGTCCTTGAATGCCAGGGTCGGTCCATGAAACAGCTCGAGCGCGAAGATGCCCGGTTCCACCTGCACGAGGGGCATCGGAAAGTTGAGCGAGGCCGCGACGATGGCTTCGCACGTGGTCGCATCAAGATCGGGACGCGTGTAGGGACGCAGCACGCGATAGGCAATCTCGGTGAGCGTGCGGGTGCCGAGGCGTTCGAGCTCGTGACGCTGCCACGGCTCAATGGCCTCGGGCACGTAGAGGCCGCCGTCTGGCGCCAGCCCTTCGAGCATGGCCGTTCGCAGGGATGCGGTGCCCTGGGCCGGGTCGGGGTGCCGGGTGGTGACGTATCTCATGAGCCGAGGACGCGCGCGCCCTGATCCGCCACCTGGGCGACGTAGGTCTGCGGCTCGCCGCCAATGTGGTATCGCACGGCGGCCGTCATCGCCATCGCCACGCGGTCGGCGGTTCGGCGGTCCGCGCAGAGCGCGAAGAGCGACGGCCCGGACCCTGAGAGGCTGGACCCGAGCGCGCCGGCCTCTTTTGCGGCCTGCTTGATTGCGGCCAGGCCTGGCACAAGCGGCGCACGGCGCGGCTCTGCGATCGTGTCTTCAAGCGAGCGACTCATCAGCGCGAAGTCACCGGTGTGCAGGCTGTGGACCAGAGCGCCGAGATTGGCCCACTGCTGGACGGCGTCGTGCAACGCCACGGTGGTGCCGAGCAGGGCGCGCGCCTTCGCGGTCTCGATCTCCAGATCTGGATGAACGACCACGGCGGTCAATCCCGCCGGCACGGGGAGTCGGATGATGTCGGGCGGCGAGGCACGCCGCACCAGCACAAATCCCCCGCAGATGCAGGGCGCGATGTTGTCGGCATGCGCAGACCCGGCACCAAGCCGCTCGCCTTCGAGTGCGCACGTCACCAGCGTCTCCTGCGACGAACGCGCATCGAGCAGCGCATCCACTGCCACCACGGCCGCCGCCGCACTCGCAGCGCTGCCGCCGAGACCGCTCGACAGCGGCAGCCCT
>JBEBGG010000198.1:0-5895 GCA_040081555.1 Vicinamibacterales bacterium
TTCTTCGCCAGCTCAGGAAGCTGCCCTCGGCTGTGCCCAACGACTTCACTCTGTCCACTGCCGACCAGATCATTGCGACCTTTGACAGCGTCAGCGCGCGAATTGCGCTGGCCACCATCGCGCTGTCTGCGGTCAGTCTGCTCATCGGCGCCATTGGTATCGCCAACGTGATGTTCATCAGTGTCACCGAGCGTACGCGCGAGATCGGGCTGCGTCGCGCGCTGGGTGCCCGACAAGGAGAAGTCCTGCTGCAGTTCCTGCTGGAGGCGACGTTTCTCTCAAGCCTTGGCGGCGCGGCTGGTGTGGGCAGTGCGCTCGCGATTGGTCTGCTGCTGCGGTTCGTGGTCACGGGTTTTTCCGCCGTGGCGCCGCTCTGGGCTGTGGCGGGCGGTTTCATCAGCGCGCTGGTCGTCGGCCTAGCGGCCGGGTACTGGCCCGCGCGGCGAGCCGCGGCGCTCGATCCCGTGGAAGCACTACGGCACGACTGATCGATCGGCGCGCTGATCCTGAGCACGGCCGCGATGTTCGCCTGCCTCTCCCGGTCGAGACGATTGGTTCGAAGTTCGGCGGGGTCGTGGCGAACTCGTCACGCTGCTGGTCATCGTACTGGTCCCGGCGCCGCCTGGCGGCGTTCGAGCCGATTGTCATCTTGCGGCTACGGGACATGACTGCCCTCGATGCGGCTGGGCTCCATGTCCTCGGCGTTTCTGGTCTTGATTTCGCCAAGTCTGGCGGAGTGGCTGTCGAGGTCGACCAGTTGTTCGACGAGGGCCTCTCTTCGCGTTACGTAGGTCGCGTTGTCTGCCTGCCCGGCGCGATGGCTTCTATCGAGAGCGACCAGTTCTTCGAGCAGTGACTCCCGATGGTCGAGAGCGGAGGCTGGCCGTGAGCGGGTTTGCACACCCGGCGGGGCGGAGAGGTCGGCTGGGGTATCGCGTTCACGTGTGGCCCGCACGTGAGGGGTGACACGCCGCCGACTGAACATCACGGCCGCCAACACGAACGTTGCGCCGAGGAGACCGCCGACGACGAGTGTCGTTGTGTCAGACGATTCGACAGCAGACGTGCGCACACCCGTCGCCTGGACGGCCGGCGCGGCGATCGTCCCTGGTTGCTGTGGCGGGATGACGGGGAGCGGCACGGACTCGACAGCCGTGGGTGTTGGCCAGACGTCGGCAAACGACGCGATTCCTGCGCCGACGCCGGCGACCAGCACCATCCGAACGCCGCCCTGCGCCGGCACCGTGAAGGCCTGCGATTCCAGAAACTCCTGCCCAACAATCGCCCGCACCTGAAGGGTGTCACCGACAGGCAGTCCGTTGAACTGAACCCGGCCATCCGCGTTGGTCTGTGCGCTCAGCACGCGACTACCGTGTCCGACTCGAACCGTGACCGTCTGATTGGGCACGTTGGTCGCAAACGACTGGCGGATGACGCGAACGGCCAGAATGCCCGGCGGCAGCTCGGCGACCTGCAAGGGGAAGCCCGACATCTGCGAGGGCTCCGGCATCGCCCCGGCGGGAGGTGTCGCCTGCGTTGACAGAATCGGCGGCGCCGCAGGCGGTACCTGCCCCGCGGCCGGCAGCGCACCGACAACCATGGCGATGAGGATGAGCGACGCGCGGCGCCAGTTCACGACGACGCGCCGCCAGGCGCGGGCACGACTAGCGCGTTGAATCGAACACCACACTGCGTGCAGAACTGGGCGTCTGCTGGGCTGACCGCCCGACAGGCTTGGCAGCGCAGCTGGACGCTGCTGACCGCTGCTTGCGGCACCTCGCGCGGAGGGATCTGGTCGGCCGCCAAGCGCTGCCGCACTTCTTCTTCGATCGCCGCGCGGCGCGCGGACCTCGTGTCGTCGGACAGGAGAGATGTCATCAGACCGGTTACCGGATGCGATGGGTGAGACCGACCATCATTCGGACGTCGTGCGATGAATCTTCCTGGGTCCGTTCGATTGTGCCCAGCAGGGAGACTGAACGGTTCAAGTTCATGGTGCCGGTCCCGGAGACGCGTGTGGTGTGGGGGCGTGTCTCGATCGTAATGCCGTCGCTGCGCGAGAAGCGAATCACTGAGAGGGAGGTCGTGTAGTCGCCGGACACATAGCCCCTGCGTCCGGCCTGATGTCCCACTGAGATGTAGCGGGAATGATAGCTCCCCGCCGAACGGTGCATGAGGGAGTCAGAGCCGGACAGATCGATGCCGCTGCCGCCGATGTTGGAGGCATAGCCGCCGATGAGCGTCCGTCCGGTCGGGTCCGTGTCCCTGTTGTTCTTGTCCCGGGAATAGCCAGCGTAAAGGCGCACGCGCGAGACTACCTCGACTGTCGCGCGGCCGCCGATCGACTCGTAGAGCAGGCCGGTGACCGACTGCTGGCTCACCGGTCGTCCATTCAGCACATCGTCGCCGAGGCCTCGCGCGTCGATTGAGCGTCCGCGGTTATAGGTGCCCTGCAGTTCGAGGCGGGTGTTGGGCGTGACGCGGCCATTGGTGAAGAAGTAGGAGAGCCCCTTCTTCGCCATCCCTGCCGGTTGCTGCACGTTGTACTCGGCGGCCTGATAAACGAAGACTTTTCCGCCGAGGGGAATGAAGTTGGTGGTGGTCAGCACCGAGCGCTCGGTGAGTGAGCCGTTGCGCACCATCACGTACCCGCCGGAATGCCGCCGCATGCCACCGCCGTCGTACGCGGTATAGCCGCCGAACTTGCGCACATTGGGCGCGTACCCCACGTCGAGCACGTTCGGTTCGAGACCGCCGAAGACCCCCGCGCGCAGCCGGCTCTTGTCGGTGGACTCGCGTCGCTGGCGAATCTCGAAGACGCCGCCGGCGAGCGAGCCAAGTGATCCGAGGTCGGTCAACCAGAGGTGGCCCAGCCGTACACGCACGGCACCGTTGTTGGTGCGTGCGCCGACGAAGCCCTCGTAGACGGCGGTCCGGTTTGGGCGCGAGCCGGGCCGGAAGGTCCTAAACCGCAGGTCAAGTCCATAGTCGGCGCCGTTGCTGTCCACTTCGGGCAACTGATACGAGACGGACGTGCTGAGTTCCGTCAGATTCGTGGTCGAACCGCCGTCCACGGTGACCGTGGAACTGTTGGTGAAGAAGGAGACACGTCCAAAGGGCCGTGGCTTGCTGGCGACGGCCGAGAAGCCTTGCGCGCCGGCCTGCCGTGCAAGGCACGGGCACAGGATGAGCACCGCCAGCAATGCGAAAGGTCGTCGTCCCATTTAGTCTGCCCTTCCGTTCGGGTGGCAGGAGTAGCAGGCGTTGGAGTCATATACGTAGCCCGACCTGCCTCTGTGATGGCCGTCCGTCTCGGAGCGCGTGTGGCACACCGTACAACTGAACACCTGGTAGTTGTTCGGCGTGGTATGGCACTGCGCGCAGGCGACGTTGTGGCGTCCGGTGATGGGGAACCGGGTATGGGTGAACGTGCCCTGCGTCCAGGTGCTGTCGGTGGCCTTGTGACACGTCTCGCACGTCGTGTTGAAACCGGAAGACGCGTGGTTCGGAGTGCGCGTCGCGTTGTAGTTCGCCAGGTGGCAGCCGACGCACGTGCGCGCCGTGCCCTTGTAGAGGTTGTTGACGTGACAGGTCGCGCAGGCCGTCGCCGCATGCTTGCCCACGAGCGCGAACGTGCTGTTGTGATTGAAGGTGGCGCCCGTCCACTGCAGGTCGGTCGGGCGGTGGCACGAGTCGCACGTCGTGCTGAAGCCGGCCGCGGCGTGGTTGGGACTGCGGGTGGCGTTGTACTTCGCCTGGTGACAGCCGACGCACGTGCGCGGTGTGCCCTTGTAGAGGTTGTTGACGTGGCAGGTGGCGCAGGCCGTCGTCGCGTGCAGGCCGACGAGCGCGAACGTGCTGTTGTGGTTGAAGGTGGCGCCCGCCCACTGCGGATCCGTTGGCCGATGGCACGTCTCGCACGCGGTACCGAAACCAGCCGAGGCATGATTCGGCGCGCGGGTGGCGTTGTATTGCGCCTGGTGACAGCCGACGCAATCGCGCGGCGTGCCTCTGAACACGTTGTTGATGTGGCACGATGCGCATGCGACGGATCCATGCCTGCCGACCAGCGCGAAGGTGGCGTTGTGATTGAAGTTCGCGCCCGCCCACTGAGGATCCGTTGGGCGATGACACGTCTCGCACGTCGTGCCGAAACCAGCCGTCAGATGATTCGGGTTGCGCGTGGCGTTGTAGTTCGCCTGGTGACAGCCGACGCAGTCGCGCGGCGTGCCTTTGAACACACTGTTCTTGTGGCAGGTGACGCATTCGAGCGTGCCGTGTTGACCGACCAGGGCGAAGACGCTGTTGTGGTTGAAACTCGTCGCGGCACCACTGCCCTTGAAGGCAGGGTCCGTCGCCCGATGGCACGCGTCACAGGACAGCGGAAAACCAGCGGCGAGGTGATTGGGACTTTGCGTCTTGTTGTAGTCGGCCTGATGGCAACCGACGCAATCACGCGGTGTGCCCTTGTAGAGGTTGTTCTTGTGACAGGCCTGGCAGCTGACGGTGGCGTGTGTGCCGACCAGCGGGTAGACGGCATTGTGGCTGAAGGCGCCAGTGCCGGTGTTTCGCCACGTGGAATCGCTTGGCTTGTGACAGGAGTCACAGTTGGCCGGAAAGCCGGCCGCCTGATGATTTGGCGATTTCGTGGCGACGAAATCCTTCTGGTGGCACTGCACGCAGGTCACCGACGTGGCGCGGAACGTGGCGTTCCGGTGGCACGACTCGCACGTGATCTGGCGGTGGTCGGCGTTGAGCGCCACGCCCGCTTGCCCTGCGTGGTTCCAGCTCACGGCCGTCCACGAGGTGGGCCGGTGGCACTGTTCGCACTGCGTGCCGAGTCGCGTCTGGAAGCGATCATCCTTCCGGCGCACCCAGTGGCAGTCGAAGCAGGTGTTGGGCGTCCCCTTGTACTGCCCGTTGACATGGCACGACTCACACGCCACTGCCTGGTGCCGCCCGTCGAGACGAAAGGCCGTCGCGTTGTGAAATGCCCGACTCGGGGTATCGAACTGCGCCGACGCGAGGCGCGGTCGCAATAACCCCGTGACGACGATGAGGAGGAATAGCAGGCGCTTGGTCATGGCCGGTGACACCCCCCGCAATTGGGTCCCAGAGCGCCGCGGTGCTTGTCGAGGTGACAACTGACGCATGCCGTGCCGGTGGTGAAGCGAACCGCGGTGCCGATGGCGGCCGGGAACTGGCCTGTCTGAGGTGTGTGACAGTTCGCGCAGACCGTGCTCACGTGCTTGCCGGTGAAGAATCCGGCAGTGGTCTTCGATGTGTGCTGGTAGTTGGCTACCTTGAACGAGGCCGCCGAATGGCACGACTCGCACCGGGTGTTCAGCTGTCCAAGGTGCACGTCGGCGTGGCAGGACACGCACTCGCGTCCCACGCCCTTGAATCGAACGGCCGAGCCCGTGCCTGACGGAAACGGTCCGGTTTCGCGCTTGTGGCACTGGGCGCAGACGACCGCCGTGTGCTTTCCGGTCAAGGCAAAGCTCTGTGCTGGGTGCAAAAATCCCGGAATGGCGAACTTGGCTCGGTCGAGCGAGTGACACGTCTGGCAGTCCGTGCCCTCCTGTCCGAGGTGCACGTCCAGATGGCAACTGACGCAGGCGGTTGCCGCCTTCTTGAAGGACACGCGGAAGGGCGACGCCCCGGTCCGGACCGGCGCGGTGAGCGGTTCCGGTGCATGGCACTTCTCACAGGCCAGCGTCGCGTGCTGACCGCCAAACAGGTCGAGCTGACGCAGGTGCGCGTACTTCGGGAGCGCAAACGTCGTTGACGAATGACAGGTCTCGCAGGTGGCGCCGAGCTCGCCTCGATGCACGTCCGTGTGACAGCTCGCGCATGTGGTCGATAGGCCCTTGAAATCGGTGACGACCGGTGCGG
>JBEBGG010000060.1:0-20676 GCA_040081555.1 Vicinamibacterales bacterium
GTATCCGCTCGATTTGATGCGCGCCGCGGCAGCGAAAGGGTTGCTCGGAATCACGGCGCCGACTGCCTGGGGCGGCCTCGGACTCGACTACGTCAGCTACGCGCTGGCGATAGAGGCCGTGGCCCACGCGAGCGCGACGGTGGCCGTGTCGATGGTGGTCCACCACTCACTGGTCTCCGATCTGGTCGCAAAGTTCGGCAGGACCACGCAGAAAGAGCAATGGCTTAGAGCGCTGGCTTCCGGGCAGGCAATCGGTGCGTTTGCGCTCTCGGAACCAGACGCCGGGACTGACGCCGCGAATCAGCTGACGCGGGCGACGCGGATAGACGACGGCTATCGGATTAGTGGCCGTAAGGTCTGGGTCGCCAATGCCGATGCCGCGTCGGTGGTGATTCTCTTTGCCGCGACCCGGCCGGGGCTGCGAGGGCAAGGGGTCACTGCGTTCCTCGTGCCGATGAACACACCAGGCATCACGAAGACTCGACGAGACGACTCGCTCGGCGTACGCGGTCTCGGCTGCATGGACCTCGAGCTCGACTTGGTCGCCGCCGACGACCAGGTACTCGGGCCGGTCGACCAGGGATTCCGCCTTGCGATGTGGGCCCTGCAAGGGGGGCGCGTCGGTGTGGCGGCGCAGGCGCTGGGGATTGGCGAGGCTGCGGTTGCAGAGGCGATCCGCTTTGCGAAGGCGCGCCATGCCTTTGGCCACCCGATTGCCGATTTCCAAGCCGTGCAGTGGATGCTCGCCGACGTGTCGACTGAACTCGAAGCCGCGCGGATGCTGACGTGGCGCGCGGCCGACGCCAAGACGCGGCGCGAATCGTGTCGCCTGGAGTCGTCGATGGCGAAGCTGGCGGCGTCGGAAGCGGCGCACAAGGCGGCCGACAAAGCGATGCAGATTCTGGCCTCTGAAGGCTACCGTCGCGGATCAGTCGTTGAGCGGCTATTCAGGGACGCGCGCGCCACGGAAATTTATCAGGGCACTTCCGAAGCGCAGCGCCTCATCATCGCGGACGTGATCCTCTCGGCGTCTTCACCCGTCTGATGCGCCTCCGTCCGTTTGGCCTACTGCTGTGGCTCGGGCTCATGGCCCCATGCGTTGTCGCCCTCGTACTCTTCCTCGCGTTCGACCAACGCCCGCGCGTTGAACGTACCGCCGAGTTCACGCCGGACAATATCGCGCGCGCGAAGCGCATTGTTGAGACCAACGATCCGCGTCGACTCCGGAGTGGTGCCGTGCGGACGGTGACCGTCACCGCCGAGGATCTCGATCTCGCCGTCAACTATCTGACGTATCGCGCTATTGGCGGAAGTGCCACAGCGACCATGGACAAGGGACGGCTGCATCTGAGGCTGAGCGCGCCTGCACGGCTGCTGCCATTTAGTCCGTTCGTCAATCTCGAGGCGTCGCTGGTGCAAGGCGCACCGCTCCCGGTCATCGACCGCGTACGCATGGGACAGCTCCCGATTCCCGCGTCGCTGGTACGGTACGCTGTGGCCCGCGCCATGGCGATGGCGTTCAGCAGCCACGAGCAGCAGACCGTGGCGCAGGCGGTGAAGGCGATCGTGTTCGAGCCGGAGGAGGCGCGATTTACCTACCAGTGGCACGCAGCCCTTGCCGACACCGTCCGCGGCGCGTTCATGCGTCCGGCCGATCGCGATCGACTCGAGCAGTTTCAGCGGACGCTGGCTGACACGGCGGCGTCGCTCCCGCCGGGTGCGGTGTCGCTGACCGCACTGATGAGGCCGCTCTTTGCTCGTGCCGCCGAGCGTTCGCGCACGTCGGATCCGGTCGCCGAGAATCGAGCGGCGATCTTCGTGATCACCACCTACGTCTTGGGCCTGCCGCTACGCGACGTCGTGCCCGAGGCGGTCGAGTGGCCCCGCCCTCGTCGTCACCCCGTGACGCTGAACAGTCGCGACGACTCGGCGAAGCACTTCATGGTGTCGGCCATGCTCGCGGCCAACGCCGGTGGACCCTTCGCCGATGCGGTCGGGCTCTACAAGGAGGTCTCGGATTCGCGGGGTGGCAGCGGGTTCTCCTTCAACGATCTCGCGGCCGATCATGCCGGGACGCGGCTGGGCCAGCAGGCTGAGAGGGTGAGCAGTGCGGCGCGACTACAGTCGCGCCTGGCGGTGCTCGCCGATGAGCGGGCGATCATGCCGGCTGCGGCCGACCTGCCGGAGTCGATGACTGAACCAGAGTTCAAGCGTCGCTTCGGCGGAATCGACGCGCCTGCGTACACGCGGATGATTGCTGATATCAACTCGAGGATTGGAGCGCTGGCGGCGTATCGATAGTGGGTGTCGTCGGAGGCATCGAGTGAGCCTCAATCGTGCCAGGTCTCGGCGATTCGACGACGCTGAAGACGACGTGTCCTTTGTGCCTTCGTGAGGGTGTCAGCTCAGGTGAGCAGTTGTTTCGCGATGGTCTGGAGTTGCAGGTTGGACGTGCCCTCGTAGATTTGTCCAATCTTGGCGTCGCGATAGAGCTTTTCGACTGGCGCATCCTTCACGAAGCCGTACCCGCCAAAGAGATTCACCGCGAGCGACGCCGTGCGCTCGGCCGCTTCAGACGCATACAGCTTGCACATCGCTGCTTCGGTCAGAAAGGGCAGGCCGCCGTCACGCAAGCGTGCCGCCTCGTAGACCATCACGCGTGCGGCGTGAACGTCCGTCGCGGCGCGCGCGAGCTGATGCTGCACGGCTTGAAAGTCTGCGATCGCCTTGCCGAACTGCCGCCGCTCCTTCGTGTACGCCACCGCGTGATCGAGCGCCCCTTGGGCCAGGCCGAGCATCTGCGCGCCGATGCCAATTCGGCCTTCGTTCAGGGTCTCGATCGCGGTCTTGTAGCCCTTGCCGACCTCGCCAAGCACGTTGGCTGCTGGCACGACGCACCCATCAAGCACCAGCTCGCAAGTGCTGCTGGCGCGGATGCCGAGCTTGTCTTCCTTCTTTCCAACGCTGAACCCGGCGAACCCGCGCTCGACGAGAAACGCGGTGATGCCGCGATAACCAGCCTCCGGATTCACCGTGGCAAACACGATGTACAGGTCGGCCTCGTCCGCATTCGTAATCCACAGCTTCCGGCCGGTGAGCACCCAATCATCACCCCGTCCCATTGCCCGGGTGGTCAGGGCGAACGCATCACTGCCCGATCCCGCTTCGGAGAGCGCGTAGGCTCCCACCGATTGGTTGGCCAGGCGCGGAAGGTATCGGGCCTGCTGTTCCTCCGAGCCCCAGCGAAGCAGCGCATTCACGACGAGCGTGTTCTGGACATCGACCAGGACACCAATGGACGGATCGACTTGCGACAGCGCTTCAACCGCGAGCACGGAATGAAAGAACCGTGCGTCTCCGCCGCCAAACGCCGCGGGGATCTCGATGCCCATGACGCCCAAAGCGAAGAGCTTGGGCAGCAGGTCTGCTGGAATTTTCGCCTGCTCATCCATCGCACGCACTAGCGGTCGCACCTCGCGGTGTGCGAACTCGTAGACGCTGTCCCGAAACAGTTGCTCGTCGTCGGTCAGCCTAGTGAGCGGACCGG
Organism: Vicinamibacterales bacterium; assembly: GCA_040081555.1. GTDB lineage: Bacteria > Acidobacteriota > Vicinamibacteria > Vicinamibacterales > CAVVIG01 > CADEEX01. The sequence continues at coordinate 3,548 of JBEBGG010000060.1, forward strand.
AAAATGTGCGGGTCTCGGCCAGTGCCATGGGCGTGATGTTAGCAGGCGATGGGTCTAAGATAGGAAAGCATGGCAAGGGTCTTTCGCTCTACGGCCTTCGTCGTATTCGCGCTGCTGTGTGCCGCCGGCATTCCGGGGCACGCCCAGCAGGCCGCTTCCGATCAGCGTCCGGTGTTTCGCGCCGGCATCAACTTCGTCCGCGTCGACGTGATCGTGACCGACAAGAACGGCAACGCGGTCACCGACCTCACGGCGAACGATTTTGAAGTGATCGAGCAGAAGACGCCACAGAAGGTCGAGACGTTCAAATTGGTCTCACTCGACGGTGGCCTGATCTCGTCCATCAACGGGCCGGCGCGTCAGATTCGCTCCGACGATGACGAAGAGACCGAGGCTTCACGAGACGACGTGCGGCTGTTCGCGATGTTCCTCGATGACTATCACGTCCGCCGGGAGTCGAGCCTGACGGCGCGCAACCAGCTCGCACGGTTCATCGAGACGCAGCTGGGCCCAACCGACATGATCGGCCTCATGTATCCGCTCCAACCGACCGTGTCGGTGCGGATGACCAGGAACCATGACGCGGTGTCCACGGCGCTGCGACAGTTTATCGGTCGCAAGTACGACTACACGCCGAAGAACGCGACCGAGGAGCGGTACGCCTACTATCCAGCCGAAGTCGTCGAGAAGATTCGCAACCAAGTGTCAATGTCAGCGTTGAAGGCGCTCATTCTTCGAATGGGTGCGCTCAAGGAAGGGCGCAAGGCCCTGATCCTCGTGAGCGAAGGCTACAACGCCATGCTGCCGCCGCAGATGCGCGACCCCATCGCAGCCGCGCCGGGCTTGGCCAATCCGTTGCGTAACGATCCCGACGCCGGCGTGGGCAGCGTCGCTGAGGGCCGCGCCGCCTTTTCCTCGAACGCAGACATGGAGCTGGATCTGCAGGCCATTTGGGACTTGGCCAATCGGAACAACGTGGCGATCTACGCCGTTGACCCTCGCGGCTTGGCGACCGGCGAGTTCGGGATCGATCAGAACATCGGTGGGATTACCGATCGCGCCTACCTCAACTCGACGATGGACACGTTGAGGACGCTGGCGATTAATACTGACGGCCGGGCGATTCTCAATCGTAACGATCTGACGATGGGGATGAAGCAGATCGTGCGGGATCAGACGGCCTACTATCTACTCGGCTACAACTCGTCATTCACGGCGACCGACGGCAAGTTTCATGAAATCAAGGTGACCGTCAAGCGCCCGGGTCTTCAGGTGCGGGCCCGCAAGGGTTACTGGGCGTTCACGACTGAGGATGCCGCGAAGGCCACGGCGCCACCCAAGCCACAGGTGGCCTCGGAGTACGCCACGGCGCTGGCTGCAGTGGTCACCCCGGCGAAGTCGTCGCGCGTGGTGCGTACCTGGGTGGGCACCGCGCGAGGCGTTGGGGGGAAGACGCGAGTGACCTTCGTCTGGGAGCCGATCCCGCGTGCGGCTGGTGACCAGGTGCGGCCGGGTGACGCGCCGACGCGGGTGTCCTTGATGGCTGTGGGGACTGACGGCACGCCGTACTTCCGTGGCCGCCTCCCGTCGACACCGCCAGTGACTCCGGTGGCGGTTGCGGGCGCGAAGGTGTCCTTTGACGTGCCGCCAGGAAAGGTGCAGCTGCGCGTCTCGATCGAGAATGCGACCAACGACGTGCTCGACACCGAGAGCCGCGAACTCGACGTGCCGGACCTTACGGCGCCTCAGGTGATCCTCGGTACGCCCAGTCTGTTTCGAGCGCGAACGCTGCGCGATGTGGAGCAGTTGAAGGCGGACCCACAGGCGACGCCCACAGTGGGGCGCGAGTTCAGTCGTGCGGAGCGGGTGTTCGTGCGGGTGCCGCTCTACGCGCCAGGAGATGTGGCGCCGGCTATCAGCGCTCGAATGCTGAATCGCGCGGCCGAGTCGATCGGGGCATTGCCGGTCGTGACTTCGGCGAGTGGTCCTGACCTGCGCGAGATCGATCTGTCGCTGGCACCCATGGCCCCTGGCGAGTATCTGATCGAGATCACCGCCTCTGGCGCCGGCGAGCCCGTGAAGACCATCGTCGGATTTCGCGTCACCAGCTGAGATCTAGCCGCCATGCTCGCTGGGTGCCTGCTCGCGCTGTCGCTTGGCGGCGCGGGTGTGCCCGCACAGGCGGCCGTGGCAGGGCCAACGCCAGTGCGGCTGGGCGTCGTTGTGACTGACCTGGGTGGTCGGCGCGTTGGCACGCTGGGCCCAAAGGATTTTTCGGTCATCGAAGACGGCGTCGGCCGACTCCCGGTCGACTCGGCGGAGATTGCCGTCGGGCCGCGACTGTTTGCGATCTTCCTCGACGATTTTCACGTCGGCAGCGGTGCGGCAGCCGAGCGCGTTCGCGAAGCGCTGGCGCGGTTTGTCCGCCATGACCTTGCGTCCACCGATCAGGTCGTCGTGCTTCGTCCGCTGGACTCGCTGGTCGATATCAGGTTCGCAGAGACGCGCACTGCCGCACTGGCCGCGATTGCCGCATTTGAGCCTCGCCGCGGCGACTACGAGGCGCGTTCAGATTTTGAACGCAGTTTTATCCCCGGCGACCCCGTGCGTGTGGAGGCGGCACGGGCGCGAATCTCGACTGCGGGATTGCGTGCGTTGATTTCCTCGCTCGGCCAGTTCGCTCATGCGCGGAAGACACTGATTGTTATCAGTGAGGGATTTGCGGACGGACTCGCACCAGGGGGCGGGGAGTTCGCCCCATCGCTGGTTTCTGTTGTCGAGGCGGCCAATCGTGCGAACGTCGCCATCTATACCGTGAATCCGACCGCGCCGGTGCCGGCAAGCGCTGGTGCCGACGCTGTCACTCGCGATCAGGCTGCGCGCCGGTCGTTCCAGGCGCTGGCAGATGATACCGGTGGTGTGAGTGCGCAGTCGGCGCTCGAGCCGCTGGAGGCGCTGCGGGACGCTGTTCGCGACTCGGCCGGTTCCTACGTCGTGATCTTCACGCCCTCCAAGGCGGACACCGGCCGACTCGAGCCGGTTACGGTCGTCGTATCCCGTGAGGGGCTGACGGTTCGAGCGCAGAAGGCCGTGGGGCGACGGATGCCACCCCCGACACCGTCTGTTGCGGTGCCCTCGTTTCTCTCGACCTACTCGGCCCAGCGGCCTCGCCGAGTCAGTCCGCTGGTTCGCCCTTGGTTTGGCATGTCCCGAGGGGCGAACGGAAAGACCTCGGTGAGCATGGTGTGGGAGCCGACGGAGCGGGTGCCTGGCGACCGTGCGCCCATCGGCCGGCCGTCGACTGTGGCTCTGACCGTGACGACGCTCGATGGGCAGCCGGTGTTCAGCGGACTGGTGTCTGCGGCGACGACTGGCGGGCGTCTGCCGTCGCGGGTGGACTTTGACGCGGCGCCTGGTCCGCTGCTGGTGGAGATGTCGATCCAGGATCTGGCCGCGCGCGTCATCGATCGCGATGTGCGTGACATTGTCGTCACAGCCTTCACTGGGCCAGTGTCCCTTGGCACGCCCGAAGTCTTTCGGACGCGTACGGCGCGAGAGCAGCAACTGATCGCTGCCAATCCTCACGCGCCGCCGTCGTCCTCACGACAATTCAGCCGCGCCGAGCGTTTGCTCGTGCGGCTGCCGGTGGTCTCGGCAGAGACCCCGCTCGTGTCGGCAACGTTCGTCAGTGCCTTTGGCACCGTGATGCGCGAGCTGCCGACCTCGCCCGCTCCCGGCCTGCAGGGTGTCTACCAGTTCGAACTTCCCCTCGCGTCCTATGCCGCGGGTGTCTACAGCCTCGAGATCGTGGTTCGCACCCCCGCAGGAAGCGCCACAGAGCATCTCCCCATTCGCATCACGCCATAAAAGCGACGGCCGTGTCGGCGCGTCACCTCAAAATCGACAGTGATGTCGATTTATGGCTCAGAACTGCCCGCAATTCCAGGATCCGATCTTGCTCTCGTTCTGAGCAGCTCTCCCCGAGCAGCTCAACGACATGGTCAAAACAAGATGTGCGGCAAGACGTGTGGTCACGCTGTGTCTCTTGGCGGCGGTCTTTGCCGGCCGCGCCAGTGGCGAGCCCCTGGTGCGGCGAGTTCCGGTGATGCCAAGCAATATCCGGTTCGCCCGCGAGCTGCAGTCATCGGTCGACACCATGCTCGAGATGTCACGGACCTTTCGTGAGCAGTTCGAGCGCATCGCCAGCGCGCCCAGGCTGATCATCGACGCGCGAATCGACATGAGGGTAATGCAACAGTCCTTTCGGGCACGTTCCTGCATCCGACGCTACGACTCCGGTCTGGTCATCGTCTCGATGGAGATCGCGCCAGACGCGATTCGGCCGGAGTGGATTGCGCACGAGTTCGAGCACATCCTCGAGCAACTCGAGGGATTGCCTCTGTCGGTGCTGGCGGAGCAAGGCCGCCCAGGTGTGTGGTTTTCAGGTCGCGATATGGTGGAAACATCCAGGGCAACCGCGGCCGGCCGCTTGGTCCGAGATGAGATGAGGGTGAAGAGAACACGCGAAGACAAGTTTGTGGAGTAGGCCAGGCATATGGGACGAATTTGTAGGCACGTGTCGTAATGGCATAAAGGGAAAGAGTCACAAATATGGCCAGTTTCACGCCCTTCCGAAATGCTGACCCATCGTTCGCAAGTGGACCTCCCCTTGCTATCAAGAAGAGCGTTCCGAACGTGGAGCAGATCGCTGGTGACCTTATGGCGTCGAGCACAGTGGCGGAGTGGATGGAACCCGATGAGGCACATGCGAGCGAAGTCCGGAAGCTGTCGACGCTGCTCGAGGCCAGTCAGGCGTTGTCGACCACGCTCGACCTGCGGGAAGGGCTGCAGCGGGTCCTTGAGATCCTGGGCCGGCATCACGGGGCGGTGCGCAGCGCTGTCGTGCTGCTAAATGACCTGACCGGCGACGTCGAGCTCGAGGCTTACGCGGGAGCCATCGCCCCGGGTAAGCGCGTGCGCTATCGGCCGGGAGAAGGCATCACCGGCCAGGTCCTTCAGACTGGCAAGCCGATTGTGGTACCGAAGGTGAGCCGGGAGCCGGCGTTTCTCAACCGTGTGTCTGAACGTCCCGAGCTGGCCGAGCAGGAGCTCACCTATATCTCTGCGCCCATCACTCTCGACTTGAAGACCGTTGGAGCGATCGGCATCGACCTGAGGTTCAAGGCCGACCGCGACTACAACCGCACGGTGAAGTTTCTCGGCGTCGTCGGGTCGATGATCTCGCACGCCGTTCGGGTCAACCGGTTGATTGAGGACGACAAACAGCGCCTGGTGGAAGAGAACACGCATCTTCGCCAGGAGTTGAAGGAACGCTACGACTTCTCAAACCTGGTCGGGACCAGCGGCCCGATGCGACAGGTGTATGAACAGATCTCGCAGGTGGCGCGTACCAACACCACCGTGATGTTGCGGGGCGAATCCGGGACGGGCAAGGAGCTGATTGCGCACGCGCTCCACTACAACTCACCGCGGGCCAAGAAGCCGTTCATCAAGGTCAGCTGCGCAGCGCTGCCGCAGGACCTCATCGAGTCGGAATTGTTTGGCTACGAGCGCGGTGCCTTTACTGGAGCGCACGGGACGAAGAAAGGTCGCTTTGAGGCCGCCGAAGGCGGCACTTTGTTCCTGGACGAAATCGGCGAGTTAAACCTGACCACGCAGGTCAAGCTGCTGCGGGTGCTTCAGGAGCGCGAATTCGAGCGTCTTGGTGGCACCGAAACGATTCGCACCAACATCAGGCTGATCGCGGCGACCAACAAGGATCTGGAAAAAGCGATCTCCGCCGGCGAGTTCCGCGAAGATCTCTACTACCGTCTCAATGTGTTTTCGATCTTCGTCCCGCCCCTGCGTGAGCGGAAGCCGGATATCCTCCTGCTGGCCGACTACTTCCTCGAGAAGTTCTCACGTGAACACGGCAAGCAGGTGAAGCGTATTGCGACACCCGCCATTGACATGCTCTCGAGTTACCACTGGCCGGGCAACGTGCGCGAACTTGCCAATGTCATGGAGCGCGCCGTCGTGGTGTGCGATTCCCAGGTGATTCACGCTCATCATCTGCCGCCCACACTACAAACGGCCGAGGCCTCCGGCACGTCGCAGACGACAACGTTGAAAGAATCGCTCGAGGCGTTCGAGAAGGATTCGCTGCAGGATGCGCTGAAGAGCGCGAGAGGTAACCGGGCTCGCGCAGCGAGGTTACTCGGCACGACTGAGCGGATCTTCAATTACCGGGTGCGCAAGTACCGAATCGATTACCGCCGGTTCAAGAAATAGGGACGGAGGTTGGCGACGGTCGACTTCTGACTGCCAACGCCGGCATCTACGCGTACATCCCCCTGACCCTCGTCACTGCGGCGACGCGATTGATGGCGACGACATATGCGGCTGTCCGGAGGTCGACCCTATGGCGCAAGGACATCTGCAGCACCGCGTCGAACGCCTCGCGCATTTTGGCCTCGAGTCGCTCGTTCACTTCCTTTTCCGTCCAGAAGTAGCCGTGGCGGTCCTGCACCCACTCGAAGTACGACGTGGTGACCCCGCCGCTGTTGGCCAGGATGTCAGGCACCACAAACACGCCGCGCTCGTGCAAATGGCGATGCGCGTCAGGCGTGGTGGGGCCGTTGGCGCCTTCGACGATGATTTTGGCGCGGATGTCCGGTGCGTTCTCCATCGTGATCTGGTTCTCGAGTGCGGCCGGAACCAGCACGTCGACATCGAGGGCGAACAGTTCTTTGTTGGTGAGGGCAGTCGCCCCCGCGAATCCGGCGACGGTCTTGTGCAGTCGGACGTGGTCAGAGAGCCCAACGAGATCCAAGCCCTTGTCGTTGTAGACGCCGCCTTTCCAGTCGCTCACAGCAACGACCTTGGCACCCTGCGCCGCAATCAACTCGGCGGAAATCGAGCCGACGTTGCCGAAGCCTTGCACCGCGACGGTAGCGCCCTTGATGTCGAAGCCAAGGTGCTTGGCCGATTCGCGTGTGCAGATCATCACGCCGCGGCCGGTCGCCTCTCGCCGGCCGAGTGAGCCGCCGAGCTCGACCGGCTTGCCGGTCACGACCGCAGTCTCGGTGTGGCCGACGTGCATGCTGTAGGTGTCCATGACCCACGCCATGACCTGATCGTTGGTGTTGACGTCCGGGGCCGGCACGTCTTTGTCGGGGCCGATCGCGTCGATGATTTCGGCGATGTAGCGGCGTGTGAGCGCCTCGAGCTCGCGCCGCGACATCCGCGACGGATCGCAAATGACGCCGCCCTTGCCGCCGCCAAACGGAATGTGCGCGACGGCGCATTTCCAAGTCATCCAGGCGGCCAGCGCGGTGACTTCGTCGAGGTTCACACTCGGGTGATAGCGGATGCCACCCTTGGCCGGACCAAGCGTGATGTTGTATTGCACGCGATAGCCGGTGAAGACCTCTATCTCGCCGTTGTCCATCAGCACCGGACATGAGACGACAATCTGTCGTTTCGGATGCGTCAGGATCTTCCAGATACCCGGTTCGAGGTTGAGAATGCGGGCCGCTGCGTCGAATTCCTGGAGCATCGCGTCGAAGATCGGGCCGTGGGTCGCCATAGAGCACCTACTATAATGTGACTTCGATGGCGACCGTGTCGCACACCCCTCGTCAGCGTTGGCAGCGCGACACGCTTGAGCCCACGCTCAAGAGGTCGCCTGAACGGGCGTCCTCATTCACCACGATCTCCGGCCGGCCGATCGATCGGCTCTATAGCGCCGACGACGTGACGCCGGCCGCCGCTGCTGCCGCCCAGACGCCCGCCGGTCAGTTTCCGTATCTGCGCGGGATCCACGAAGGCGGCTATCGTGGCAAGCCTTGGACGATGCGGCAGTTTGCCGGGTTCGGGACGCCCGAGCAGACTAACGCTCGCTACAAGGCTCTTCTGGCGGCGGGCGGCACCGGCCTGAGCGTCGCCTTCGACCTGCCGACGTTGATGGGGCGAGACGCAGACGATGCCCTGTCGGCCGGCGAAGTGGGTAAGTGCGGTGTGAGTGTGATGTCGCTCGAGGACATGGCGCGACTGTTTGACGGCATTCCGCTCGGACGCATCACGACGTCGATGACCATCAACGCGCCGGCGGCCATGATTTTCGCGATGTATCTCGTGGTGGCGGAGCGTCAGGGCGCAGATTGGGCCACGCTCTCCGGCACACTCCAGAACGACATTCTCAAGGAATACATTGCCCAGAAGGAATACATCTTCCCGCCGCGACCATCGATGCGGCTGGTGACGGACGTCTTCCGCTTCTGCGCCGAGCGCGTGCCGCGCTTCAACACCATTTCCGTGAGCGGCTATCACATTCGCGAGGCGGGTGCCACCGCGGCGCAGGAGCTTGCCTTCACGCTGCGCGATGGCATCGAGTACGTCCAGTGCGGCATCGAGGCGGGCCTCGATGTCGATGTGTTCGTGCCGCGAATGTCCTTCTTCTTCAACGCGCACAGCGATTTCTTCGAGGAGATCGCCAAGTACCGGGCGGCCCGGCGTCTCTGGGCGGAGGTGATGCGCGAGCGCTTCCACGCACAGAGCGAGCGGTCGTGCAAGTTGCGTTTCCACACCCAGACCGCCGGCGTCTCGCTCACCGCGCAGCAGCCTTACAACAATGTGGTTCGCACGGCGCTCCAGGCTCTGTCGGCCGTGATTGGCGGCACCAATTCCCTTCACACGAACGCCCTTGATGAAGCACTGGCGCTGCCAACGGTGGATTCGGCGACGCTGGCGCTTCGCACGCAGCAGGTGCTGGCGAACGAAAGTGGACTGATCGAGACCGTCGACCCGTTTGGGGGCTCGTATTTCGTCGAGTCCCTCACGACGCAACTCGAGGACGACGCCCGCGCCTACTTCGCGCAAATCGACCGCCTCGGCGGGATGATGGCGGCCATCGAAGACGGCTTCCCGCAGCGAGAGATCGCGGAGAGCAGCTATCGGTTCCAGCAAGAGATCGAGGCGAAGGTGAGGACGATCGTCGGCGTGAACCAATACGTCGAAGGCGAGAGCGGGTCGATTGAGACCCTCTCGATCGACGAAACGGCGGCCGCCGTGCAGCTCGAGCGCTTGGCCTCGCTGAAGGCCAGGCGCGATCGGCGTGACGTGGCAGCGGCGCTGGGCCGCTTGCGTGATGCGGCCGGAACACCGCAGAATCTCATGCCGCTATTGATCGATGCGGTGCGTGCCGACGCCACCCTGGGCGAGATGTGCGACACGCTTCGCACCGTCTGGGGCGAGTATCAGGAAGTGCCGACCATCTAGGGTGCTCGAGGTGCTAAGGTGGCAAGGGTTCCAGAGGTTCCAAACGGGCGACGGGTTCCCGAGGGCGCACAGGGGTGCAAAAAGGTGCCGGGGTGTGACAGGTGCTGACAGGGCAGGGCGCGAGCGAGATCGGTGTGCGGAAGCTGCGGGTCGTGATCGCCAAGCCGGGCCTCGATGGCCACGATCGCGGAGCCAAAGTCATCGCCAGAGCACTCCGCGATGCCGGTATGGAAGTGATTTATACGGGGCTGCGACAGACGCCGGAGCAGATCGTGAGCGCGGCGCTGCAGGAGGACGCCGACGTGATCGGCTTGTCCATTCTCTCTGGCGCGCACAATCACATTGCCCCCAAGCTCATGGCATTGCTGCGTCAACAGCAGATGGACGACGTCTTGGTGGTGATTGGCGGCATCATTCCGGATGCCGACGTACCGGCGCTCGAAGCGTTGGGTGTCAAGGGCGTGTTTCAGCCCGGAACTCCGATGCGGTCGATCATCGACTTCATCACCACCCACGTCCGTCCACGCGCCTGACATTTGATCGGACACGGACCTACTAGTGCCGCACACTCTGCTGCTTGCCGACGACAGCGTCACGATTCAGCGGTTGGTCGAGCTGACCTTCGCAAACGAGCCCGTCACCGTCGTGATCGCCCGTGATGGCCGTCACGCGGCGTCGCTGTTGGCTGACCTCAGACCAGATATCGTGCTTGCTGATATCAGCATGCCTGGGCTCGATGGTTATGAGCTGACGCGTCACATCAGGCAGACGCCGGCGCTGGCGACGGTGCCAGTATTGCTGCTCGTCGGTGCGTTCGAGTCGATTGACTCGGCACGGGCGAACGACGTGGGCGCCGACGGTGTCTTGGCTAAGCCCCTTGAGCCGCACGTGGTGGTGGCTCGCGTGAACGAGCTGCTGGCTGCCCGCGCCTTGCCAGACGCACCCGCTGTGGTGCCGCCGCCCCGCCCTCCGCAGGCCGAACGTCTTGACGACTACTTCGCCGAGCTCGACCACGCGATTTCGGCCAGAGCCGCAGCTGCGCCCGTAGCGGCGCCTTCAACCCACGCGGACCCGCCTTCGCCATCGGCCCTCGACGGTGCCTTCTCCGCGTTGCTGGCGGCGGAGCAGTCTGGTGCAGCGCCTGAGGCCTTTGTCGAGTGGCTGCCGGATGAACCGCCGACGCCCCCCGCGGCCGTGCCGCCTGTTACCACCGTGATCACCGACGAGGTGATCGAGCAGATCGTCGAGCGGGTCCTGGCGCGGATCTCGACCAGCGTGGTGCAGCATACGGTGCGCGAGGCGGTCTCGTCGGTTGCCTCCACCACGGCCGAGCGGCTCGTGCGAGAAGAGATCGAGCGCATCAAGTCCCACATCAAATAAAATCAGCGGATGCCCGGTCCGCGCGCGTCGCTGCTGTCACTCGATCCCGCTCGCCTCTCGCTTCCCGAAAAGCCGGCCCTGGAGGGCCTCGAAGCCAAATGGACGCCCCGGTGGGATGCGGATGGCGTCTACGCGTTTGATCGCAGCCGTGCGCGCGACCAGGTCTTTGCTGTCGACACCCCCCCTCCCACGGTGAGCGGATCGCTGCACGTCGGCCACGTGTTCTCCTACACCCACACAGATGTGATCGCGCGCTTTCAGCGCATGCGTGGCAAGGCCGTGTTCTATCCGATGGGGTGGGACGACAACGGTCTGCCGACCGAGCGCCGCGTGCAGAACTACTACGGTGTGCGCTGCGATCCGTCGCTGCCCTACGCCCCGGGCTTCTTGCCGCCCACCACTCCGCCGAAGCCGCCCATGTCGGTGTCGCGTCCGAACTTCATTGAGCTCTGTAACCGGCTGACCGGTGAGGACGAGAAGGTCTTCGAGCACTTGTGGAGATATCTCGGCCTGTCGGTCGACTGGTCGATGACCTACGCGACGATCGGGACTCGGGCACAGCGGGTCTCCCAGATCGCGTTTCTCCGTTTGCTGTCGAAGGGATACGCCTATCAGGTTGAGGCGCCGACGTTGTGGGACGTTGATTTCAAGACCGCCGTGGCGCAAGCAGAGCTCGAGGACCGGGATCTCGCTGGCGCGTACCACCGCATCCAGTTCGCGAAACCAGATGGAGGCGTGGTCGAAATCGAGACGACGCGCCCCGAGCTGATTCCTGCCTGCGTGGCGCTGGTGGCGCATCCCGACGACGAGCGCTATCAGCCGCTATTTGGACACGACGTCATCACGCCGCTCTTCGGTGTTCGCGTGCCGGTGCGTGCACACACACTCGCGGACCCTGGGAAGGGCAGTGGCATCGCCATGATCTGCACCTTCGGAGACACCACCGACGTCACCTGGTGGCGCGAGTTGTCGTTGCCTGTGCGCGCTGTGTTGCAGCCGGACGGGCGCCTGGGCGCGGTGTCGTGGGGGACGAAGGGTTGGGAGTCTGCGGACGCCGAGCGCGCGACCCGCTATTACGGCGAACTGCAGGGATTGCCGGCCGCCAAGGCGCGCGTGAAGATTGCTGAGCAACTGCGCGACTCCGGCGACCTGGTCGGCGAGCCGCGACAGATTACGCATGCGGTCAAGTTCTTCGAAAAGGGTGACCGTCCCCTCGAAATCATCACCAGCCGTCAGTGGTTCTTCAAGACCATCGAGTTTCGAGAGCCGTTGCTGAAGCGCGGCGCCCAACTGCAGTGGCACCCTCCGTACATGCAGGCGAGATTTGAAAACTGGACCAACGGCTTGAATGGTGATTGGTGTGTCAGCCGCCAACGCTTCTTCGGTGTGCCATTTCCTCTCTGGTATCCGATCGCGGCTGATGGTCGCGTTGAGTACGACAAGGCGATTGCCGCCGAAGAGCACCGGCTGCCGATCGATCCATCGACCGATGTCCCTCCCGGCTATCGTGAGGATCAGCGGGGCGTCCCCGGAGGCTTCGCCGGCGATCCCGACGTGATGGACACCTGGGCGACCTCGTCGCTGACGCCGCAGATTGCCTGCGGTTGGCCAGACGATCCAGACCTGTTCGCGCGCACGTTCCCGATGGACCTTCGCCCGCAGGCGCACGACATCATTCGGACCTGGCTCTTCGACACGGTGTTGCGCGCGGAGCTCGAGCACGACTCGCTGCCGTGGACCAATACCGCGATTTCCGGCTGGGTGCTCGACCCGGACCGTAAGAAGATGTCGAAATCGAAGGGCAATGTGGTCACGCCGATGGGGCTGCTCGAGGAACACGGCTCTGATGGCGTGCGCTACTGGGCGGCGAGCGGTCGACCCGGTACCGACACCGCCTTTGATACCGGGCAGATGAAGGTCGGTCGCAGGCTGGCCATGAAGCTGCTGAACGCCTCGAAGTTCGTGCTCGCATCGTCGCAATTGCAGGGACCGATCACGGCGGAGGTCGATCGCGCGATTCTTCAGCGGCTCGGCCAGGTGATCGATGCGGCCACGCTCGACTTCGAGGGCTATGACTATGCCCGGGTGCTGCAGCGGACGGAAGACTTCTTCTGGCGGTTCTGCGACGACTATCTCGAGCTCGTGAAGGGCCGCCGCTACGGGGAACAGGGTCCTGAGGGCGCGGCCTCCGCTAACAGTGCCCTCGCGGCGGCGCTGTCCGTCCTGCTGCGGCTGTTCGCGCCGTTTCTGCCATTTGTGACGGAGGAGGTCTGGTCCTGGTGGCAGCCAGGCTCAGTGCACACCTCGGCCTGGCCGACGCGTGCAGAGCTGGACGCGCTTCTACCGGAGCATGCGCCTGCGCAGGATTCACGGGACCAGCAGATCTACGACTGGGCGACGACCGTGTTGTTTGAAGTTCGCAAGCAGCGTTCCGAGGCGAAGCAGCCGCTCAAGGTGCCCATTACACAGGTCGCGATTACCGCTCCATCCGCGGATCTCGCGCTGATGCCGAGCGTGGATGCGGATCTCCGGGCGGCCCTGCGTGTGCACCGCTTTGAATGCGCTGCTGGTGAAGGGCGTACGTTCGCGGTGGCCGGATACGATGCCGCTCCGGCTTAATCAGTACGAGGATATCGTTCGACGCGCGCTCGCCGAGGACATCGGTGCTGGCGACGTCACCACCGAAGCGACGGTGGCGCTGGACCAACTGGCGCGCGGCATCTTTCTGGCCAAGGCTCCGTGCGTCGTCTCTGGCTTGGAGGTGGCGTTCGAGGCCTTTCGTCAAGTCGAGTCAGACGTTGAGACGCGAACCGTCACCTCAGATGGCGGGCGCGTGGAGGCCGGCGCCACGATTGCCGAGGTGCGAGGCCGCGCGCGCTCGTTGTTGACGGCAGAGCGGACCGCTCTGAATATTCTGCAACGGATGTCAGGCGTCGCCACGCTGACGCGCCGGTTTGTCGACGCGGCCGCTGGCCGTATCGTCGTGCTCGACACCCGCAAGACCACGCCGACGCTCCGCGTGCTCGAGAAATATGCGGTGACGTCGGGAGGCGGCAGTAATCACCGGATTGGTCTGTATGACGCCATCTTGATCAAGGACAACCATGTGCGGCTCGCGGGTGGTGTGGAGACTGCGGTCGCACGCGCGCGGGCGTTCCGGCCACACCTGCGGATCGAGGTGGAGGCGCAGACGCTGGGCGAGGTGGACGCCGCGGTTCGCGCGGGCGCGGATATTGTTCTTGTCGACAATATGTCGCTCGCCGAGATTCGTGAGTCCGTCGCTCGTGCACGCGGTGTCTGCAAGGTCGAGATCTCGGGCGGAGTCACACTCGATCGCATGGCGGAACTGGCCGACACCGGCGCGGACTATGTCTCGGTCGGGGCGCTCACGCATTCAGCTCCCGCCGTCGATATCAGCTTCGAGATCGAACCGCGCTGAAGCGGCCGCCGTACATGTTTAGTCCCCCCGATGCATTGCCAGCGGACTTTGCCGAGGCGCTCGAGCAGACGTCCCGCGGGCGTCTCTCCGGCCCAGTGCTCTACTTCTCGGAGATCGGTTCTACCAACGACGTGGCGGTGTCGCTGGCGTCACGTGGTGACCATGAAGGTGCCGTGGTCATCGCTGACCGGCAGACTGCCGGGCGCGGCAGACGAGGGCACGTCTGGTTCTCCCCTCCAGGGGCCGGTCTCTACGTCTCGGTCGTGCTCACGCCTGGTCGCGCCGTTCGGCTGCCCGAGCGGGCCACGGCACTGCTGACTCTGATGGCGGGTGTGGCCATTGCCGAATCGGTCGAGCTGACGACCGGACTATCTCCAGAGATCAAGTGGCCAAACGATCTTCTGATGGGGCGCCGCAAGTTGTCAGGCATTCTCGCTGAAGGCGTGCACAGCCCGACCGCGTCCGCGGTCCACTCGGTCGTTCTCGGTTATGGACTGAACGTGTCGCCCGCGGCCTATCCGCCCGAGTTGAGGGACCGCGTGACATCGCTTGAGTCGGAGCTGGGGCGCTCGATTGACCGCGCGCAGGTGTGTGCGGCGTCACTGTCGGCGCTCGCCGCACACTACGACGACCTCTTGGCCGGACGATACGATGCTATCCTCGACGCGTGGCGTCGCCGTGCCACGCGTGCTGTCGGCGCGCGCGTCTCGTGGGATCACGCTGATCGTGTGCGGACCGGCATCACCGCGGGCATCGATGACGATGGGGCGCTGTTGGTGAAGATTGGCTCTGGCCTCGAGCGGATCGTGTCTGGCGAAGTACGCTGGGATTAGCTGCTTATGTTGCTCGCAATTGACGTCGGCAATACCAACATTGTGCTTGGTGTCTTCGAAGGTGCGTCGCTGGTGCGGAGTTGGCGCCTGCAGACGCTGCGTGAGCGCACGTCCGACGAGTTGGGCCTACTCGTCGAGGGGTTGTTTGCCCATGGGTCGATTGATCTCGGACGCGTGACCGGCATTGTGGTGGCCTCCGTGGTGCCGCCGCTCACGAGTACCGTCGCGTCGATGGTCGAGCAGTACGTCGGTCTCAAGGCGCTGATTGTCGATCCGGTGAGCAACACCGGGATGCCGATCCTCTACTCGAATCCGTCCGAAGTCGGCGCCGATCGGATCGTCAACGCGATTGCCGCGTTTGAGCAATACGGGGGGCGGACGACCGTGCCGCTCATTGTCTGTGATTTTGGCACGGCCACGACGCTGGATGCGGTCAGTGCCAGCGGCGAGTATTTGGGCGGCGCCATTTGTCCCGGCGTTACCATTTCCGCCGAGGCGCTGTTCCAGCGTGCGGCGCGGCTGCCGCGCATAGATGTGCGCAAGCCGTCGACGGTGATCGGGCGCACCACCGTGGGTGCAATGGAGTCGGGACTCTTCTATGGCTATGTCGGAATGGTCGAGGGCCTCGTGAAGCGGATGACCGCCGAACTGGGTGGCCAGGCGATCTGCGTGGCCACGGGTGGATTGGCACCGGTGATTGCGCCGGAGACGTCACTAATCGCGCATGTCGATCCCGACCTGACGCTGAAGGGCTTGAAGATTGTCTGGGACCGCAACGCTGTTCGGCGCTAACCCCGGCGTCGCCGCTGCCGACGACCCGCTCGACTACTGCCGTCGCATCGAAGCGTACCTGTGCCAGAAGAATGGCGGTCATCTCGTGAGGGTGGTCGGGCCGTCATTTGAAGTGGTCTCGGCGTGGCAGCGCGACGGGATTCCGCTCAAGGTGGCGTGCGAGGGCGTCGATCGGGCGATCGAGCGCGCCCACAGGAAAGGCCCGCGTCGGCGACCCATGCGGATCGAGTTCTGTGATGCGGATGTGCGTGACGTGTTCGACCAGTGGCGCCGCGCCACCGGTGTGGTGGCGGCATCTGGTGGCGCCGGCCTGTCGGCCGACGCGCGCCGTGGCCCGTCGCTGCCCGAGCACCTCGAGCGTGCGCTGTTGCGGCTGAGCAGCGCCTTCGCCACAGGACGCGTGGGCGATGCCATCGCTCCGATTATTGATGGTGTGTCCTCGGCATTGGACGAAGCGAGGGCCGCCTCTGGCGGCCTGCGCGGCGACAAACGGCAGGCGCTGCTCACACATCTCGGCACCCTCGACGACCGTCTCACCGCGATTGCCGGTGCATTGATTCCTGCCGATACCCGACTCGCGTTCGAGTGCGAGGTGGACGAGGAACTGCACCACTTCCGCGCTGACATGCCCGCCGAGCGTTTCGAGCGGGCGCGGGGCACGGCACTCGATCGCAAGGTGCGCGTCCATCTCGGCTTGCCGGTCCTGCGATTCACCTAGGCCTCGAAGCCAAGACTCGTCGTCCCTCGTGCTTACTCCTGGTCAACAGCTCTCCCTTCAGATCGAGAAGCCCGCCGTTGGCGGTCGGATGATTGCCCGCGCGGACGGACAGGTGGTGCTCGTTTCTGGTGCCATCCCTGGCGAGCTTGCCACGGTTCGGATTGAGCGAGTGGGGAAGGGCGTGGCCTACGGCGAGGCGATCGCGATTCTCGAGGCGTCACCCGACCGCCGCCAGACGGCGGCAGATCCCGCATGCGGCGGCTGCCTGTACGCAGCCGTGGCCTATCCGCGCCAACTCACGCTCAAGGCGCAGGTCGTTGCGGATGCGCTGATGCGCATCGGCCGCATTCCCTGGAGCGCCCCCATCGCCGTCGTTCCGTCACCTGAGCACGGCTATCGTATGCGTGCCCGCGTCCATTATCGTGACCGGCGCCTTGGATGGTTTCGGGAGGGCTCGCACGATCTGTGCGACATCCGCACGACCGCGCAACTTCTTCCGGAATCGAGCGATGCGCTTGATCGACTCGCCAGCGGCCTCGAAGCGATCGACATGGCGCAGGACCTGGAGATCGAGCTGTCCGAGAACGCTGCTGGTTCAGAGCGCGTGGTTCATCTCGAGGGCACACGTGCCCTCGAGCACCCAGCGCTCGTTCTGCTGGCGAAGGACGCCGCGTTTACTGGCTTCACG
>JBEBGG010000199.1:0-5844 GCA_040081555.1 Vicinamibacterales bacterium
CCCGCCTACGCCGTTCGTGCTACGGCGGACAGCCTTCGCGTGAACGCGAGCGAAGGCTGGCGTCCCCAGAGGGATTCGCTGCAGCGTCGGCGGGAGCCGACGCCAACTGAAGACGTCTGGGGAAAGCCAGATTCCGAATGGAATCTGGCGTCCCCAATTTACGCGAGTTGGAACCAGATCGCCGGCTGGCTCAAGGGTATCGGAGCGCTGCGCCGCGTCGCTTGACGATCGGGCAACCTAAGCCGACCGGAGCCGGTATCGACCGCGACTGACCCGAACGAAGAGCTGCGTCTCATTCCCTGGATTGCCTGTCCGATGCTTGGGCAGGAAGACACCGGCCCAGGCGATACCGAGCGCCCGATTGACGTCGGCCGCTGTAAACACAGCTGGGATTCTCCCGGCTCCGACAGCCGCACGAATGAGGCCAATCGTCGCGCGCTGGTCTTCGTAGCTCACAGAAACTTCTTGAGATACGCGATGGCGTCAGCGCGGTCGTGGAAAACTCCTCCGACCACGTCACCATTGTTGTAGCGCACTTGAACATCGAACTTCAGGGCTGGAGCCTCAGACACGGCTGTAGCCGAGTAGCCCTCGATGTACTGAATCGCCTCAACGACGGTGATCACGTCTTGAGCACGGCCGTGCAAGACCGTAACCGTCACGTGTTGAATCTGTCGTGCCAGCTTGCGGTTGAGCGCGTCGAGGAACGTGTCGGTCTGTGGCTTTGCGACGGCGACCAGCGCGGCGCGAACCGTTGCCCGCTGGTCGAGAGAGAGTGCCACCCAACGATCGACCTTTTCTTGGAAGTCTACGTCCGTCGTCTCTTCCTCGCAGGAGGCATCAATGTTCACGACATCGAATGCTTTTAGGATGTCATCGTACGGAACATAGATGATGTCGAAGCCACGCGACCGCAATTGTGTGAGCGAATTCCCGGTGAAAACGCCGCCGAGGATCGCTCCTCGGAACGGATGCAGGTAGCTGTACGTATCGGCCAGAGGTACAACGGCGCCTTCGATCTCCTGCGCCTTGTTCTTCGAGTGCTTGGTGTAGCGGCGGAATGCCGTCTCGATGAAGGCCACAGGGAGACCGAGGCTCCCGTCTGAGCCGCCGCGCTCCAACACGTAGTCGAGCAGGTGGGCGTTCCCGTACTGGTCAGTCCACGCCACTGTCAGGTTCTTTCGGGCAGCCCGTTTGCGTTTGTAGTCGAGGTAGAGGCCGTGAGCGTCGGCGACCTGTTGGAAAACGGGGTGAAACGATTCCTCCAGCACGTCCCCAATGATCTGACCCCAGCGATGGGCAGGTGACTTCGCCATCTACCCGTTCACCCACAGTTGGCCTTCACACAGCGGCACTCGGTGCTTTCGGTTCTTCCACTTGATATTCCGGTCTCTCATCTTGTCGAAGCGCACGACGCTAAATCCGGCGGCTTCGGCCAGTGCGCTAGTCCATTCCACAACCGGAACGTAGACGCCGTAAGGCGCTGAGTCGCCGATGACGAAGCAAATCTGGCAGCCGGGTCGGCACACCCGCCGAAGGGCCTGCCAGACCTGTCCGATGTCGGCGAAGTAAGAGGCCACCATCAAGTGGTAGTTCTTGCGTCCCCCCTTGTCTAACCTCACTCTGCCGAGCTCTCCGCACACACCTTCGATCTCAGCCTGAATCGGCGCCAGCGTCGAACGGCCGAGAGCCGTCTCGATATCCAAAGTGCGTTCTGACCAATGCTGTGAACACGACGTAATCAGATGCTTGCGGACCGCTTCGTGGAGGTCTCCCCATCCCGCGATCTCGCCCATGAAGCACATCTCAAGTCTGGTCGCGTCCGCGTAGTCGTAGTTGTTTGGATACGGAGGTGAAGTAATCACGGCATCGACGACACCGTCCGGTACACCGACGCAATCCCTCGCATCGCCCTGGATGAGCATCGGTTTCGGACCAGACTCCCCGCGTGACAGTCGCATGTCTGCGACCATCGTGCGCGCCATCGACTCGAAGGCTGCAATCGCTTCAGCAGGAGACCGCTTTCGCTTCTGGGGCAACACGTACTGCCAAGGAGCAGTTCCGACGTGCGACACCCGCCTTAGAACACCAACAAGGGCGAGCCAAGCCAGCTGCGATGCAGGCGAGTCGTCAGACAACAGTTGCCAGGCTTGTCGCAGCGAGTCCAAAGAACGAAGCGATACTTCGCCGAAACACTTCTGAATCAGCGGCGGATAGCCGCTGACGTCACCGGGTAGCTCAGCGGCTTTGCGCCGGATTGCCAGAGCTTGCTCCAAGAATTCATCGGAGTCGGTCCTGTGCTGCAGCTTGGCCTTTGCGATGCGGGCGACGAAGGTATGTGCCTCCACGCCAAAACTGTGGGCTCCTTGGCGTTCAGCCGCGAGCAATGTCGTACCTGAGCCAGCGAACGGGTCTAGGACAGTCTTGGCCCCCATCGCGGCGATGGTGGTCTCCGCCCATTGAGCAGAGAACCCAGCGCTGAAGCGGAACCACCGGTGTACAGGCAGCTTCATGTTGTCGACGAACGTCGTCGTCGCTCCCGGCTCCGGCTCAGGCCGAACATCGGAAAACAACGACGGCTGAAGTGTGCTCACATTCACGGTGGTCCTACCCTGGAATCATCCGCTGACGGCGGGCGTAGCCGAGCGATGACCGCATTATCGCACGCGAAATCCGGTGCGATTCGGATGCTTCGATGCGCGGACGGCGACGAATTCGGCGGCGGCGGGTTCATGGGAGCGTCAGTCCCAGGCCCCACCTTGCGCGGCGGGTCGCTACAGGCGTATAAGGACGGAAGCAGTCTCCTGGTCGGCTGTGGCCCCGAGCGTCGTGTCAGCACGCGGGCCGAACTATCGCTCGGGCGCCCAAGGGGATCCGAGCCTCGGTTCCCACAGACCACGCCCTGAACGCCGCGCGGCGCAACGCCCCGGACGCTCAGCGCCCTTCCTGAATCGCCCCGCGCGGCAACCGCCTGGCGCTTTCACGGACAACCCAACGCAACGCCATGTGGGGAGGACAGCCATGTTCGATCCGCGAGATGACGCGCGCGACCGTGACGGGCGGGTGGACGGCCGCGAACGCGTTTACGACGAACGGTACCGAGACGATGACCCGCGCGAGAACCTGATGCGGGACCTCGACCTGCCGCGTGGCGAGGAGCGGGAGTTGGTCGCGGTCCGTGACCACGTCTACGAGCTGAACGGGGAGGACAGCCGCACGCTGGCCGCCGTCGGCGCGTTCCGGGTCGTGCCCGAGCACGCTCTCGACATCGACCACGACACGCTCGACCGCCTGCGCGACGAGGGCCTCGTGGAGACCGTGGACCTTGGCAACGACGAGCGCGGGCTGACGCTCACGCGGGAAGGCCGTGAGCTGCTGGATTCGCACTCGATGGACCGCGACGACGAACACTCACAGGCGTTCTACGCCGGCGTCAGCCGCGACCGCGAGGTCGACCACGATTCAAATCTCTTCGCGACCTACCGCCAAGAGGAGGCCCGGCTCCGCGACGAGCATGGCGGGGTCGAGATCCGACGCGTCGTCCTCGAGCAGGATCTGAAGCGCGAGTACCAGGAGTTCCTGCAGGAGCACAACCGCGGCCGCGCCGACAGCGACGGCCGGCCGGGCCGTGACGAGGACGAGATCCGCCAATGGGCGCGCGAACATGACCTGCCGTACTTCGATGAGCAGGTCCACTTCCCCGACTACCGCATCGAGTACGAAGTGGACGGGCGTGAGCACCACCAGGACGTTGAGCTGTTCACGGAGCACTATCGCGGCGCCCATGCCGCCAGCCACGCCCGAACCGGCTTCCGCATTTACGTCGTCGGCTCACGCGGCGGTGGCGGCGGCCGCTCGGGACCGCATCCGCGCGGGATGGAGGAATTCCTGTGACGCACGAATACTCGTCCAACGACATCTACGACAGTGTCACCGAGGCCCGCGTGAACGCCCTGGGCGACTTCGGGTTCACCCAACGGCAGCGGGAGTTCCTCGTGACCGTGATGGTCCACTCCGGCTGTTTCCTGGAGCGGCAGTACTGCGCGTTCACCGGCACGGTCCGCGGGCAGAACAGCCGTGAGTTCATGGCCCGTCTCGTGGCGCGCGGCTTCGCCCGTGCCATCGAGCCGGGGCCAGTCCGGCGGGGACGGCTGTACCACGTTCACCACAAGCCGCTGTATGAGGCGATCGGCCAGGCGGACAACCGGAATCGGCGGTTGCGGACGATCGGCCGCATGGTTGAGCGGGTGATGATTGTCGATGCGGTGCTCGGTGACCGACGGTGCTGGTGGCTGAGCCCGGCCGATGACAAGTGGCGGTTCTTCTGCTTGAAGCGTGACAACTACTTGCGACCCGAGGACTACCCGCACATCGCGTTTGGATCGGGTCGGCAGCGGACGATTCGCTGCTTTCCCGACAAGCTGCCCATCGGCATCGAGAAGGACCGGACCAGCCAACTCGTCTTCGTCTACCTGGTGAACCGGCGCCTGCCGGTGGACTTCCGGCAGTTCCTGTCTCGTCATGCCGACCTGCTCCGCTTCGTTACCACGTGGACAGTTCGGCTGCTCGTGCCACGCCGGTTCCGGAAGGCCGTTGCGCTCTACAAGGCCGCCCTCCGCGAAGAGCTCTGGACGCCGCTGAACCCGAGCGTCAGCAAGGTGCTGGAGACGTACTTTCCCGAACGCCTTGCACAGGGCGGACACCTCGGCGAGCCGGACGATGGCTACATGAGGGAGGAGTTTCGGACGCAGGGAATGCCGAAGATCCAGGCCCTCTATCGCGCGTGGCGACGCGAGGGTGATCGGGTGCTGTGGAGTGCGCACTCGACCACGTTGCGCGACGCTCGGTCGCACGGCTGTTCGGCCATCGAAGTCGAACTGCTGAACCGCCAGTACCTCCAACTCGCCGGCACGATGGACCGTGACGTCTGGGCCAAACGGGGGGCCAAGCGAAAATCGCGTCAGGTTGGCCCCCCGGTTTCGACGCCGTCTCCAGACTCTCTCTCACCCCTGACTGCCGATGAGCGCGAACCGCAAGCAACCGCTTGAAGCGGCGTACTTTGCCGCGTTCACGACCACGAGGCGGCGCTCTGTGCCGGCTCGCCCGAGGACGCCCGTGTCGATGTCACTGCACGAACGATGGCGTGAACGACCCCTCTGCCGTGCACTGCGCCTGACCCCAGGCTTCCCTGACGGGGTCGTTCACGCCATCGTTCATCGTACCGCGTGTCGCTGCCTGTGCACCCAGTTCGTGCAGGAGAGTCGCGCCGCCAGCATGCACAGTCGCGCGACCAGATCTGACCGCAGAAGTGTGGCGACCAGCTTGGCAGGAATCGGTTCGCGCAGGAACCTCGTTCTGCAGCACAGCGGATGCGAGTTCTGCGGCCAGATCGAGCCGCACCACCATCGCACCGGTGATGCTGGCGCCGTGCTCGGCGTCGTCAATGCTCTCCGCTTCGCTGCGACCCGGCCGATGGCCGGGCCCGCGGGCATTGACAACACCTGCGCGCGGCACGCATTGGCAACTACGCGATGGTGGCCAACCTGATGACGGCTCACAACGATGTTGACGCGAGCATCACGTCGGCGTATCTTGGCCTCATCATCAGTGCCGCTCGGCACTCCTCCGGTTTCGCCACAACGGCATCCGGAGCGCGCATTCCGCCGACCGCCACAAAGGCACGGTTTGGAGCGCATCCCTCACAACATCGCAGCCAGTAGCAGGATCACCGACAGCGGTTGATCTGCACACCGTAGGTTGCGACCATCATGGCTTCTCGCGGCGTCGCGTTCTCAGGATCACGCGCCGCAACAAGCCAGCGTTCACTTGGGCGTCATCGCGCCC
>JBEBGG010000200.1:0-5790 GCA_040081555.1 Vicinamibacterales bacterium
GGTGGGCGAGCAGGTCGGGACCTACCGCAGCTACCCGCGGCTGGTCGGTGAGACCGGCGGCAAGGACTTCATCGTCGCGCACCCGTCGGCCGACGTGCAGGAACTCGCGGTGGCGATCGCGCGCGGCGCCTTCGAGTTCCAGGGACAGAAGTGCTCGGCGGCGAGCCGGCTCTACATCCCGGCGTCGCTCTGGCCAGAGGTGCGCGACCGGGTCGTGGCGATGATGCGGGCGATGCGCATGGGCGACGTCGCCGACTTCCGCACCTTCCTCGGCGCGGTGATCGACCGCAAGGCGTACGACCGGATCTCGGGCTACCTCGACGACGCACGCCGCAACGCGACGATCGTGCAGGGCGGCACCGCCCGCGACGAGCAGGGGTTCTTCATCGAGCCGACGCTCGTGCAGACGACCGACCCGGGCTATCGACTGATGCGCGAGGAGATCTTCGGACCGGTGGTGACGGCGTACGTCTATCCGGACGCGGGGTGGAGCGACATCCTGAAGACCATCGACGAGACGTCGCCCTACGCGCTCACCGGGGCGGTGTTCGCGCGCGACCGGGCGGCCGTGCGCGACGCGATGAGCGCCCTGCGGCACGCGGCCGGCAACTTCTACGTGAACGACAAGCCGACGGGCGCGGTGGTGGGGCAGCAGCCGTTCGGCGGGGCCCGCGGGTCGGGCACCAACGACAAGGCCGGCTCGAAGATGAACCTGCTGCGGTGGGTGAGCGCGAGGACGATCAAGGAGACCTTCGCGCCGCCGCGCGAGGTCACCTATCCGTACATGAGCGAGGAATGAGAACCACCCGTGGAAATCATGTCCTGTCGGGGGCACGTGACGGTCTTGCGGGTGCTCTTTGCAGGGCAAGAACTACGGTTCGATTTGGCATCCCTTCCAAGTGTCCGAGTTGACACCCCTCGGATACCGTCGCAAGTCCAGTTCGGCCTCGTCGTTCGCCTAGGGGCTTGACCGCCTGCTCTCAAACCAGCCGGCGGCGGTCCTAGCGGAAACCTAGTTCAGTCGCCAAGCCCCCTCGAGGACGCCCCTGGGAGGACACCTTCCCCAGTTTCAAGCGGAATCAGCGCGTCCTCACCTCGGCTTCAACTCCTCGGTCGAGCAGCAGGCGCACGAAGAGTTCATGATCGCCGCCCGACTGCGGAGCGGTCGGTCTCGTGGCCGCAGAGAGGACAGCGTCTCCAGACGCAGGCGACCTGTCCCGTTTCTGATGATGACTCACGCGCAACCGCCGAGAGTCACTTCGGCAGGCGAGTTTCGCTCGTGCCTTGACAACCGTGAGGGTGGTGGTAAGATTTTCTGACCACTGGTAAGGAGCTCAACGATGGATCGAACCGCGGTGCTCGAACAACTGCTCAAGGTGCTCAGGGAGATGCAGGAGCGAATCGGAAGTCAGCCAGTTGCGCTCGACATGAACTCGTGCCCACTAAGGGACCTCCCTCAGTTCGACAGCCTCTTGGCTTTGGAAGCCAGCGTAGAAATGGAAGCCATCTTGGGCTGCAAGACGGAAGACAACATCTTTTTTGACGACAACAACAAGCGTGCGCTCACGGTGACCGAGATCGTCGAGCGACTGTTCCAGCGGCTCACCAGCGGTAACACGGGGAGCAGCCTGTGACCGACGGACCGAGGCAAGAGATCGGAGCCCGCATACGCCGTGCGCGAGAGGCAGCCGGGCTCAGTCAAGGGCAAGCGGCTAAGAGGCTGGAAATGCACCGCCCAACCATCTCTGAAATCGAGGCTGGTCGGCGGAGAGTTAGCGCTGACGAAGTTGCGCAGCTCGCGGACCTCTACGGTACGAGCGCCGAATGGATTACCACCGGGAAGAGTACCTCGCCGGCGACGGGCCCAGACGACCGGCTAGCTCTGGTCGCCCGCGAATTGGGCAAGATGAGCGACGCGGACCTGGACCGCCTGATGGGACTCCTAGAGATGATTCGAGCGCCGAGGGGAGAACAATGAGTTCCGACAGGCGTTCGCTCGCGACCCAAGCAGCTCGAAGAGCTCTCGAGATCCGGACGCAGTTAGGGGTTAGGCCCAACCAGCCCTTCAACGTAATTGACGCTGCCGAACGCCTAGGCCTCGACGTCTGGTTTACGGATATCCCATCTATGGAAGGCGTCTATCGGGCCGGTCACCGGCTCATCGTGCTGTCATCGCTCCGCCCGCCCGGTCGCCAAGCGTTTACGTGCGCGCACGAAATAGGTCACCACGCCTTCTCGGATGGGCAACAGTTTGACGAACTCGTTGAATCTCGTGATCAGGCTCGTCAAGTCGACCCTGTCGAATTTCGCGCAGACTCCTTCGCGGGTCAGCTCCTCATGCCTAAGAGCATCGTGCTCCAAGCCTTCAACGAGCGCGGCACCAAACCATGCCTCGCGGGCCCAGAGGTGTTCTACACGATTGCATGCTGGCTCGGCGTGGGCTACACCACACTCGTTCAACACTGCTGTTATGCGCTCCGCGTGGTTCAGCCACGCCAAGCTGAGTCACTGCTGCGCAGCCGACTGCCTCAGATCCGAAAGCAGCTTCTAGGGAGGACTGTGAACGCCCACCTGACGGTCATGGACCACCTTTGGCGAGACAGAAGCGCCGACGTACAAGTGGGAGACTACCTCCTTCTACCTGGAGACGCTGTCAACGAGGGCCGCTCCCTTCGACTGATCGAGCGCCGGCCCGACTCAACTCTGGCGGAGGCAGTGCGACCAGGTATCGCCAGAGTCGCAACAGACGCCTGGAGTAGCTATGTGCGAGTAAGCCGGCGACACTACGCCGGTCGTGCTGTGTTCCGATTCGACGAAGATGACGATTGTGCCGACTGAAGCGCTCGTTGAATCCAACGGCAACATCTCGTGGGCGTGGGCGTCGCTAATGATCCAGCTGCTCGAAGTGGGTACCAAGGAGGTATCTCCGGCAATCGTGATCATTTCGGATTTTGATGAGAGCGGTCCCAGAGAAATTCCTGCGATACGAGGAGCGGTGGACCGCGCCCTTGCCAAGCACGGTGAGCGGTCCGTCGATACGGTCGCAAACACGATCTTTCCTAACGCGTTGTGGGACCCCTCAGCGCCAGACGGCGCAGCCCGCCTGTACGAGCGCTACGAGCGAGTCTGGCCACGCATTCAGCTCGACCCAGCCAATCGCAAGGGCGTGTACTTTCGCCGACTGACGGCATTTCGTCCAGCAACCGGAGCCGGAGACCCAGTGAACCAATTGGAGCGAATGCTGGACGCCTATCGCAAGTCGCGCGGCCGAAGAAGCGCACTGCAGGCCGGGCTCTTTGACCCCACGGCTGACCACCGTGGCGAGCCATTCTTGGGATTCCCGTGTCTTCAGCAGATTGCCTTCGCCCCGACGCGTAACAACGGTCTGTCGATGACGGCCTTCTACGCCGTGCAATATCAGTTCGCGAAAGCGTACGGCAACTACCTTGGACTCTGCCGGCTCGGGCGCTTCGTCGCGCACGAGCTTGGCCGACACCTCACCAAGATGACGTGCGTTGCCTCGGTCGCCACACTGGGCGACACAACAAAGTCATCGCTCGCTGAGCTTCAGCGGGACCTACGCAGCGCGGTGCCGGACCACGCCGACCAAGGGGGTGACTCGTGACTGCTACGCCTGGCCATCTCTACATATTTGAGGGAGCTGACGGCGTTGGGAAGTCAGCCCTGTCGGAGCGCTTCGCGAATGAGCTTCGAGCGACAGGCATCAGATGTGAACTATTAGCCTTCCCAGGCAGGTCACCAGGAACACTCGGGAGCTTGGTATACCAAATCCACCACCAGCCAGAGGCCGTAGGCATCAATGCGGTCACGCCCCAAGCTACCCAGCTTCTACATGTCGCTGCACATGTCGACGCTCTACAGACCGAGATACTGCCCCTCCTGAACCAGGGCATCACAGTGGTGCTGGACCGCTATTGGTGGTCGACGGTAGTCGACGGACTGGTCGCTGGAATTCCAAGGTCCACCATCGATCTGATGGTAGCGATCGAGCTGGCCGGTTGGCGCGGCGTCCGTCCGACCGCAGCCTTTCTGGTCGAGAGGGATACGCCACTGCGACCAGAGCCGACCGAACTCTGGACACGTTGGTGTTCGCACTACCGAGATCTGGCGGAACAGGAGACCAGTGACTATCCCGTCCACCGCATCACCAACGATGACTCAGTTGATGCGGCGGTAATCCGCATTCAGGCCCTCCTCAGCGGCGCGCACATTCCCGCCACGCCCAAACAGGAGACGAACGATTCGTCACAGCCAACCACACGCACCACAGGACTCCTGGCGTTCGCCGCGATCGCGCCTGCGCAGCCGAGCAAGGTGTTCGACAGCTACTGGTCATTCGCGGCGGAGCGTCAGGCCGTGTTCTTTCGGCGCCTTAGCGGTCTGCCGCCACCGTGGACCACGGACGCCGTGCTGAAGGCCTACAAGTTCACGAACGCCTATCGTGCCTCCGACCGAGTGAGCCAATACCTCATTCGGAACGTGATCTACCAGGGCGATCAATCCCCGGAAGAACTGTTCTTCCGAATCATTTTGTTCAAGTTCTTTAACCGCATCGAGACCTGGCACCGACTGCTGGACGCATTCGGCGAGGTCCGCTTCGATGGCTATTCGTTTAAGGCGTACGACACGGTGTTGTCGCAAGCGCTCACCAGCGGCCATCGGATCTACTCAGCGGCCTACATCATGCCTACGGGGGGAAGGGCATTCGGAACGGGGCGCAAGCACCAAGCGAACCTGAGGCTTCTTGAGCGAATGATGGATGACGAAGTGCCGCTGCGCTTGAGCGAGATGAGAACAATGGCGTCAGCTTTTGCTCTTCTGCGCTCCTACCCTCTCATTGGCGACTTTCTCGCGTATCAGTACGTTACTGACATCAACTACAGCAACCTTACGGACTTCAGTGAATCGGAATTCGTAATGCCAGGACCTGGTGCTCGCGACGGGCTCACCAAGTGCTTTACGTCTTTCGGTGGTCTTAGCGAAGTGGACTTGATGAAGGTGGTCGCGGACCGACAAGAAGAGGAGTTCGCCGCGAGGGGTATAGACTTCTCGACGCTGTGGGGCCGGCGGCTGCAGCTAATCGACTGTCAGAACCTGTTTTGCGAGGTGGATAAGTACGCGAGGGTCAAGCACCCTGATGTGGCGGGGCGGCAGGCCAGACTTCGGATCAAACAGAAGTTTTCGCCGACCCGAGAGCCCATCAGCTACTGGTATCCACCAAAGTGGGGCATCAACCAACGAATGAGCGCTGGAGTGTTGTGAAACCATGGCGATGACTCTTGAAGAGTACCAGCTAGCCGCCCGAAGAACGGATCAGGTGCCCCTGACCGATGGAGAAGGCGGCCAAGAAGGCAGAGAACGGGCGCTAATGGTCCCATTGCTGGGGCTGGCTGGAGAAGCCGGGTCGCTGCTGACGGAGTACAAGAAGTGGCTCAGAGAAGGTAAGGCGTATGTGCTCTTTAGAGACCAAGTGGCTGAGGAACTAGGCGACGTGCTGTGGTACGTCACGAACTTGGCCGACAAGGCTGGTCTTACGCTAGACGAGGTGGCCCATCGCAACTTGGCCAAAGTTCGAGGGCGATGGCGAATCCCCGAGGAATCCGGGCTGTTCGGGCCCCAATTGCTCGACGAACAATGTCCGGAACATGAGCAGCTGCCGCGGCACTTCACAGTTGAGATCCGCGAGCACAGAGGCGCTGGCCGCACCCAAGCATCGGTCACCTTCAATGGCAGTCAGTTCGGCGACTCCCTAACCGACAACGCCTACGT
>JBEBGG010000201.1:0-5765 GCA_040081555.1 Vicinamibacterales bacterium
ACGCACTGCAGCTCGGACTCAAGGCCGCACCCCGGCTCACGCTGGATGCACCACTGCTCAGCTCCATCGAGGTCGATCGCGCCAAGCGCCGGCCTGTGGCACTCACGGCAATTCCGCCGGACATGATCAACGCCGTGCTCGCCATCGAGGACCGGCGCTACTACTACCATCCCGGGGTCGACCCGATTCGCCTCACCGGTGCGGTGCTGCAAGGGCTGACCAGCGGCAAACGGATCTCGGCGACCAGCACGATTACGCAACAGCTCGTGCGCAACGTCTTCCTTCCTCGGTTCGAGGGCTGGAACCTTGAGTCAGCGCGGGAGCGTGAAGGACTTCAGGGCAAGACCCGGAAGGCCCTCGAGATCTTCCTGGCCTTCGTCCTCGACCGGCGTGCCACGAAGGACGACGTCCTCGAGATGTACTTGAACGCGATCCCGCTCGGGCAGCGCGGGTCATTTTCGATTGTGGGAGTGCCCGAAGCGGCGCGACTGTTCTTCGGCAAGGATGTCAGCAACCTGACCCTGCCAGAAGCCGCCACCATCGCCGGCGTGATCCAGTCGCCCTCCGCGCTCTCGCCCTTCAGCAATACCACGCGCTCCCGCGACCGGCGCAACGTCGTCATTCGCGCGATGGAAGAGGCCAACTTCATCAGCAAAGAGAGGGCTGACGAGGCCGTGAAGTCGCCGTTGACGGTCGTGCAACGCGCCCTTGAAGCCGAAGCTCCCAACTTCGTCGACTACGTGAAGCAGACGCTCGACGAGGAGTATCCGAATCTCCAAACCACCGACACCACGCCGGTCGCCGTCTACACCACGCTCGACCTGCACCTGCAGCGGCTGGCGCAGGACGCAGTGCGCAGCGGCCTGACCAACGTCGACGACCTGCTCGCGCGGCGCAAGAAGAAGGGCAAGGCCGAAGCGGCACTCATCGCCATCGACCCTCGCAGCGGCGACATTCTGGCGATGGTCGGCGGGCGCTCGTACAACCAATCCCAGTACAACCGCGCCATCAGCTCGCGCCGACAACCAGGCTCGGTCTTCAAACCGTTTGTCTACCTCGCCGCCTTCGAAGCGACGGCGCAGGGACTGATCAGCCTGACGCCAGCCTCGATCATCGACGATGCGCCCACCACCTGGGAGTACGACGATCAGGTATGGACGCCACAAAACTTCGAGGATGAATACCTGGGGCCGGTCTCCCTGCGCTACGCGCTCGCCCACTCGAAGAACATCGTTGCCGCCAAGGTCGCCGAAACAGCGGGGTACGACCGCGTGGCCGAGCTCTGGAAGCGACTGGGGGTCGGCACGGTGCCCAAGGCATACCCATCGATTGCTCTCGGCGTCTTCGAATCGACGCCCCTCGAGATCGCCTCGGCCTACACGATCTTTCCCAATCAGGGCGGACAGCGGCCGCTCCAACACATCCTGCGCATCGACAGTGGCTCGGTCGACGTCACCAAGAAGCGCAATTCGAACCTGGTACCGATCGCGCAGGCCAACACGACATACCTCGTGACGAGCATGATGCGCAGCGTCATCAACTCCGGCACCGGCGCCGGGGCGCGTGGCCGGGGCTTCACGCTTGACGCCGCGGGAAAGACCGGTACGACCAACGACTTGCGCGACGCGTGGTTTGTCGGCTTCACGCCCGAACTGCTCACCGTCGTCTGGGTGGGCTTTGACGACAACCAGCCGGTGGGACTCCAGGGGGCGGCGGCCGCCCTTCCCATCTGGACACAGTTCATGAAGACCGCCCTTGCCGGACGGCCGAGCATTCCATTTGACGTGCCAGAGGGCATTTCCTACGCCGACATCGATCCCGCCACCGGGCAACTGGCGGGACCCAAGTGCCCTGACACCCTCACCGAGGTCTTTGTCGCCGGCACCGAGCCGACCGAGATGTGCCTTCTGCACCAGTTCTAGTCCGACTTTCGCCAGACCTATAATCGAGCGCCATGAACCAGGAAGTCTTTGCCGCCGTCAACGACGCGATCGAGCGGGGCGAACCGGCGGCGCTGGTGACCGTCGTGTCCACCACTGGGTCGACGCCCCAGCGTGTCGGCGCCAAGATGCTCGTCTTCGGTGACGGCCGCATGGTCGGCACGATTGGCGGCGGCTGCTACGAGAACGACGCCTTCGGCAAAGCGCGGGAATCGCTCATCAGCCGGCAGCCGCAGCTCGTGCACTACGAGTTGGACGACGACTTCGCGCAAGACACGGGACTGATCTGCGGTGGCCAGATGAGCGTCTACATCGAACCGATTGAGCCGTCACCGGAGCTCTACGTTATCGGCGCAGGACACGTTGGCTACTCGTTGGCCACCATGGCGCACGAAGTCGGCTTCAAAGTGCACGTGGTGGATGACCGCGAGAAGTTCGCCAACGCCGAGCGCTTCCCGAACGCTGCGGAGGTCGTCACCGAGGACATCCCCCAGTGGATCGGCCGTACGCAATTCCCGCCACACGCCTACGTGGTCGTCGTGACGCGCGGCCACAACAATGACCTCGACGCGATGCGATTACTCCTCGCACGCCAGCTGCGCTACCTCGGGCTCATCGGCAGCCGGGCCAAGGTCGCGCGCATTTACACGCAGCTCAAGGAAGAAGGCATCGGCATCGAGTCGATGCGGCAGGTGCACGCCCCGATCGGGCTCGAGATCGGCGCCGTCACCCCTCAAGAGATCGGCGTCAGCATCCTCGCGGAATTGATCGCAGTCAAGCACGGCAGAATCGCCGGTCGGGATGCCGCGGAACTGTCGATGAAGTGGGTCCCCGCCAAGCTCTGACTGTTCAAGGGACGCATGTCTGTCCTGATCCGCAACGGGTTAATCCTCACCATGAACGACGCCTTCGAGATCATCGAAGGCGACCTTTCGATCCGTAACGGCACGATCGCCGCCATCGGCGGCCTCATCGGCGGTCATCACGACACGACGATCGACGCGCGCGGTGGCTACGTGCTCCCAGGCTTCATCCAAACTCATGTTCACCTATGCCAGACCATCTTTCGCGGCTATGCCGACGATCGGCCCCTCATGCAGTGGCTTCGGACGCGCACGTGGCCCATGGAGGCCGCGCATACCCCGGCATCCCTGACAGCAGCGGCACGTCTCGCCACCACTGAGCTACTCCTGGGCGGCACGACCACCATTTTGACGATGGAGACGGTGCACGACACGGATGCGATCTTCGAGGCCGTCGCCGCCAGCGGCATGCGTGCCACCATCGGCAAGTGCATGATGGACGACAGCAGCACTGTGCCGGAGCGGCTGCGGGAGCACACTGAGGATTCCATCGCCGAGAGCCTGGCACTGCAGCGCCGGTGGGACGGCGCCGAGGGCGGTCGCATTCGAGCCGCCTTCGCGCCGCGATTCGCCGTCTCGTGTTCGCGTGAGCTGCTCGAGGCCGTCGGGGCCCTGTCCCGCCAGGCGCGAACGCTTGTGCATACGCACGCCTCCGAGTCTCGGGAGGAGATCGCGCTCATCCGGCAGCGCTCCGGAGGTCTTGAGAACATCGCCTACTTCGCTGCCGTCGGACTGGCCTCCCCACATCTGTGCGCGGCGCACTGCGTGTGGGTAGACGACCGGGAGCAAGGGCTACTCGCCGAGCACGACATCAAAGTGATGCACTGCCCCAGTTCGAACATGAAGCTGGGATCAGGCATGGCGCCTGTTCCTGATTTGCTGGCCAGAGGAATTACCGTGTCTCTCGGCGCGGACGGGGCCTCATGCAACAACCGGCTCGACATGTTCGAAGAGATGCGGCTCTCCGCCCTGATACAGGCGGTGCGTCGCGTGCCTGGCGCCCTGCCCGCCCGCGCCGTCGTCACGATGGCGACACGCGGCGGCGCGAAGACGCTGGGGCTCGACGATCAGATTGGCTCGCTCGAGGTCGGCAAGCTCGCTGACGTCATCGTCGTTGACCGCGATCGGCCGCACCTGGCACCGGGGCCGGACCCGTACTCGACTCTCGTGTACGCCGCGCGTGCGAGCGATGTGCGCGCCACCCTCGTCGGCGGCGAATTACTGGTGCGAGACGGGCTGGCGACGAGGGTGGACTCGGGCGAGGTGGCCAGGCGGGCACGTGAAGAGGCCGCGAAGCTGGCCGCCCGAGCCGGAATCAGCCTCCCACATGTATAATCATTAGCAGTCTCAGGTATCGACTGCTAATGAAGCCTGCCGAACGTTCCAGTCGCGTCCTCGCAGCATTGGTCCGCGAGTACATCTCGTCTGGCGAGCCCGTCCCTTCGTCGCTGCTGGTCAGCGCCGCCGGGCTTGGCGTGTCATCTGCGACCGTCCGCAGTATCCTGGCCAGGCTCGAGGAAGAGGGATTTGTCCAGCAGCCGCATACGTCAGCCGGACGCATCCCCACGGACCGAGGCTACCGCTTCTACGTTGACCTGCTGCTTGAAAGCAAACAGTCCGACCGAACCGCCAACGTCGTCGAAGCGCGGCTGCGTCGAGATTCGGCCGGCCCTCTCCTGGACTCCGTGTTGTCGCGGGCGTCGCAAGTCGTATCCCAGGCCTCCAAGCACGTCGGCTTCGCCCTCAGGCCCGCGCATGAAATGGCCGTGTTCGAGCGCGTCGAGTTCATCCCGCTCAGTGGCGCCAAGGTGCTGGTTGTCATCGTCGCCAAGGGCGGCCACGTCGTGCAGAAAGTACTCGACGTCGGCGACGTGCAGAGTGCGGATGACCTGCGCCAGGCCGCGAACTATCTGAACCAGGAATTTTCCGGTCTTCCGCTTCACCGCGCGCGCGAAGCGGTGCTGCAACGGATGGACGAGGAGCAGCTGCTGTATGACGCGCTGAAAGCTCGGGCCCTGCAGCTGGCCTCGTCCAGCTTCAGCGACCTTCCGGTGGAGCACGTCCTCTACGTCGACGGCGCGGCGTCGTTGCTTGGAGAGAATCAGGGCCTGACGCTTGGCACCATGCACGCGTTACTGCAGATGATCGAAGAAAAGCAGCGGCTGGTGCGGCTGCTGAACGCCTACATTGACGGCATGGGATTGACGGTGGTGATCGGCGCGGAACATCTCGAGCCGAGCCTTCGCCCGTTCAGTCTCGTGGCCTCGACCTATCAGGACGGTGCAGGTACCGGCACCATCGGCGTCATCGGCCCGACACGCATGCGGTACTCACGCGCCATTGCCGTCGTGCACGGCGCAGCCCAGGCCATTTCCCGGGTACTGGGCGACCACGACTGATTTCCGAACCCATGGCTAACGAAGATTTCGACCCGACGACAGAATCGCCGGAAACTCCAGATGTAAACAGCGACGGCGCCGACCCGGCCGTCGTCGCGCTCAGACACGAACGCGATGAACTCAAGGACCGGCTGCTGCGACAGGCCGCCGAGTTCGACAACTACCGCAAGCGCGTCGAACGCGAGCGCCGGGCGCACGGGGATGAATCGGTCACTCGGCTGCTTCTCGAGTTGCTGCTGGTGATTGACGATTTCGACCGAGCGCTCACGGTAGATACCCATGAGGGCTCAACATCGTTTCGCAAGGGCCTGGAGCTGATCCACGGCAAGCTGCACGAACTGTTGCGGAAGCAGAATGTGAAACCGCTTGAGACGATCGGCGTGCAGTTTGACCCGAACCTGCATGAGGCCGTGATTCACGAGCCGAGCCCCAACCACCGGGAGGGTGAGGTCATCGCGGAACTGCGCAAGGGGTACACCCAGGGCGAACGACTGCTGCGCCCGGCGATGGTGAAGGTGGCCCAGGCGTGAGCAAGCGGGACTACTACGAAATCCTCGCCGTCG
>JBEBGG010000061.1:0-20061 GCA_040081555.1 Vicinamibacterales bacterium
GGACGATCGACACCGCAGGCTGCGGTTCGAGCCACGCATTGTCAAAAGTCAACGGCGTCCGAATCTCCGGCACCACCGCGCGCCTTGATTGCTTGGTGGACGCCAGCGCCACCCGACGCCACCGCTCGAGCCTGGCCCCGCGCATGATCGCGGCAACCGTCGTCTCCGTGCGCTTGGTGACGACGGGCTGAATCGCCTCGGCGCCGAGCATCACCGCGTCGCGAATGACGTCGTCCATCTTGTCGCCCTTGAGCACCGCCTGCACGAGGGTGAGGCGGACCGACCACTCCCGCGCCGGAGTGAGTCTCCTCGTGAGTTGCACCTGGACATCGCGGCGGACGGCGCTGTGCACACGTGCACGGAACTCATTGCCTCGCCCGTCAAACACGGACACGTCGTCGCCGACACCGAGGCGCAGCACGCGCGTCAGATGTTCGCCCTCGTCTCGTGGAAGTACCACGAGGTCGTCACCGGGATCGAAGTTGGGCGCGAAGAAGCGATGCACGTTTATCGCGGTACGACAATCAGGCCTGTGCTCGCACCGCCACCAGAATAGCCCGTCGACGATGAGTTGCTGCCATCGCCTCGTGACGGGGAGCCCGCTCGGACCTGCGGCGACCCGGCCTGACATTGAGGCGAGACCGCAGGGGCGAGTATATCGCTCTGCTATACTCCGCTTCGGTGTTTTTCCGCGGTCAGATCATCGGGAAGTACAAGGTTCTCTCGACAATCGGCAGTGGCGGCTTTGGCACGGTCTACCTCGCCGAAGACACCTGGATCGACAAGAAGGTCGCCCTCAAGGTTCCCCACAAACAAACCGTCGACTTTGGTGAGCTGCTGCGCGAACCGCGCCTGCTCGCCAGCCTGAACCACCCCAACATCGTCACCATTCTCACGGCGGAGAAGCAGGAGAACGTCTTCTTCATCGTGATGGAATTTGTCCCGGGCGAAACCCTTGAGGCTGTCGTGGCCAGGGACGGACCGCTAGAGCTGTCCTTGGCTCTGGACTATACCTGCCAGATCTGCAACGCCATCGACCACGCCCACAAGCAGGGCGTGTTGCATAGAGACCTCCGCCCCTCCAACGTCCTGGTCTCTGAACAGGGCCTCGTCAAGGTGGCAGACTTCGGCACGTCGCGCTTCCTCGAAATCGCGGCGCACGGTACCACGGTAATCGGCAGCCCGCCCTACATGGCGCCCGAACAGTTCCAGGGCAAGGCGGTGTTTGCCAGCGACCTCTACTCGCTCGGCGTGACGATGTTCCAAATGCTGGTGGGCGACTTGCCTTACGACACGCCCACCCCCTCCGATCTCGACCGGCTGATGCGGGGCGAGATGCAGATTTCTCCGCGCCTGCGCAATCCGAAGATTCCAAAGGCGATCAGCGACATCGTCGTCAAGGCGATGGCGCCTGATATCCACCTGCGGTATCAGCGCGCGGGCGAGATTCTGGACGACATCCTGGAGACCCGCAACAGCCCCCGCCGCTCGGTTCGGGCGGTCAGCACCGGCGACCACTCCGCTGAGCCGAGCGACGACATCCAGAGCCGACTTCGCGCCCGCGAAACTCCGCATGCGCGCTTCTGCTGGCACTGCGGCAAGCCGCTCCACGCCCGGACCGACCGCTGTCCGTTTTGTGGCGAGAAGCAGTAGAAAACTCATCAGCCAATCCAATAATCAAATAACCGGATGTTAGAATTCCCGTATGGGCTTCACAGGCACGGGCAAGATCTGGATGAACGGCAAGATGGTGGAGTGGAAGGACGCGAACATTCATATCGCGTCCCACGTCATCCACTACGGCAGCGGCGTCTTTGAAGGCGCCCGCTGCTACTCGACCCCGAAGGGGTCGGCCTGCTTCCGACTGGATGAACACCTGGTTCGCCTGGTCAACTCCGCAAAGATCTACCGCATGGCCTACGAGCTGGATCTCGACGGCTGGCGCAAGGCTGTGCTCGACACGATCCGCGTCAACGATATGAAGGCCTGTTACATCCGGCCGCTCATCTATCGCGGTTACGAGACGCTGGGTGTGAACCCGCTCGGCAACCCCGTGGATGCGGCCATCATGGTGTGGGAATGGGGCGCCTACTTGGGTGCCGAGGCGCTCGAGCAGGGTGTGGACGTGAGGGTGAGCTCCTGGTCGCGCATGGCGCCAAACACGCTGCCCGCCATGGCCAAGAGCACAGCCAACTACGCCAACTCGGCGCTCATCAAGATGGAGGCGCTGCTCGACGGCTACTCCGAAGGCATCGCGCTCGACGTGTTCGGCCTCGTCTCTGAAGGCAGCGGACAGAACATTTTCATCGTGAAGAACGGAACGATCATCACGCCGCCGGTGGGTTCGTCGATCCTCGCTGGTATCACCCGCGACTCGGTGATGACGCTCGCTCGGGACCTCGGACACACCGTGGTCGAAGAGACCATGCCTCGCGAAGCGCTTTACATCGCGGACGAGGTGTTTGTGGTGGGCACGGCCGCGGAAGTGACGCCCATCCGCTCGATCGACAAGATCGCCATCGGCAGCGGACGACGCGGCCCCGTGACCGAATCGCTCCAGAAGGCCTTCTTCGAAGTGATCAACGGCGACGTGCCTGACGCGCACGGCTGGCTCACCTATGTCTATCCGCACGAAGAACTACTGCGGGCACCGACGCCAGCTCAGGGTGTCGGCGCGAGACACTGACGCTGGACGTTAGGCAGGGCTTCTCGGATTCGCGCACTTTGTCGGCCAGGGCCTGGCGCCTCGCGCATGCGGCCTATCGTGCGTCTTGAGGAGCGCCGACAGGATAGTGGGAGCTTCCCCTTCTATCCTTCATGCACGTTAACGACCTTCTGAAAATCGCTGTCGACAACGGCGCCTCGGATCTCCATCTCAAGGTGAACAGTCACCCGATGATGCGGGTTCGGGGCGGTCTCATTCCGCTCACGCACGAACCCCGGCTCGAGCACGAGGACGTGGTGTCGATGAGCGCGTCGATCATGTCGGCGGCGCAGCGCCAGAAATTCAAGGAATCGCAGGAAGTCGACCTCGCCTACAGCGTGGCCGGACTCGGACGCTTCCGGGTCAACGTCTTCCACCAACGCGGCACCATCGGCATGGTGCTGCGCGTCATTCCCGCCCTGATCCGATCGATCGAAGAGCTCGGCCTGCCGCCCATCCTTCGCAAGATCGCATCGGAAGAGCGCGGACTGGTACTGGTCACCGGCACCACCGGCTCTGGAAAGAGCACCACCCTCGCAGCGCTCATCGATGACATCAACCGTGCCCGCTGCGCGCACGTCATGACGGTAGAGGACCCGATCGAATTCCTGCACAAGGATCATCAGTCCATCGTCAATCAGCGCGAGGTCTCGGTGGACACGCGCTCGTTTGCGCAGGCGCTCCGCAGCGCCCTGCGACAGGATCCTGACGTGATTCTTGTCGGCGAAATGCGCGACTTCGAAACGATCGAAACGGGCCTGCTGGCCGCCGAGACTGGCCACCTGGTGCTGTCGACGCTCCACACCCTGGACGCAACCGAGACCATCAACCGCATCATTACCGTGTTTCCGCCGCACCAGCAGAAACAGGTCCGTTTACAGCTGGCGAGCGTCCTGAAGGCAGTCATTTCCCAGCGCCTGATGCCACGCGCCGATGGCCACGGCCGCGCGCCCGCCGTCGAGGTGATGATCAGCACCGCCTTCATCCGCGACTGCATCGTCGACAAAGAGAAGACCCATCTCATCAACGGCGCCATCGCGGCCGGCACGTCGCAGTATGGGATGCAGACTTTCGACCAGTCCATTCTCGGCTTGCTTCGCCAAGGCCTCGTGTCCTACGACGAAGCACTGCGCTGGGCGTCCAACGTCGACGAGTTCAAGCTACGCGTGCAAGGCATCTCCACCACCGCCGACATGAGCCGCGACGAGATGGCCAAGGGCGTGATCGGCGCCGGCGTCGGCGCAGGCACGCCGGAGATTACGCGATTTGGTGGCTAGCGAGCCCGGCGCTCACGAGCGAAGGGCTTCGACCTTGGGCCATCGACCTTAGTCATTCGGCGTGCCCGTCGTCGCGCCGAAGCCTCAAGCGGGTTGATCAGCGCCTTCAGAGATAGCGCGCCTCTGCCGCCGACACTGGCGATCCGGCCTCCGGAGCGTAAGATTGGGGCGAGCCCCATGCCAAGAGCCGAGAGCGCAAGGTCCAAGGCCTTCCAGCGCCCCCCCGAGCGTCCCACCGCGACCGCGTACGTGACTGCCCTGACGATGCTCTCCAGGCGCGAGTTGTCGGAGAAACAGATCTGCGACCGGTTGAAGCGTCGGCAGTACGACAGCGACGAGATTGACGTGGCGATCGCCCGGCTGAAAGCTGAGCGCTCGCTCGACGACACCCGTGTTGCGGCGGCGATAGCCCGGACGCAAACGTCGATTAAACGCCGCGGCCAACTGAGAGTCCGGCGGGAAATCGAGCAGGCCGGAATCTCGCGCGAGACGGCGCGAGCGGCGGTCGACGCCGTCTTTGGCGATCTCGATCAGGACGCGCTCCTCGAGTCGGCCCTGGCTCGTCGTCTTCGCGGCGAACGCCCCATCGCCGACGATCGCGAGTTCCAGCGGCTCTATCGCTATCTGGTGACCCAGGGCTTCGAGTCCGATCGCGCCCTGAAGGCGCTAAATGCGAGGCGCTCGCGGTAAAATACGCGTTTGTCATAGTCCGGGGCCAAGGCCCGGGGCCATCCTGATTCACGAGTTCAGTCCCAGAGCAATGATCACAGTCACCGGCGTCTCGATGCGGTACGGCTCGAAGATTCTTTTCGAGGACGTCTCCACCACGTTCTCTACCGGCCGACGCTACGGCCTGTCCGGGCCCAACGGCGCCGGCAAGTCGACCTTCATGAAGCTGCTCACCGGCGAGCTTCCGCCTCAGAAGGGCACGGTGGCTCGGCCCGCCAAGCTGGGCGTCCTCAAGCAGGATCAATTCGCCTTCGACAAGTTCCGCGTGGTCGACACGGTGATCATGGGCAACCAGCGCCTCTGGAATGCGCTCGCCGAACGCGAGACGCTCTACCAAAAGGGCGCAGACCTGACCGACGAGGATGGCATGCGCCTCGGCGAGCTCGAAGGCATCGTGGGCGATGAGGACGGTTACTCGGCTGAGAGCGACGCGGCGATTCTGCTCCAGGGCCTCGATATCCCGGACGAGTTGCACGAGAAGTTGATGGGCGAGATTCAGGGCGGCCAGAAGGTGCGCGTGCTGCTCGCGCAGGCGCTCTTTGGTCACCCGCAGGCGCTGCTTCTCGACGAGCCGACCAACCATCTAGACCTCGAGTCGATCCACTGGCTTCGCGAATTTCTCGAACGCTACGATGGCACGCTCATCGTCATCTCACACGACCGTCATTTCCTGAACGGCGTCTGCACGCATATCGCCGACATCGACTACCAGACGATCATCACCTACACCGGCGGCTACGACGACATGGTGATGGCCAAGACGCAGATCCGTTCGCGCGTCGAATCCGAAAACGAACAGCGCGAGAAGAAGATCGCACAGCTCCAGGACTTCATCGCGCGCTTCGGGGCCGGCACCCGCGCCAGCCAGACAACGTCACGA
Organism: Vicinamibacterales bacterium; assembly: GCA_040081555.1. GTDB lineage: Bacteria > Acidobacteriota > Vicinamibacteria > Vicinamibacterales > CAVVIG01 > CADEEX01. The sequence continues at coordinate 5,591 of JBEBGG010000061.1, forward strand.
CGCAAAGAAGTGGAGCGGCTCGAGACCACCGCACTCGCGCGCTCCAACATTCAACGGCCATTCATCCGCTTCCAGATGGCCAGGCCCTCGGGGCGCCTGGCCATGGAGTGCACCGGCGTTTCGAAGGCCTTCGACACACTCACCGTAGTCGACGGCTTCGACGCGGTTGTCAATCGTGGCGAAAAGATCGTACTGGTCGGTAGAAACGGTGTTGGCAAGACCACGCTGCTCAAGGCGCTGCTGTCTGACGCGCCTGGCGTGACGCCGCACAAGGAACATTTGGACGATGGCGCGATCCGCTGGGGGCATGAAGTGGCCATCGGCTACTTCCCGCAAGACAGCACCGGTGAGATCCGCAAGGGCATGACCGCGGTTGAATGGCTCCATCAGTTCGACCCGGACGCGTCCCGCCAGGACATCCATGGCCTGCTCGGCCAGATGCTGTTCACGGGCGAAGAAGGTCTCAAGCCGACCGAAGCATTGTCGGGCGGTGAGACGGCGCGTCTGCTCTTCTGCCGCATCATGTTGCAGAAGCCGAATGTGCTTGTGCTCGACGAACCGACCAATCACCTCGATCTCGAATCGATCAACGCTTTGAACATCGCCTTGCAGAAGTACGAAGGCACGGTGTTTCTGGTGACGCACGACGAGGACCTTATGGAAGAAGTCGGCACCCGTGTCTGGCGCGTCGACCATGGCCACGTCGAAGACTTCAAGGGCACGTTCGAGGAATACCAAGCCAAGGCTAGTCGGTAGTCGGTAGTCATATGACATCCAACGAGATCCGCGCCTCCTTTCTGAACTACTTCGCGCAGCATGGCCACCAGGTCGTGCCCAGCTCGCCGCTTGTCCCAGGCGACGACCCGACGCTGCTCTTCACCAACGCCGGCATGAACCAGTTCAAGGACGTCTTCCTCGGACGAGAGAAGCGCAGCTATACGCGTGCGACCACGTCGCAGAAAGTGATGCGCGTCAGCGGAAAGCACAACGACCTCGACAACGTCGGGCCGTCGCATCGACATCACACCTTCTTCGAGATGCTCGGAAACTTCTCCTTTGGCGACTACTTCAAGAAGGAGGCCATTCACCACGCCTGGACGGTGCTGACCGAGGTATGGAAAATGCCGCCCGATCGCCTGGTGGTGTCAATCTTCAAGGGCGAGAACGGCATCCCCAGAGACGATGAGGCGTACGACATTTGGCGGCAGTACGTGCCGGCCGATCGCATTCTCGAACTCGGCGCCGACGACAACTTCTGGGCGATGGGCGAGACCGGCCCGTGCGGCCGCTGCTCGGAGATCTACTACGTGCGCGGCGGCTCCGGCCATGACCCGGAGATTGAGGTCTGGAACAACGTGTTCATGGAGTTCGAGCGGGGCGAAGGCGGCGTGCTCACGGCCCTGCCCGCGCCCTCCATCGACACCGGCATGGGGCTCGAGCGCATTACGGCGGTGCTGCAGGGCAAAGACTCGAACTACGACACGGACCTGTTTCAGCCGCTGCTGCAACACATCGGCGGTCTCGCCGGCAAGAAGTACGGCGAGGATCCGGACGCGGATACGTCGATGCGCGTTGTGGCCGACCATGCGCGCGCCACCACGTTCCTGATTGCCGACGGTGTGATTCCGTCGAATGAGTGGCGCGGCTACGTGCTGCGCAAGATCATGCGGCGCGCCATGCGTCACGGCAAGCACCTGGGCCTCAACGAGCCGTTCCTGCACACGGTGGTGGGTGTGCTGGCGCGAGAGATGGGCGACGCCTATCCGGAGCTGCGCACCAACCGCGAGATGATCGAACGGACCATCATGGCGGAAGAACATCGCTTCGACACGGTCCTGACCGATGGACTGCCGCGTCTTGAGGCCGAGATTGCGAAGGCGCTCGACGCCGGAATGTCGGCGCTCGCAGGCGAGACGGCGTTCCGGCTTTACGACACCTTTGGCATGCCGTACGACTTCATCGAAGATACGGCCGCGACCAAGGGGCTCGCGGTCGCCAAGGCCGCGTTCGAGGAGGCCATGGAATCCCAGCGCGGCAAGGCGCGTGCTGGGAGCGCGTTTGGTGGCTCGAAGCGGGGCATCGAGTTCATACTCGACAACGAGGACGCCTTGAAGGCGGCGGCCGATCACTTCGACGGCTATACCGAGACGACCAGCCCGGGCGCGCAGATTGTGGCGCTCTTCGATGATGCGCGTCAGCCAGTCACCGAATTGGAGTCCGGCTCGAACGGTTATGTGGCGTTGTCACGCACGCCCTTCTACCTCGAATCTGGCGGTCAGGTATCCGATCAGGGCACGATCGAAAACGTTGCCGACGATGTGCAGGCCACGGTGAGCAGCGTCGTCCGAATCCGAGCGGGCCTTCCGCGCGCGCATAAGGTATTGGTGAGCCAGGGAGCGCTGCGTATGCGGGACCTCGTCACTGCAACGGTGGACACCTCACGCCGCAACGCCATCCGCCGCAACCACACGGCCACGCATCTACTCCATGCGGCACTCCGGGCGGTCCTCGGCACACACGTAAAACAGGCCGGGTCGCTGGTGGCACCCGATCGACTCCGTTTCGACTTCGTCCACTTCCAGGCCATTAGCGCAGACGACCTGCTGCGCATCGAGACCATGGTCAACCACCAGGTGATGCGCAACACGCCGGTACAAACGGATGTCCGGTCTACTCAGGAGGCCATGGCCTCCGGCGCAATGGCACTCTTTGGTGAGAAATACGGCGACACCGTCCGCGTCGTCTCGATTCCGGACTTCAGCCTTGAACTGTGCGGCGGCACCCATGTGCACGCGACCGGCGACATCGGACTGTTCGTGATTGTCGCGGAAAGTGGCGTCGCCGCTGGTGTCCGCCGCATCGAAGCGTTCACCGGGGACGGGGCGGTGGCCTTTATGCAGAATCAGCGGCAGTCGTTCCGCAGGCTGGTGGAAACACTGCACGTCAACGAGGATCTGGCCGTCGAAACCGTCGAGCGGCTGCAGAGCGACCTCAAGCGCCTCACCCGCGAGATCAGTCAGCTCAAGACCAAGGCGGCCATGGGTACCAGTGAGGCCGTCAACGACACGGTCATCGTCGCTGGCGTGGGCCTGGCTCGCCGACGCGTCGCCGACCTGGACAAGGACGCCCTGCGCGCGCTGGCGGATTCGATGAAGTCGCAGCTCACGTCCGGTGTCGTCATCATCGCCTCCTCGAGTGAAGGCAAAGTGCAAGTGGTGGTCGGCGTCACGGCGGACCTCACCGGACGCGTCAAAGCCGGTCAGCTGGTCAAGGAGCTGGCGCCTATGGTCGGCGGCAGCGGCGGCGGTCGGCCCGACTTCGCCGAGGCCGGCGGCAAACAGCCGGAGAAGATCGACGAGCTGCTCGCCGCGGCCCCCGCTGTGCTACAGAAGCTCCTCGCGTAACTTCCCGCAATGGCAGGAATAGCAGCCGCGTAGCACTCCTGCCCCCCTGCAGTCAGTGCTGGCTAAAGTCCCTGGCAGAGCGGCCGATAGGAGAAGACAGCGGGTGCCTCCCCCCTACTCGCGCGGATTCTTCATTGCCTACACGCCTGCTCGCCGCCCGTGGTGTCGCTGTCTGCCTGCTCATCCTCGCGAGCGGGTTGCCGGCATCTGCGCAAATCTTCAGCTGGCGTGCGGCTGACGGCAGCCTCGTGCTCTCCAACCAGCAGCCCGGCGCCAGCGCCGATGCCATCCATACCTACACCGCCTACGCATCAGCCTGGTCCTCGGAGGCCGGTGTCACCGGCGGCGAGGCCTCCACGCGGGCCGAGCCGTATCACGACCTGATCCTCGAGCACGCACGGAAGAACGGTGTCCGACAATCTCTCGTGAAAGCCGTCATCCAGGTTGAGTCGGCCTTCAATCCCATCGCCACCTCGCCAAAGGGTGCCATGGGCCTCATGCAGTTGATGCCCGCCACAGCGCGTCAGTTTGGTGTCAGGAACCCGTACGATCCTGCGCAGAACGTCGAGGCCGGCGTGCAGTACCTGAAACAATTGCTCACCCGCTACGACAACGACGAAGGCTTAGCACTTGCGGCCTACAACGCCGGGCCCGCCGCGGTCGACCGGCACGGACAAACCATTCCGCCCTATCAGGAAACCAAGAACTACGTCGTGAAGGTCAACAAGCTCGCCGGCCAGACCAAGGTCCACGCGCCAGGCACGCAGCTCTATCGTAGCGTGGACCTGATCGATGGGCGCGCCGTCGTCAAGTACACGGATACCCCACCATTACCGTGATCAGACTTGACTCCGTTCGACTGAGGTGAGGTCGAGTCCTTCGTAAACTGAACCGAGCGCTTCGGTCGCCACAATCACCTCACACAGCATCACCAACGCGCCAGCAAGCGCCGCTGGAATCAGACTCCACGGTCCGATCACGCGTTGGAAGCCCCACCAGACTCCTCCTCCGACCATCGCCCCAGGCAACACGGCAACGATCAGCACGAGCCAGGTGGCGCCGAGCATGATCATGCGCTGCCCGATGGCGTCCACGCCGCGAGGCCGCGCCGAACCGGTGGTGATCCATGCTGGGAAGAAGAGCACCGCGGCGTTGTGCACGGTGAACTGTGCCAGAGTCAGGGCCGGCGCGAGGATCATCAGCGCAACGCCTCCCGCTACTCGCAGCGCCATCGTCATGCCGGGAAGAGCCGCCGTCCCAAGAACAAGGGCCACGGCCCCAAGAGCCCACGCGACGGTCGTCACCACGACCGTCGGCCCGAGAATCTGACCACGAATCGTGGTGCCGGCTCGAACGGGCCAGGTCTTCAACAGCTCGAGATGCTGCAAGTCCTGCCGCAGGTCAAGACGCACCATCTGAGGACCAAAGAACACGACGAACAACGCTGCAAACGCCGCAAAGAGCCCGGCGATCTGCGTGACACCACGAGCGCGGCCGGCCACCATGACGAGCACAACCGTCAGCCACACCCCCACCGCTGCGACACGGATCAGCAGCCGCCGATTCACGGCACGGAGCACCTGCGTGAGCGTCTTCCACACAAACGGCGTCTCCTGCCGACCTTCAAGCGCGAGGGTCCACTGCATGTGACGCGGTTTGTACGACACGCGCCCTCGGCCGGGACGATCCGGTGCGTCGGCCGTGGTATCGATCACTGCGTCAAACGCTTCGTCCGCGCTCAGCACCCATCCCAGAATCAGCAGGTAGACGGCGATCGCCCCGGCAAGCGTCAGGATGAACGCCGGCATCGTTTGCGCAAAGAGTGGCGCTGCGATCGCGGTGAAGGGCCACAACGCGATTCGAGGCCAGCCGCGCTGGCAGGTGTCCACCAACAGCCGCAGCATCGCTCTAGCAGAATCGACCTCGAGCGTCTGGGTGAACACCGCCTGGACAACGCCAAGGACGACCGCGATCGCCGACGCCGCCACTACAAGGCTTGGCAACCAGGCGATGACGCGCGCTCGTGTCGACGGCGCCGCAAGACTCGCCCGACTCAGGGCGATGCCGGTGAAGAAGATCTGACAGATCGTCAACACCAGCCACACCGACACGAATGCGCGCACGCGCGCGCCTGGTGTCGCCAAGGGATACGTCAGTGCGATGACGACTGGCGCGATCACGACGCCCATCTGCGAGCGCAGCTGGCGATAGAACAACAGTTGCCGCCGCGACATCGGCGAGGGAAACAGAAACTCGCGATCCGTGCGTGAGAACGTGAGCAAGCCGCTGGGCATCGGCACAGCGAGCGTGAGCAGCGCGCCGACCAGCAGCGCCAATCCGCCGACCGACGGGGCACCAGCAAATGTTGGGATCAAGGCAGGAAGCAGCGTGCGACCGAGGCGCGCCCCCTCGCTGAAATGCATTCGGCCGATGAAGGAAAAATACAGATAGGCAGCGCCGACAACCGCGCTGACCACATAGCGCGGCTCGCGGAGCCTGGCCAATCGCCGGCTCACACGATTCTTTGCCGAACAGCCAATGACGTAGAGCGTGGCGCTGAGCATCACTCGATCAGGTGGCCGGTGGTGCGGCCGGTCACACTCAGAAAGATCTGCTCGAGCGTCGAACCGGCACTACCGCCGCCGACACGTGCCGCGAGTTCGGCCACCGATCCGTCAGCCAGCTTCCGGCCGCGGTCCATGATGATGATCCGGGTGCAGACCTCTCCGACCAGATCCAGCAAGTGCGACGAGACCAGGATGGCCGCCCCAGCCTGACCTCGGCGCACGATCGTGTCGCGCATGCGCCTGATGCCGATTGGGTCGAGCCCCGTCAACGGCTCATCAAACAGCAGAACCGACGGTTGACGGACGAGTCCACAGGCAATCACCACCTTCTGGCGCATGCCGCGGGACAGTTCACCGGGTAGGGCCCCTTCTTTGCCCCTCAGTTCTAGTTCGGTCAATAGCGCCTTGGCGCGCACCTCGAAGTCGGGCACGCCATAGAGCCGGGCCACCAGACGAAGGTGTTCTTCCACCGTCAGGTACTCGAACAGGTGCGGCTCGTCCGGCATGAACGCGAGTCGCTTCTTCGCCTCAATTGCCTGGGCGGCCAAGTCAAATCCGCCGACGGTCACCCGGCCGCTGGTCGGCTTGAGAATGCCGGCCAGCACACGTAGGGTCGTCGTCTTGCCGGCGCCGTTGGGCCCCAGCAGCCCAACGATTTCGCCCGGGGCTACCGACAACGAGAGGTCAGACACGGCCGTCAGGCTGCCGTACGACCGCGTGAGTCCCTCGACAGTGATTCCCATGTCCTGTGCTACGATTGGAGGTTCCGGAGGTATTTCATTACGTGGCTACGCACGCATCCGCGCTCAAAGCGCATCGACAGAGTCTAAAGAACCGCGAGCACAACCGCCAGTTTCGTTCCCGCCTGCGCGGCGCACTGAAGTCGATTCGCGCGGCGATTGACGGCAACGACATTCCCGCGGCCAAGAGCGCACTCAAGCAGACCATCTCATTGATTGACAAGATGGCCAGCAAGGGCGTCATCCACAGGAACGCGGCTGGCCGCTACAAGTCGCGGCTCACGACCCGCATCGCGAGCAAGTCCAAGGCGGCGTAAGGCGCTCGTCGTGTCCGGCTTGAGGCGGCCGAGTGTCCGGCCTTAGCCGGACCGGTCACCAGCGGCCAGACGGCCGCCCGCCGCGCCTTCCGCTACACAGCTCCACCACCAACCGCTCCAGCAGCACCCGCGGATCTCCGGCCGACCGCTTCAGGTCGAGATCTGTCCGGAACAACGCCTCAATCGCGGGGCGCAGTGTTCCCGGCGTGAGCATCGCGAACTTGGTTCGCACCAGCCATCCCAGCTGCCCGAGAATCTTCTCTGCCGGCGCTCCGCTATCCAGCATCAGCGCCAACTGCTTCAACGCCATGGCGGTGTCAGCCACCTCAATCGCATTGGTCATCGCCCAATCGTCCTGCAGTGACGCCGGTCCGACGATGGCACGCACGTCGTCCAGCGTAATGGTCTTCTGACCGAGCGCGTACAGGAGCAAGCGATCCGTGTCATTGCGCAGGCGCCTGACGTCGGTTCCGGCGCGCTCGGCGATGAGCCGGGCGCCGGTCGGGTCGAGTTGGCTGCCGGCGGCGGCGATCCGATTGCGGATCCAGCGCTCGGCGTCGGCCTGGCTCTCAATCGCCCCACACTCGACCAGCGTCGCCTGCTTGCTGAGCAGCTTGAACATACGGCTGCGTTTATCGAGGGTGCCGGCCACAAACACCAGCGCTGTCTGAGGCTCGGGACGTTTCAGGAGCGCTTCGATTTCGTCCATCGCGCGGGTGGCGGCATCGCTCTCCCGCTTCGGGGCGAGGATCGCATCTGCCTGCAGCACAATCAGCACGCGACGGCGCGACATCATCGGCAGCGTGCGCGCCGTGGCCACCAATGAGAGCACGGTGCTCAGCAGTCTGTCGCCACTCGAGACGTCGCCCACGTGCACGCGCTCGACGTTGAACGCCTCGAGGCCGGCCTCGACCAGCGCCTCGAACTCGTGCGCCAGGGCTGACTTCTCGACCTCGTCCTCCCCCTGCAGCAGATAGACGGGATCAACCTCGCCAGACGCGATTTGCGCTCTGACGACAGTCGGCGTGGCTACAGGCATCGAGAAGACGATGAACTAGAAGGCTTCAAGGATGGCGCTGACAATCGTCCGGGCAAACTCGGTGGTCATGCGGTCGACCGCGTTGAGATCCTGCGTGAAGAACGAGGCAGCGTCGACGGACTGACTGCGACCCTGCGCGTCGTACTCCTGGCGAAACACGAGACCTGGATTCTCCCACAGCACCTTGTCCTCATGCAGGTCTTTGAGTTCGACGCGTGCCGTCATCAGAATCGCGTAGCTGGTAGCGAGGCCGTTCACTCCGACGCCGGTTGGCACGATGCTCACCCCGCTGACCTCGCCGGTGAGGAGCGCATCCACGCCGGCCGTATCCGGCACAATGCGGTAGTGCCCGCGGCCGATGAACTCGGCGCGCACCTTGTCGGTCATCAACGTTTCAAGGTTGAACACAGTCGTCCGGTTGGCAAACGTCGGCACCCCGATGATCTTGATGTACTCAGGCAGGAAGGCGCCGCGCCCCGCAAGAGAGTAGCCGCAGCCAGACATCGCGACAGCCAGCAGCGCCCAGAGCCCAGCGCCAAGCGCCCAACGCCGCGTCAACCGACCACCACACTCACCAGGGGCCCCTTGGCGATGACCACCTTGCGCACCGTCTTCCCCTCGATGTGCGCCTTGACCAGCGCATCTGCCAGCACACGCTCGCGCATCTCGTCGTCGTTCAGGCCAGCCGGCAGCGTCAGCCGGGCACGCACCTTGCCGTTGACCTGCACCGGCACCACCACTTCATCGAGCTTGATGAGCTCTGGATCGAACAACGGCCACGTGGCCGCCTCAAGTCCGCCGCGATGGCCCAGACGCTCCCACAGTTCTTCGGCCATGTGCGGTGCGAATGGCGAAATCATCACCACCAACGCGTCAATCGCCTCGCGCAACACGGCGCGTGTCTGCGCGGATTCCTCGGCAGTGGCAGCGGCGGCGTCTCTTGCTGGCGCACCCTTCACGGTACCCTGACTGAACGCGTAGAGCTCGTTCACCAATTCCATGAGTGACGATACCGCTGTGTTAAGGTGCATGCGCTCCTCAACGTCGCTCGTGACTCGCCGAATCGTGTCGTGCGTCTTTCTGCGGAGCGACCGCTCGGCTTCGGTGAACTCAGTGCCAAACACCGGCGCGGCCTCACCACCAATCGTCTCGACCCAATGATCGACCAACCTCCACACCCGCAGCAGGAAGCGGAAGCTGCCTTCGAGGCCACTGTCGCTCCACTCCACTTCCTTCTCGGGCGGCGCCACAAACATCACGTAGAGGCGCAGCGTGTCCGCCCCGTACTTCTCGAGCATCGTGTCCGGATCGACGACGTTACCTTTCGACTTGGACATGACGGCGCCATCTTTGAGCACCATGCCTTGGGTCAACAGACGCTTGAATGGCTCGTCGAACGACACCAGGCCGACATCGCGCAGCACGCGCGTGAAGAAGCGCGAGTAGAGCAAGTGCAGAATCGCATGCTCCACGCCGCCGCTGTAGAAGTCCACGGGCATCCAGTAGGCCGCGGCCTCCTTCGAAAACGGCAGCTCACTATTGCGCGGATCGCAGAAGCGCAGAAAATACCACGATGAATCAACAAACGTATCCATCGTGTCGGTCTCGCGCCGCGCTGGGCCGCCACACTTCGGGCACACACAATTGACGAACTCGTCCACCTGCGCCAGCGGCGAATCGCCTCGCCCCGTAAAGGACGTGACCACCGGCAACTTCACCGGCAGATCAGCCAGCGGAACGCCAACCGCGCCGTCCTTCTCGCAGTAGATCACCGGAATGGGCGTGCCCCAGTAGCGCTGGCGTGATACGCCCCAGTCCTTCAGGCGATATTGCACTTCGCCCTTGCCAATACCACGCGCATCGGCGTCGGCAATCATCCGCGAGATCACAGCGGGCGCAACTTGTCCCGTGTATTCACCAGAATCCACCAACTGCCCGTAGGCCGTCCGTGGACCGGCCGTCGCATCCACGTGACCGGTCTCGTCCGGGGTCCGAACGACCACGTGAATCGGCAGGTGATACTTGGTGGCGAACTCGTGGTCACGCTCGTCATGCCCGGGCACCGCCATGATGGCGCCGGTGCCGTAATCGGCCAGCACGAAATTGGCGACCCAGATCGGCACTTCTTTCCCGGTGAACGGATTCACCGCCATGCGCCCAGTGGCGAAGCCTTCCTTTTCGATCTCGCCGGTGAGCCGAGCCTGACGATCGAGCGCCCTGAAGGCCGCCACCTGTGCCGCAAACTCGGCGTGGCGCGGATGCTCGGCCGCAATCCGATCGACCATCGGGTGCTCAGGCGCCAGCAGCACGAACGTGGCGCCGTAGATGGTATCGATGCGCGTGGTGAAGATCTCGACCGAATCCTCGGACGCCGCCAGCGGAAACCTGATCCGTGCCCCTTCCGAACGTCCAATCCAGTTGCGCTGCATCACGACCACCTTTTCAGGCCAGTCGGTCAGCGTCTCGAGTCCCTGCAGCAACTCGTCCGCATACGCGGTGATCTTGAAGAACCACTGCTCGAGGTCGCGCTGCACGACCGTCGTACCGCAACGCCAGCAGACGCCGTCGCCCACGACCTGCTCATTGGCGAGCACCGTGTGGTCTTTCGGACACCAGTTCACCGTCGAGCGCTTGCGGTAGGCGAGCCCGCGCTCGAACATCTTCAGAAAAATCCACTGATTGAAGTGGTAATAGTCCGGAAGGCAGGTGGCAACCTCGCGCTCCCACGCATAGCTGATACCGAGGCGCTGGAGTTGCCCCTTCATGTGCGCGATGTTGTCGAGCGTGGACTTCTCGGGATGCGTTCCGGTCTTAATCGCCGCGTTTTCGGCCGGCAGACCGAAGGCATCCCAGCCGAACGGATGCAGCACGTTGTAGCCGCGCATCCGCTTGGTGCGCGCCATGATGTCGCCGATGATGTAGTTCCGAACGTGCCCGACATGCGCATGCCCCGACGGGTAGGCGAACATCTCGAGACAGTAGTACTTCGGACGTGAGGGATCGAGGGTAACCTCGAACGCCCGATCATGCGTCCAGCGGTGCTGCCATTTCTTGTCGAGGGCCTGCGGCGCGTAGTCGGTCATCGGTGGTCTTATTCTAATCGGCGCCGGGCTTCAGGCACAGGACGGCTGGGACCGGACTAGAGCTTCCAGTACGCAGCCTGCGCGGCCATCGTCTGTTTCACGGACGTCTCTCCGCGACTCGACTTGAGCCCTGACGTCGGCCACGCCGGTGCGGGCCTGCCCGACAGCACGTCGGTCACGCACATCGCACAGGCGCGCAACGCGTCTAGGTCGTAACCGCCTTCAAGCAGCGCCACGAGCCGGCCATCACAGCACTCGTCCGCCACGCGGCACAAGTCCATAGTCATCGCACCAAACCCCTCGGTGGTCACCCGCATGTTGCCGAGGGGATCGCGCTCGTGCGCATCGAAACCGGCGGACACCAGCAGCAACTCCGGCTTGAACTGCATCAGCACCGGGATGATGACCTTCTCCGACACGACGCGATAGTCATCATCTGTTGCGCCCATCTCCACGGGTACATTGACCGTGAATCCGGCCCCCTTGCCGATGCCCACCTCCATCGCCGCGCCAGTACCCGGATAGAAGGGGTACTGGTGCACGGACACATAGAGAACCGCCGGGTCGTGCTCGAAGATGTGCTGCGTGCCGTTGCCGTGATGCACGTCGTAGTCAACGATGGCCACACGGGCGGCGCCGGCCTTGCGCGCCACCGCCGCGGCCACACTGATGCTGTTGTAGAAGCAGAACCCCATCGCGCGATCGCGTTCGGCATGGTGCCCTGGCGGGCGTGCCAGCACCAACGCACGGGTGCCTCGCTCGCTCATCGCCAACTCCACCGCACCAACCGCGGCGCCAGCCGCCAACCTCGCAATGCCAATCGATTCGGGCGAGGTAAATGTGTCCGCGTCCAGCGCGGCCGAACGGCCGGCCAGTGCCGCCAACTGACGCAGATAGGCCTCGTCGTGGACCAGCGCCAGCTCGTCGTGAGTCACCTCGCGTGGCAGCGTCACCAAGTTTCCCGCCGCCCGCCACTCGCCAGCCACGTCATCCATCACCTGAGCGCGCGCCGGCGACTCCGGATGTCCGGGTGGCGTCTGGTGGTCGGCAAAGCGCTCGGACGCAATCAACACGAGACTCATCCCAACTCTCCTAGCAACGCCAGTGCCCTTGGCTCGAGCGCCTTCAGGCGCTCTTCCAGGAACTGACGTCCCTGCTCCACCGCCGCATCGTCTGCGTCCGCCGCCACATTGAACGGTTCGCCGATGACGATGCTCACCGTCGAGAACGGCCTTGGAATCTGAGTGCGGTCCCAGCTTCCGACCGTCCAGTGCCGGCTGGCTTCGAGATGAAACGGCAACACTGGATTACCACTCGCCTTGGCGAGCCACACGGCGCCGGCCTGCGCCACTCGAGCGGGTCCGCGCGGACCGTCCACTGTAAAGCCCGCTGGCTTACCTGCCGCCATGTCTCGCTTCAACTGCAACAGCGCCTTGACCCCGCCACGAGATGACGACCCTCGGGAGGTACCAAAGCCAAAGCGCCGAATGATGCGGGCAATCCACTCGCCGTCGAAGTTGTCACTGGTGATGACGACGATGCCGCGGTTGCGGAAGTAGTAGGTGGCCGGCAGGATACGGCCGTGCCAGAAGGCCATGATCGGCTGCTGGCCCGCCGCCGCGATTGTGTCGAAATGCTCGAAGCCTTCGGTGCGCCACTTCAGCGTTGCGCAAAGCATGCGCATCGCCAAATAGCCAACACTCGAAATCGCCGCAACCTCGAGGCGCTTCCGGCGCGAGGAGCGCCAGGTGTTGATGTCCGTCACACCAGTGCCAGCGCCAACAGAATCAGCCGCTTCATCCTGGGGGGTTACGGTACCACGGACGCCGACACTTCTAGAGGTGCCCGGTCCAGCGGCTGCGGCCACATGGCTCCTCGAACTTCACGCGGTCTGACGGCCGGACACTAGGTCCCCATCACTTCGTCAAGCAACTTGCGTACGCTCGCGCGTGCGCGCGCGCGCACCGGATCCGGCAACGGCAGGTCAGCCACACCCCGACACAGGCCGACGGTCTCGCGCAGACCTTCGACCAGCACCGCGCACTGCGCGCACACCTGGCAATGCGCCTCGATGAGCGCGCATTCGGTGGCCGGCAGTTCACCATCGAGATAGGCCGAGATGCCCGCCAGCAGCGCGACGCATTCGGGCCGTGACGACTCAGTCATAAGACTCCAATTCGCGCCGCAGCATGACGCGGGCGCGATGCAGCCGTTGTTTCACGTTCGCCTCTGACGCCCCAGTCACCGTCGCGACTTCGCGGGTGGACAGGCCGTCGATTTCACGCATCACGAGCACGAGCCGATAGGTCGGCGGCAGCGCCTGTATTGCCCTGCGCAGACGCCGATCGATCCAGCCGTCCATCATCCGATCGTCCGGACGCGGCGCAGTGTCCGGCAGGTCGATCGCGCGCTCCCGCCCACCGCCGGCCTCCCCCTCGCCTTCGATCGACTCGAAGTGCCGGGGCTCACCGACGTGCCGGCGACGCTTCATCAGGCAGGCGTTGCGCACGGTCGTGTACAGCCAGGTACGAAACGCGTTCGGGTCAGCAATACTGCCGACGTGCTGGTAGGTCTTGAGCAACGCATCCTGCATGACGTCTTCCGCGTCTTCAGGATGGCCACACACGAGGAGGCTGAAACGATACGCCGCCTCCTGCACGCGCACAAGCAGCCGCTCCATGGCGCTGCGCTCGCCGCGTGCGGCCTGCCGCACGAGCTCCGCGTACTCCGCCCGCACAGCGTCAGCGGATGCGGGATCACTGTGAGGGAAGTGGGGCACGGCCCGCCATTGTAGCGGGCCCGCAGGGTCGCCTATCGACGGGTCGAGAACCCAAAGAGGGTATACGCCGGGCACCAGCCAATCAGACTGGTCACTATCAGCACTACCCCGACCACCATGGCGACCGTGCCCATGGTGCCCGCAATGGTGCCGCTCCAGCCAAGTGCGATCAGCACCGCACCGGCGACCGCCCGAACCGACCGATCCACGCCGCCTTCATTCGCAAACGTCATTGCCAGCCTCCCTTGGACACATTCGGTAAAGAGATGCAGGCCGGAACGCATCGGTGACACTGTCACCTTCCGGCCCGAACCTGCATCTCTCAACGAGAGACATGCAGGACACCGGAATCATGACACGCCGCCCAGCCGCCCTGGTGGCGCTGGCGCTCTGGCTGCTGGCCACAACCATCGCCGCCGCGCAAGACACGCTCACACTGGACGCCGCCATCCAGGCCGCCACCGCGCAGAACGCCTCACTCCGGGCGGCTCGCGCCCGCCAGATGGAGGCTGACGCCACCATCACAGCCGAAGGCTCGGGGC